>JASFBC010000255.1:0-22646 GCA_036172315.1 Anaerolineae bacterium | reverse complement strand
GCTGATGATATTCAGCGGACGCAGATAAACGCAGATTTACGCTGATGATATTCAGCGAACGCAGATAAACGCAGATTTACGCTGATGATATTCAGCGGACGCAGATAAACGCAGATTTACGCTGATGATATTCAGCGAACGCAGATAAACGCAGATTTCGCTGATGATATTCAGCGGACGCAGATAAACGCAGATTTACGCTGATGATATTCAGCGAACGCAGATAAACGCAGATTTACGCTGATGATATTCAGCGGACGCAGATAAACGCAGATTTCGCTGATTTTGGGAGGATTAGTTGGAAAGGTCCCCAGGATTCAAGCACACCGGTCTGACAGAAGCCGTTATCAAGGCATTCTACATGGTCTATAATAACCTGGGCTACGGGTTTTTGGAAAAGGTGTACAGAAATGCGATGGTCATAGAATTGCGGCGGATGGGCTTGAACGTTGTATCAGAGGCGCCCATAACTGTTTACTACGAAGGAGAAGTCGTGGGGGAATATTTCGCCGACTTACTGGTGGACGATGCCGTGATTGTGGAGTTAAAGGCAGTAGAGAGGCTCTCGCCAGAGCATGAGGCCCAGTTGCTCAATTATCTGAAGGCAACACCCTACGAGGTGGGCCTACTGCTCAACTTTGGCCCCCAGGCCGAGGTCAAGCGCAAGGCATTTGATAATGCCCGCAAAGGCTCCTTGCGCTGGCTGACAAAACCATCTAAATAACAATCTGCGCTTTTCCGCGTTTATCTGCGTCCCTGGGAGAAGTAAAATGTTGATGCTGGCGGATGTGGTAGAAGGATTGACGGGCGTGCGGCCGTTGGCATTGGAACGACGACCGACAGAGGTGGTGGTGGATTCCCGCCTGGTCTCGCAGGATGGGGTCTTCGTCGCGCTGCGGGGAGAGCAGGCCAATGGCCACGACTACGTCGCGGACGCGCTGGCCCGGGGGGCCGCGATGGCGCTGGTCGCGCGGCCGGTGGAGGCCGGTGCGCCGGTGGTGGACCTGACCGTCTCGCCCCCCGCGCTTCCCGAGGAATGGCCCCTGCCCGTCCTGCTGAAGGTCCCGGACCCGCTGGAAGCACTCCAGCGGCTGGCCGCCTGCTGGCGCCGCCGCCACTCCCCGCGCGTGGTCGGCATCACCGGCAGCGTGGGCAAGACCACCACCAAAGAACTCGTCGCCGACGTCCTCGCTCGCCGCTACCGCACCCTGAAGAGCGAGAAATCTTACAACAACGAGATCGGCCTCCCGCTGACCCTGCTGCGGCTCACCCCTGATACGGAGCGGGTCGTCCTGGAGATGGGGATGTACGACGTGGGAGAAATCGCCCGCCTGGCCGAAATTGCGCTCCCCCACGTGGGCGTCGTCACCATCATCGGACCGATCCACCTGGAGCGAGCCAAAACGATGGAACGCATCATCCAGGCCAAGACAGAACTGGTCCAGGCTCTGCCACCCGCGCCGGAGGGGGTGGCCATTCTCAACTACGACGACCCCAACGTCCTGGGGATGCGCGCAGCCACCCGGGCCCGCATCTTCACCTACGGTCTTTCTCCTGAGGCCGACCTCTGGGCCGATGGGATTGAGGGGCTGGGCCTGGAAGGAGTCCGGTTCCGGCTCCACTACCGGGGAGAGATCCTCCATGTCCGCATCCCCCTCCTGGGGCGGCATTCGGTCCACACCGCGCTACGGGCAGCGGCGGTGGGGATTGTGGAAGGGCTGACCTGGCAGGAAATCCTGGAAGGGATGTCGTCTCCCTCGTCACAACTGCGGCTGGTGGCGGTGCCCGGCCCACGCGGCTCCACCATTCTGGACGACACCTACAACGCCAGCCCGCCCTCTATGCTGGCCGCGCTGAACCTGCTGGACGAACTGGAGGGGCGGAAAATCGCCGTCCTGGGAGACATGCTGGAACTGGGCGACTATGAGCGGGAGGGGCACGAGAAGGTGGGCCTGCGGGCGATGGAGGTGGTGGACATCCTGATCACCGTCGGGCCGCGTGGGCGCATCATCGGGGAGACGGCTCTCCGCTGGGGCATGCCCGCCGAGCGGGTCCACGTCCTGGAGGACAACCCCTCTGCTATCCGGCTGCTGGAAAGCATGGTTCAGCCAGGGGATGTGATTTTAATCAAGGGCTCCCGGGCGATGCAGATGGAAGAAATTGTCAACGCCCTGAGTCAGGGATAGCGAGGAAGCATGGACTTCGCGCTGATTCTCGCCAGCATTTCGTTTCTCCTGGCAGTGGGATGGGGGCCGTTGCTCATCCGGATGCTGCGCCGCTACGGCATCGGCAAGCGCATCCGCATTGACGGTCCCAGCGGCCATCAGATCAAACTGGGCACGCCTACGATGGGCGGGCTGATGATCGTGGTGCCGGTCCTCCTCATCACTCTGGGACTGAACGTCTACAACCTGATCCAGCGGAATATGGTCGGGCGCTCCATTCTGGTGCCGCTGGGGGCGATGCTGATCTACGCCTTTATCGGCGCGGTGGACGACCTGGCGGGGGTGCGCGGAGTCCGTCAGGGCGAAGGGCTGACAGCCCGCCAGAAGATGGCGGTGGAAATCCTGCTGACATTCGGGATCGCGCTGGTTCTCCACCTCGGCCTGGGCCTGCGCAGCATGGCGATTCCGGGGATTCCCCAGAAAATTGAGATCGGACTCTTCTATATCCCTGTGGCGATGTTCGTCATCATCGGCGCATCCAACGCCGTCAATTTCACCGACGGGTTGGACGGACTGGCGGGCATCATCGCGGCCAGCACGTTCCTGGCCTACGGAGTCATCGCTTACCTGCAGGGACAGATTTACCTGGTCCGCTTCTGTTTCATCGTTGTGGGGGCCTGTTTCGCCTTTCTCTGGTACAACGCCCACCCGGCCCAGTTGTTTATGGGCGACACGGGAAGCCTGGCTCTGGGGGCCACTCTGGGTGTGGTCGCGCTGATGACCGGTCAGTGGCTGATCCTGCCTGTAGTGGCATTGGTGCCGGTGGCGGAGGTTCTTTCGGTCATCATCCAGGTTTCGTACTTCAAGTACACCAAACGGCGCTACGGGCAGGGGCGGCGGGTCTTCAAGATGTCGCCGCTCCACCACCACTTTGAACTCCTGGGCTGGTCGGAGACGCAGGTCGTCCAGCGGTTCTGGCTGATCCAACTGATGGCGGCGATGGCCGGCGTCGCGCTGGCACTGCTGTAGGGAGGACGCGGGTTTTGTCCGGATTGCCCGTTGGGGCTACGGGACTATAATGGAGCCACAATGTCTGGGAGCGGATGATGGAGCGGGAGGAAATTCGCATTCCATATTGGATACGTTGGCTTGAGAGCCGCAGAGCGCTGGGAAACAGCTCTCCAATGTTGTCCGGCAGGAGCAGGGCGCTTTGACCAAATGCTCCGACGGTAACTCCCAGAATTCAGGCAGGAGGGAATTTCCGATGAACTCCGGTCTTCTCTGGTTTGATGATAACCCCTACCGGGGGATTGGCGAGAAAGTCCGGCGGGCAGTGGCCCGCTATCAGCAGAAATATGGGCAGCGCCCGACGGTCTGCTTTGTGCATCCCAGCCTGCTGGGCGGGAACGGCCGCGCTCAGCCGATGCGGGTCGGCGATGTGGAGGTCCACCCGTCCCGTGCCGTCTTGCCTGACCATATCTGGGTCAAATGACCGAATGACGAAATCCGAGCCCCCAACGATCACCCGCGACCTGGCCGGGAAGCGGGCGGTGGTCCTGGGGCTGGCGCGGCAGGGGGTGGCGATGGCCCGCTTCCTGGCCCGCGCCGGAGCCCAGGTCACCGCCTCCGACCTGAAGACGGAGGCGGAACTGGCCGACGCGATCGCCGCGCTGGCCGGCCTGCCCCTTCGCTTCGCGCTGGGCGGGCATCCGATGTCGCTACTGCGGGGGACCGACTTCATCTGCGTGAGCGGCGGGGTCCCCCTGGACATCCCGCTCCTGGTGGAAGCCCGAAAGAAGGGCATCCCGCTGGTCAGCGACGCGCAGTTGTTTCTGGAGCGCTGCCCGGCGAGAGTGATCGGCATCACCGGCTCCGCCGGCAAGACGACGACAACTGCGCTGGTCGGGGAGATGTGTCGGGCCGCCGGGCGCCGGACCTGGGTCGGCGGCAACATCGGCAACCCGCTCCTGGATGACCTGGGGAGAATGGCGCCGGGAGACCTGGTGGTGATGGAACTTTCCAGTTTCCAACTGGAACTGACGTCGGTGAGCCCACCCGTGGCCGCGGTGCTCAACATCACACCCAACCACCTGGACCGGCACAGGACGATGGAGGCGTACATCGCGGCCAAGCGGCGCATCGTCGCCTTCCAGAGACCGGAGGATTGGGCCGTGCTGGGGTTTGATGACGCTAATGCGCGGGCAATGGCGCTGGAGACTCCGGCGCAGGTCGTCTTTTTCAGCGGCGGGGTGCAGGTGGAGCGGGGTGCTTATAAGACCAACGGCCAACTGGCCCTGCAGATGGAGGAGGCCACCGAAGTCATCTGCCATCGGGAGGAGGTCCGGCTTCGGGGCGACCACAATCTGCTGAACGTCCTGGCGGCCTGCGCGCTGGCAGGGGTGGTCGGCGTACCGGTGGAAGCGATGCGGCAGGTCATCCAGACATTCCCCGGCGTGGAGCATCGGCTGGAGTTCGTCCAGGAATGGCGCGGGGTCCAGTGGTACGACGATTCTATCGCCACCGCGCCGGAGCGGGTGATAGCGGCCCTGCGGTCGTTCACCGAACCGATGGTCCTCCTGGCCGGTGGACGGGATAAGAAATTGCCCTGGGAAGAATTCGCCCGGGAGGCCGTCGGGCGAGTCCGCTACCTCATCACCTTCGGCGAGGCCGGGGAGATGATCGCCGGGAAGGTGGAGGAAGCGGCACAGGCCACCCCCGGGCGGCTGGAGGGCATCCAGCGCGTACGGACGCTGGAGGAGGCGGTGGAGGCCGCCGCGCGGGTCGCCCGTCCGGGGGACGTGGTGCTCCTCTCCCCCGGCGGGACCAGTTTTGATGCCTTCCGGGACTTCGCCGAGCGCGGCGACCGGTTTAAGGAACTGGTTCGGCGTTTCGCCACGAACCTCACAGATTAAAGCGCTGACGGAAAGCCAGCCTCCCTGGGCCTGGGGCCTCCGACGGCCTGCAACGACAGGCGACAGACCACCGACCACCGTCGTCTATGGTCTGTGGTCTGCGGCGGAGAGGCTGATTTCCCATCGGCGCCAAGATGGTGACCTCCACCGGGCTGAATAGTTACGTGGCTCTTATGAGGGAATCCCGACCCCCTGATTATCTGTTGATGCTGGCCACAGCGGCCCTGGTGATAATAGGGTTGCTGATGGTCTACAGCACGACCTTTAACTGGGGCTACAGCCAATATGGGGACCCCTTCTACTGGCTCAAGCGGCAGGTCCTGTGGCTGGCCATAGGGGTCATCGCAGCGGTGGCGCTGGCCCGGATGGACTATACCCTCTGGCGGGACGGGTCGGTGCCGCTGCTGGGCGGGACGTTGATTCTGCTTCTGCTGGTCCTGATTATCGGCCGCCCGCAGTGGGGGGCCCAGCGCTCCCTGCTGGGGCACTCCATCCAGCCGGGGGAACTGGCCAAGGTCACGACGGTGATCTATGCAGCCGCGTGGGCCTCATCCAAAGGGGAGCGCATCCGCGATCTCTCCTACGGCCTGATTCCCTTCTCCGTCTGGATGGGGCTGGTGGCGGGACTGGTGGCCCTCCAGCCGGACCTGAGCGCGGTGGCCGTCCTGGTCTTCGCCGGCTTCCTGGTCTTTTTCCTCTCCGGCGCGCACATCGGGCAGTTGTTCATCGCCGGGCTGATGGGGGCAGTGGTCTTCTGGGGATTGATTACAGTGTACCCCCACGCACACGAGCGATTTGAGGCCTTCCTGGCAGGGCTGAAGGACCCGTCGCTCCTGCCGTACCACCCGCTGCAGGCGCTCTACGCGCTGGCCAGCGGCGGCCTCTTCGGTGTGGGGCTGGGAGAGGGACGGGTGAAGTTCTACCTGCCCGCCGCCCACACGGACGCCGTTTTCGCCGTCATCGGGGAGGAACTGGGGCTGGTCGGGTGTCTCCTGGTGATCGGGCTATTCGGGGTGTTGGCCTGGCGAGGGTTCCGCATCGCGCTGCGCGCAAGGGACAGTTTCGGCGGACTCCTGGCCGCAGGATTGACCGGGCTTCTGGTCTTCCAGGCCGGGCTGAATATGGGTATCATCGCCTCACTGCTCCCGTTTACCGGGACCAACCTGCCCTTCATCGGCATAGGCGGCTCGTCGCTGGTGACCTCGCTGGCGGCAGTGGGACTCCTGGAGAGCGTCGCCCGGGGACGCCCGCCCCGTCGCTGGATGGGGGAGGAGGTACAACCGCAGAGAGGGCAGCGCGCGCAGAATGGAAATGGACGTTTTTCGCGTCCGCTGTGGTGAGGATATAAAACCGTGCATCTCTGGATCGCTGGAGGAGGAACGGGCGGGCACGTCTATCCGGGTCTCGCTGTCCTGCAGGCACTGGAGACAACGGAGCCGGTGGACGTGCTCTACATAGGCGGCCGCGGGAGCGTGGAGGAACGACTGGTTACCCGCGCAGGGCGGCCCTTCGCTGGAATCCCGGCGGGAGGCCTGCACGGACTGGCGCCCTGGCGGGCCGCGCGCAATCTGGTCAAACTGGCGCAGGGATTTTTTGCGGCATTGCGACTGGGCCGTCGGCATCGGCCGGACGCGCTCTTTGTCACTGGGGGGTACGCCAGCGTGCCGGTCGCGCTGGCGGCGCGGGTCCTGCGGGTGCCGATCTTGCTGTATCTTCCGGATATTGAGCCCGGGCTGGCGGTGCAGTTCATTGCCCGTCTGGCGGCCCGTATCGGGGTCACCGTGGAGGATTCCCGGGCCTTCCTTCCGGCCCGCAAGGTGGTGGTGACGGGCTATCCGGTTCGGCCCGAGTTCGCCGGGATAGACCGGACGACGGCACGAACGGCGCTGGGGCTGCCGGAGGGCGAGCGAGTCCTGTTGATATTCGGGGGCAGCACAGGCGCCCGGAGCATCAACCAGGCCGTGGTGGAGAACCTGGGGGAGCTACTGGAGGTAGCGCAGGTCGTCCATGTCAGCGGGGAGCGAGACCGGCCCTGGGTGGCGGCAGGGGCGGATGGGCTTCCGGCAACTGCGCGGGGCCGCTACCACCCGTACCCCTACTTGCACGGTGCGGCGATGGGGCAGGCGCTGGCGGCGGCGGACCTGGCCGTCTGCCGGGCCGGGGCCTCCACATTGGGGGAATTGCCGTACTTCGGTCTGCCCGCCGTCCTGGTCCCCTACCCGTATGCCTGGCGCTACCAGCGGGTGAACGCGGAGTGGCTGGCCTCGCGCGGCGCAGCGGTCGTCCTGGAAGACGCGCGGCTGGGGGAGGAACTGGTGCCGACAGCGCGGTCGCTTCTGGCGGACCCGGCGCGGCTGACCGGAATGCGGGCGTGTGCCTCCGCTCTGGCCCGTCCCGACGCGGCGGCCAGATTGGCCCGGCTGGTTATGGAGATCATATGAAGGGTTAGAAACCGAGATGCAGGAAGCCAGAAAGTGGGAAAGGCGCGTTTCAAGATAAACTTGAGGCAGGGATGGATCCGACCGGAGAGGAGAACTCATCATGATCCCGCTTAATACCTTCTTCTGGTTGGTTGTCCTGATGTTTGGGCTCATCGGCGCGCTGCGGGGATGGGTGCGGGAGTTACTGGTCACCCTGGCCATCATCTCTGCCTACTTCCTGCGCTGGCTCTTTTTGAACATTATCCCGTTCGTCCGGGAGTACCTGAAGGCTCGTTCACCCGTGGAGCAATTCTACATCTTCAGCGCGCTCTTCGTCATTATAGCCCTCTTCGGGTACGCCGGGCCGGTGGTATCGCCGTATCTGGCGGGGAAGGCCCGGCGGGAGAAGATTCAAGACCTGCTCCTGGGGCTCGTTGTCGGTACTGTCAACGGATACTTGCTGGCAGGTACAATTTGGGGGTTCCTGCACTTTGCCGGGTACAACATCTGGGGCATCCTGCCACCGGAGCAGACTTCGTCGGCCTACCAATTTGCTACCCATTTTCTGCCCTACGTCTGGATGAGCGACACCCTGATCCTCATCCTGACCGGGGCGACGCTGATTATTGTGCTGGTGGTGCTGGTGTGAGTCTGTTCGCAGGTCACCGCATTCACCTGATCGGCATCGGCGGTGCCGGCCTCTCCGCCATCGCCCGCGTGCTGATGGAGCGGGGAGCCGTTATCTCCGGCTCGGACCTGAGCATATCTCCGGCCGCAGAAGCGCTGGCTCGGGACGGCGCACGGATCTCCGTGGGGCACCGGGCCGAGAACGTGGCAGGCGTGGATGTGGTTATCGTCTCCTCGGCGGTGCGGGAGGACAACGTGGAGGTCCAGGCAGCGCGGGCGGCAGGCATCCCGGTCCTCCGCCGCGCCCAGGTGCTGGGAGAATTGATGGAGGGACATATCGGCATCGCTGTCGCCGGAACCCATGGGAAGACGACCACGACGGCGATGATCGCGACGGTTCTCTGGGAGGCCGGCCTGGACCCGACTTTCATCGTCGGCGGGACGCTGGTCGGGCCGGGGGTCAATGCCCGCGCGGGCGGCGGGCCGCACTTCGTCATAGAAGCCGACGAGTACGATCGGACCTTCCTGGGGTTCTCGCCCCATATTGCTGTGGTGACCAATGTGGAGCACGACCACCCGGATTGCTACCCGACCTTTGCGGACTTCCGGGCCGCCTTCGCGGCGTTCGTTTCCCGAATTCCGCCCGACGGCCTGCTGGTGGCCTGCTGGGACCACCCGGCCGCGCGGGAACTGGGCCAGGAGCGACAGACCCGGGGAGGGCGGGTGGTCTTCTATGGTCGGGAGAGGGGCGCAGAGTGGACGGCCCGGCGAGTCCACGCCAATCCTTCCGGCGGGATGGACTTCTACGCGGTTCGGACGGGACGGACGCTGGGCGAGGTCCGGCTGCGGATACCGGGCGCACACAACGTCCTGAACGCGCTGGCCGCGCTGGCGGTGGCCGACGAGGTGGGCGTGCCCTTCCCCACGGCCCGCGCGGCCCTGAGCGGATTCCGGGGCGTGGGGCGTCGGTTTGAGATCAAGGGCGAGGCAGAGGGTGTTGTGGTGGTGGATGACTACGCCCACCACCCCACGGAGATTCGGGCGACCCTGGCGGCGGCCCGGCAGCGATTCCCGGGGCGACCGGTCTGGGCAGTCTGGCAGCCGCATACGTACAGCCGCACGAAAGCACTGCTGGAGGAGTTTGCCCGGGCCTTTGATCAAGCCGACCACGTGCTGGTCCTGCCGATCTATGCGGCGCGGGAATCCGACATACTGGGTGTTAGCAGCGCCGACGTGGTGGCCCGGATGCGTCATCCTGACGCGCGAGGGATGGGGTCACGGGAGGAGGCGGTCGCGCTCCTGGGAACAGAGGTCCGGCCCGGCGACGTGGTCCTGACCTTAGGAGCGGGCGATGGGGATAAGGTGGGGGAGTGGCTGCTGGAGGCGCTCCGGAGTGAAAAGTGAAGCGCGAAACGCGCGGAGGTGGACGATGTCAACCCAGATTGAGCGCTCGTGGGGACGGCTGCAACGGATACGGCGGCGACGCCGGAAGCGGAACGGTTTCGCCAGCGAGGTCCTGGCGGCCAAACTGCAACTGATACGGACCCAAAAATCCTCTCGCTCTGGGCAATAGGCCACCGTAGATTTCAGGGCAGTAGATAACAGATTCCCGGCAGTACTGGGCAGGAAAGCGCCAGAGGCTGCCGATAGCGTCTGCGATGACATCTGCCGGATGGCGCTATTTCCACCTGGCGATAAGCGAATCTTTTGTACGAGATTGTGGTTCCAGAATCCAGAATTGCAACTATTATTCAGCCCGATGGAGGTCACCATCGGTCAGCACTTCTTCTGGGGGGAAGCAAAATCTGTCGGTCTATCCGCCTTCAGGGATTCTCCAGGGTGAAATGAATCGCTTTATACTTCTGGAATGGGTCTTAGGACTGGGGGAGCGGGTGCGGTGGAATGAGCCGCTGGCCCCCTACACCGCCATGCGCGTCGGCGGGCCCGCCGATCTGCTGGTCATCTGCCGGACGACGGAGGAGATCGTGGAGGCCGTAGAGATGGCGCGCGCGGCGGGGCTGCCGTGGCGGGTCCTGGGTGGTGGCTGCAACGTGCTGGTCTCCGACGCCGGTGTGCGGGGGCTGGTAATGATCCACCGGGCCGACCGGACCCGTGTAGAGGCCGACGGGACCGTCTGGGCAGAGGCGGGGGCACCGATGGCAGTGCTGGCCCGGGAGACGGCGGCCGGGGGCCTGGCCGGGCTGGAATGGGCGGCGGGTCTTCCCGGCACCGTCGGCGGGGCGGTGGTGGGCAATGCCGGCGCGTTCGGAGGCGACGTGGCATCCGTCCTCCACAGTATCACCCTGTTGGAGCCCGATGGGAGCATTACCGAACGGCCTGCGGCGTGGATGGAGTTCGCCTACCGGGAGAGCCGGATCAAGCGAATGCCGCCACAGGAGCGGCCCATCGTCCTGGCAGCAACATTTTGCCTTTCCCCTGGCGACCCGGCCGCCCTGGCGGCCCGGATGGAGGAGATTCTGGCCTGGCGGCGGACCCGTCATCCCTCAGGGGCGACTATGGGCTCCACCTTCAAAAACCCCCCCGGCAACCATGCGGGACGGCTGATAGAAGCCGCCGGGCTGAAGGGATACCGCATCGGCGGGGCGATGGTCTCGGAACGGCATGCTAATTTTCTTATCAACACCGGCTCCGCCACCGCCGCCGATGTCCGGGCGCTCATCCGGCACATCCAGGCTGAGGTGGAGCGGCAGTTCGGCATCCGGCTGGAGCCGGAGGTGGAGTTTTTGGGATGGGACGCGGATGAACGCGATTTGATTTTAAATGGGACGCAGATGAACGCAGATTTATTTAATTTTTAGAGCGAGTTTTGAAATGGCTATAGCAGACCTCAAGCACCGGGAGATCACGGATAAGATTCTCCATGCGTTCTTCAGGGTGGTTGATCCACAACTGGGGTATGGGTTTTTTGGAGAAGGTCTATGAGAATGCGATGGCGATTGCGTTTCAGGAAGCGGGATTGCAGGTTCAGCAATAGCGCGTATTCCGGTGTACTTTCACGGGCAAACGGTCACAACAATAAAAATCCGCGTTTATCCACGTCCCTCCGGAGAGTGGGATGGGCAAGATACGAGTCGGTGTGCTGTTTGGAGGACGGTCTGGGGAGCACGAGATCAGCCTGATCTCGGCGCGCTCGGTGATGCGGGTGATGGACCCGGAGAAGTACGACGTGGTGCCCATCGGCATCACTAAGGATGGGCGCTGGCTGGCCTCCGGTGACCCGGTGGCCGCGCTGACCCAAGGGGATGAAGACCTGAGCCACCCGGTCGCGCTCCTGGGCGACCCGAGGCACCGGGGCGTCGTCTCCCTGAAGGAACTGGAGCCCCACCTGGCCCGCCGCGCGCTCCTGGCCCAACTGGACGTCGTCTTCCCGGTCCTCCACGGGCCCTACGGGGAGGACGGGACGGTCCAGGGGCTGCTGGACCTGGCGGGTATCCCGTACGTGGGGGCCGGAGTGGCCGCCTCGGCGCTGGGGATGGACAAGGCCCTCTTTAAAGACCTGATGCGGGCCCACGGCCTGCCCGTCGTAAAGTACCTCGTGGTCAAACGGAAGGAGTGGGAACGGGACCCAGAAGCGGTGCTGGACCGGGTGGAAGGGGAACTGGGGTACCCGGTCTTCACGAAACCGGCCAACCTGGGCTCCAGCGTGGGGGTGAACAAATGCCGGGATCGGGAGGAACTGGCGCGGGGGCTTCGGGACGCGGCCCAGTACGACCGGAAACTGCTGGTGGAGGCAGCAGTCCCGCAGGCGCGGGAAATTGAGGTTAGCGTCCTGGGCAACGACGACCCCATCGCCTCGGTGCCGGGGGAAATCATCCCCAGCCGGGAGTTCTACAGTTACGCCGCCAAGTACCTGGACGAGGGGGACCGGGCATCCAAACTGCTGATCCCCGCGCCACTGCCGGAGGAGGTCGCGGAGCGGGCGCGCGAGTTGGCCATTCGGGCTTACCTGGCGGTAGACTGCGCCGGGATGGCGCGGGTAGATTTTCTCCTCTCCCGGGGGACGGAGGAACTCTACGTCAGCGAACTGAACACCATTCCGGGCTTTACGGCGATCAGCATGTACCCGAAGTTGTGGGAAGCCAGCGGCATCCCGTACCCGGAGTTAATTGACCGGCTGATCGGTCTGGCGCTGGAGCGGCATGCGGACCTGGCACGGAACCGGGTATCGTACCAGCCGGAGGAGTAGCAGGGAGCAGGGATAGGATATGCCCCCAGCACGAGGAAGGAGAAGGCGACAACAGAATTTCCGGCAGAGCGTTCCGCTGGTAATCGGGGGCCGGGTAGCGGAACGGCGGGCGGCCACGCGCCCGGCAGTTGTACTGGGTGGCATCGGTGGTATCGCGCTACTGGGGCTCATCTTCTGGCTCGCCTTTCATCCGCAGTTTTATGTGATGAACGCTCAGGTGGTGGGAGCCCAGCGGGTGCCCCAGGAGGCCATTTTCGCTGCCAGCGGATTGGAGCGATTGCACATCCTCTGGGCCAATCCCCGCGCGGCGGAGCGGCGCATCCTGGAGGCCATTCCGTCCATAGAGCGGGTGCGGGTCTCCTGCGGACTCCCGGCCCGGTGCGTCGTCGCCGTCACCGAGCGGGAGCCGGTGGCAGCCTGGGAGCAGGGGGGGAGATACTACTGGGTGGACCGCGCCGGCGGCGCCTTTCCGGCTCCCGGGCCCCTGAAGGGGGGATGGCAGGTCAGCGGGCCGCTGCCCACCGATGAACGCGGGCTGGTCGTTCGGGACGTCCTGGTCGGGCTGGAGGAACTGGAGCGGCTGGGAGTTCGCCCGGGCCCCATCCTCTACCGGCCCGGTCGCGGGCTGGTGCTGGAGGACCCGGCAGGTTGGCGGGTAGTCCTGGGCCAGGGGACGGGGATGGCCCATCGGCTGGGGGTCTACCTGAAAATCCGCGCCCATTTGGTAGCGAAAGGCATCACCCCGAAATTCGTGGACGTCCGCTTCCCGGATGCGCCGTACTATTCGGTGACTAATGAATGGTAGCCGGAGGGCCGCATGGAGCAGACGGTCGTCGGTATAGATGTGGGTTCCAGCAAAATCTGCACCCTGGTAGGGGAGATTCGGGAAGACGTGGGCCTGCGCATTATCGGCGTCGGCATCGTCCCTTCGCGCGGGATGCGCAAAGGTTCTGTCGTCAACCTGACCGAGGCGACGGCCGCCATCACCGCGTCGGTCCAGGAGGCGGAGCGGTCGTCCGGTTACCGCATTGAGCGGGCTTACGTCAGTCTCAGCGGCCCCCACATCGCGTCGCTCAACAGCCGGGGCGTCATCGCTGTCCCCCGCCGGGAGGAAGGGATCGCGGTGGAAGATATAGACCGGGCACTGGACGCGGCGGGCGCCGTCGCCATACCGTATAACCGGGAACTGCTCCACATCATCCCGCGCCACTACATCGTGGACGGTCAGGAGGGAATTCGGGACCCGGTGGGGATGCATGGCTTCCGACTGGAAGTGGAGGCGCATGTGATCACGGCGTCCTCTATGGCGATCCAGAACCTGATGAAGTGCGTCGCCGGAGCCGGAGTGGAGGTAGAGGAGATGGTTCTGGGCCCGCTGGCGGCAGGGGATGCCGTTCTCACCGAAAACGAGCGGGAGATAGGGGTGGTCCTGGTGGACATCGGCGGCGGCACCACCGACATCGCCATTTTCATTGATGGGACGGTCTGGCATACGGCGTCGCTGGGTATCGGCGGGGAATACATCACCAACGACATCGCCATTGGTCTGCGGCTACCTACCGAGGTCGCCGAGCAGGTGAAAATCCGCTACGGCCATGCCCGGCCCGCGCAGGTGGGCCAGGACGAGCGGTTCCCGGCGGAGCCGTTCGGCGAGAGCGGCCCGCAGATGCTCCCCCGCTGGAAAATGGCGGAGATCATTGAAGCCCGCGCAATGGAAATCCTGGAAATGGTCCAGACAGACATCAAACGCTCCGGCTACGACGGCCTGCTCCCGGCAGGGGCCGTCCTCTGCGGCGGGGTGGCCCAGATGCCCGGTATGCCGGAATTGGCGCGGGAGGTGCTGGGACTACCGGTCCGGGTAGGCCGTCCGCAGGGGCTGGTGGGATTGGTGGACCGGATCAGCGGGCCGGCCTTCGCCGTCGCGGCCGGTCTGATGGGCTGGGGGATAACCGCCGACGTCCGCCGCCCGCTGCCCAAAGGGGGACCGTCGCTGGGGAAACGGCTCCGGGAGTGGCTGCGCGCTCTCCTCCCGGGATAGGAAAATCAAATCAGGAGAATCACTTTTCACGTTTCACTCTTCACCTTTCACTTTTCACGTTTCACTCTTCACGTTTCACTTTTCACATCCTGGAGGTCGCTCATGAAATCGTCCGAGAACTTCGCCCGAATCCGTGTGGTCGGGGTTGGCGGCGGCGGGAGCAACGCCGTCAACCGGATGATAGAGACAGGCATCGTGGGAGTAGACTTCATCGCTGTCAACACCGATGCCCAGGCGCTCATGCTCTCCAACGCGCCCCTCCGTGTGCGGATCGGTGACAAATTGACGCGCGGGCTGGGCGTCGGCGGCAACCCGGAACTGGGCCGCAAGGCTGCCGAGGAGTCGGTGGACGAACTCTACCAGGTCCTGGAGGGCTCCGACATGGTCTTCATCACCGCCGGGATGGGCGGTGGGACGGGGACCGGAGCCTCGCCGGTGGTCGCTAAAATCGCCCGCGAGATGAATGCCCTGACGATCGGCATCGTCACTCGCCCCTTTTTCTTTGAAGGGAAGAAGCGGGCCGAACTGGCGGCGGCGGGCATTGAGGCCCTGAAAGGGCAGGTGGATACGCTCATTGTCATCCCCAACGACCGCCTGCTGGAGATGGTGGAGAAACGGGTCTCCCTGCAGGACGCCTTCCGCCTGGCCGACGATGTGCTCCGGCAGGGCATCCAGGCTATATCCGAAGTCATCACGGCGGCCGGCCTCATCAACCGGGACTTCAACGACGTTCGGGCAGTGATGGCGGAAGGGGGCGCGGCGCTGATGGCGGTGGGCCAGGGCAGCGGCGAAAACCGGGCCCAGGAAGCGGCCCAGCAGGCCATTTCCAACCGCCTGCTGGATATCACTATTGACGGCGCTCAGCGTATCCTCTTCAACATCACCGGCGGCCCGGACCTCTCCCTGCATGAAGTCTACGAGGCGGCAACCATTATCCGGGAAACGGCACACCCCGATGTGGACCTGCGGTTCGGCGCGGTGATTGATGAGGAGATGGGCGACCGGGTGCGCATCACGCTGATCGCTACCGGTTTTGATACCGGGGAGCGCCCGCAGAAGGCCGTCCGGGCCCCCGCGCGGGAGCCGCTGGAGCGTCCGGTACCTGTCTTTGATAAGGACGACCTGGAGATTCCCGCCTTCTTGCGCCGCCGCGTGTAACGCAAGATCCATCTGGCGCTCCAAGGGGGTTGTATGGCGGAGGGCTTCGGCCTGACCGCGCGCTCGTCCCTGAAAGAGGCCATTCCGGCCTTCCAGGACTATATGCGCGCGCAGGATTTCAGCGAACATACCATTCGCTCCTTCACCTCCGACCTGCGCATCCTGGGCGAGTACATCGGCATAGAGACACCGCTGGGGGACATCGGCACCCGGGACCTGAACCGGTTCGTCCACTGGCTCACCGAGGAGCGGGACGTCCCCTGCACGCCCAAGTCTCTCTCCCGCCGGATCACCACCCTTAAGGTCTTCTTCGGCTGGCTGGCGGAGACGGGCGTCCTGCCGGAAGACCCCGCCGCACCGGTGATCCACCGTCCTGTCCTGACCGGGCCGCCCCGGGTGCTCAACGATGAGGAAGTAGCCCGCGTGCTGGAAGTGACGGAGGCTCTGCGCCACTGCGACCCGCCCGACGCCCGTCCCCATCTCCTGGTCACGCTGCTCCTGCACACCGGCATCAAGAAAGGCGAATGCATAAACATCGCGCTGGACCACATAGACCTCTCCGATCCAGCGCGGCCGATGCTGTGGGTGCGGTACGCCAGCCCGCGCCGGAAACACAAAGAACGGCGTCTCCCGCTCCCCGCCGAATGGCCGACGGTGCTGGCTGAATACCGCGCCCAGTACGACCCCCAGGACCGACTGTTTCCCTGCACCGCGCGCAACCTGGAGTACGTGCTGGACGACGTGGCCCAGCAGGCCGGATTGACCGAAGGCCTTTCCTTTGAAACGCTGCGCTGGACCTGCGCCGTACGGGATTACCGGGAGGGCATGCCCCCGGAGCAACTGCGGCAGAAACTGGGCCTCACCCGCATCTCCTGGCGGGAGGTGGAACCCAAACTCGCCCGCATAGCGGGAAAATGACTGCAATGTGCCAGGCGTTTTCAAAAGTGCCCGGCACTTCAGAGATATGGCGATGACTCTGACGGATTCCCACCCTGTCCTGACGGATGGCTCCCGGCTCATCGCCGAGGCCTGCGTCCGCGCGAGGGCCGACGCGTACGTCGGCTACCCGATCACCCCGGCCAGCCTCATCTTCTTCTACGCCAGCCGCCGGTTCCCTGTCGCCCTGCCGGCCCCGGACGAAATCACCGCCTTGCAGTGGATGGCCGGCCTCTCCGCTGCCGGATATCTCCCCGTCTCCGCCACCTCTTTCCCGGGGTTCGCCCTGATGGTGGAGTCGGTCAACATGGCCTATATGATGGAACTCCCCATGCTGCTCATCTTGGTCCAGCGGCTGGGCCCGGCCACCGGCACGGCCACCGCCGGTGCCCAGGGAGACCTCCTGCTCCTGAACGGCCTGGTCTCCGGCGGCTACCCACTTCCGGTCCTCTGCATCTCCGACCTGGAGGACTGCTGGCTTCTCCCCCCCGTCGCCTTGCAGATGGCGGTGGACCTCCGGACACCGGTGGTGCTCCTGACCTCCAAAGAGATGGTGATGACCCAGGAGAGTTTTGACCTGGCGCGCCTGCCGGAGATAACGCCGGTTCGCCGAACTTTCTACCACGGCCCCGGCCCGTACTGCACCTACAACCCCGGCGACGACCTGGTCCCGCCCTTCCTGCCAGTGGGCAACGACCGGCACCAGGTCCGGCTGAACGCCTCCACCCACGACCGCTGCGGCATCATCCAGCATACCAGCGACGAGGCGATGGCCAATACCCGTCGCCTTCAGGCCAAAGTGGAGGCCCGGACCCCCCTCCTCTACCACCTGGACGAGCAGGAGGATGCCCGGATGCTGGTGGTAACGTATGGCATCACTTCCGGCGCGGCGCGCGAGGCGATAATGACCCTGCGCGCCCAGGGCGTGCCCGTCTCCCTGCTAATTGCCCGGACCCTGTTGCCGATCCCTGCCGTCTACCTGGAAATAATGGACCGCTATCCGCGCGTCGTTATTGCCGAAGAGAATTATCAGGGGCAACTGGCACATCTGCTCTTCGGACGACGGCTCCCGTCCCACATCCGGACCGTCACCGCCATTGGGCGGATGATCCGGCCCGACGAAATCATCCGATCCCTGTAGGGGCAACCCTGGCGGTTGCCCTGCCCTGGGGCAGGGGCAAGCCCTGCCCCTGTACGGCAGTTGCCCCCATATGAACCCCCAACGGGTGCTTTATGAGCCGCTTTCTGGTCAAATCCGAACTCCCCTATTGTAAAGGCTGCGGGCATCACCTCGTTGTCCGCAACACCGTGAAGGCGCTGGAGGCGCTGGGCGCGTCCCCGCTGGATGTGGTGCTGGTGACCGACATTGGTTGCCACGGCATCGTGGACGGCAACTTCGCCACCCACACCGTCCACGGCCTCCACGGACGGTCCGTCGCGCTGGCGGCCGGGATCGCCATGGGCCTCCCGCCGGAGAAAAAAGTCATCGTCTACATCGGCGACGGCGGCGCTACCATCGGCCTCCAGCACATCCTGGAGGCCGCGCGAATGAACGTGGACCTGACCGTCGTCGTCCACAACAACATGCTCTACGGAATGACGGGCGGGCAACCCAGCGGCCTGACGCCCCCCGGCTTCCGGACCGTCCTCACCCCCCATGGCTACCCCCTCCCCCACCACGACCTGCCCCGCCTGGTGCTGGACGCCGGCGCGCCCTTCGCCGCCCGTGTGGTCGGCCTGGGCGACTTTTCAGACGTCCTCCGCCAGGCACTGGAGAGGGAGGGCTTCGCTCTGGTAGAGGTACTGGAAATTTGCGTCAGTTACGGGGTGAAGATGAACCCGGACCTGCGGCTGAAGGAACTGGCCCAGGAGGCCGGGTATGAGCCGGGGGTCTGGACGGGCCCGCCCCGCCCCGTCTTCCGCCCGTCCCGCCGGGAGACGCCGTCCCTCCTGGAGATCCCCGCCGTCCCCGCCGGGTATTCATCCCCGCTGGAAGGGCGGATGGCCCTGATTTTGGCCGGTTCGGCGGGGGAGGGTGTCCAGCAGGCGGCGGAACTGCTGGCGCAGGCCGCGATGGCAGCAGGCCTCTACGCGACCAAAAAGGGGAGTTACCCGGTCACCGTGGGCGTGGGATTCTCCACCGCCGAAATTCTCCTCTCCCGAACGCCCATTTTTTATCACGGCGTCCCCCAGCCCGATGTGATGGTGGTCACTTCGGCCGATGGGCTGGCGAACCAGCGGGAGCGCATCCGCCGGATGACGGGAGGTATCCTCTGGCTGGACGGGTCGTTGCCGGTGCCGGAGACGGGAGCGGAGGTACGGGTGGCCGATTTTCGCGGACGGGCGGGGGCTCGCAACGCCGCCCTCTACGCCCTGCTGACCGTTCTGCGGGAGATCGGGGTTATCCCCCCGGAGGCCTTTCTGGAGACGGTACGGGCCAGCCCCATTGGCCGGCACATAGACCTGAGCGGGTGGTAGCCCGGGATTGATCCTGCAAAACACGAGGGGGTTGGGGCGGCGAAGCCGCCACCCCAACCCCCTCGTACTTTGTCGGCGATGAAGGGCTTATCCTTTCAGAGCCCCCGCCAGAACACCTCGAATGAAGTACCGTCCTAAAAGGAGGAAAAAGGACAACGGAATCAGGACGCCAATGAGCGCTGAGGCCATTTGGATGTTATACAAAGCCACAAAACTCCCTTTCACTTCAGCCAGTTTGACTTGGATGGTTGTGGTAGCCGGTGTGGAAAGAGTCAGAGCCAGCAGAAATTCATTCCAGACCTGCGTGAAGACAATGATAGCGGTGGAGGCATAAGCAGGGAGGGAAACGGGAGAGACCACTCGGAAAAAGAGTTGCAGCCGGTTGGCCCCGTCCACCTGAGCCGCCTCCTCCAGTTCTCTGGGAATGGATAGGAAGAACGTACCCATCAGAACAGAGGCCAGTGGAACGTTCAGGATCAGATAACTCACAATCAAGCCCGCGTGGGTCAGCGCCATGCGAGTTTTTGCCATGAACTGTACCAACGGGATCAAGATGACCTGATAGGGCAAATAAAGGGCAACGCCTACCAGGATGAAAAGAACCCGCACAAATGCAGAGCGGGAGCGGCTCAAGTAGTATCCACTCAGTCCCCCAAAAAACGCAGCCAGTATAGTGACAACAAAAGAAATGATTGAGGAATTTATCAGAGAGGGATAGACCAACCGAAAAGCCTCCGCATAGTTCTGAAATTGTAGATTCCGAGTCGGGATCAGGTAGGCCCGCTGGCTGATTTCTACCGGTATCTTCAGAGAGGTGACCACCATCACGTAAATAGGCAGAACGTATACCCCGGTCAACACCAGGGTGGCAAGCAGAATGATGAGTTTAGTAGAGAGGTCTCGGGTTCTCATTCAAACCACTTCCTGAAAGCGTAAATAGTATATGGAATTACGATGACCAGGGCCATGATGAAAATAATCATCCCCAGCCCCGCTCCCAGGGCGACCAGGTGCTGTTGGAAGGTAGCAATGAACATAAAAAGAGCCAGCACATCAGTAGAATAACCGGGACCGCCGAAGGTGACCACGTAGACGATGTCAAAGACCTTCAGCGCCGAGATGAGGAGAAGAGACACAAGGATCAAAATACCCCCCCGGATGTTAGGCACAATGACGGAAAAAAGGATGCGTAACTTGGATGCTCCGTCCACAATGGCGGCTTCCACCATTTCCTGAAGTTCTGTCGTACGGAAGGAGGATTGCAGAATGATGACCGCGAATCCGAGATACTGCCAAATGAAAATCAGAATTAGCCAGTAAGTAGCAGCGGCAGGATGGGTGGTATAACGCCCAACCAACTCGGAGAGGCCAAGGGCGCGCAGGATGGTGTTCAGCACCCCTTTATCCGGCTGGTACATCCATGACCAGATGGTCCCGGTGACAACAAAGGACATAGCGACCGGGTAGAGGATAAGGGTACGTACGTAACCCTCAATTTGTTTCACCGAACCGATTTCCAGCATATAGGCCAGGAACAGCGCCAGAATCACCGTGGGAAAAACACCCAGTGCAAGCCATTTGACATTATTGCTCATATCCACCCGGAAGCGGTCGAGCCGGAACATCATCTGGTACCACCTCAACCCTGCGAACTCATAATTAGGCGCAGTTCCTACCCAGTTTGCCATAGAAACGTAAAGAGTCCAGCCCAGCATTCCGTACAGAATGACCAGAAAAACCAGCAATGGGGTCAGGAAGGGCAGGGACTCCAATACTTTGGAGAAGCATTGCTTGAACGAGTGTCGTGGCTTTCGGTTCATTGGAACGTCTCGGTAAAAAGAAAGGGGGTATTTGCGGATTCCCTCACGCAAATACCCCCTCGTGCACTTAACTGCCCCAATCGGCGATAGATGGCTGCGTCATATCGTCGGCGCCCCTCGTGATTGGCGGATTACGGCCACTGATACCAGGCTGCATCTGCCTTCACATTGTAGGTGGTCAGCAGGTCCGCCACCGAAGAGAGCGTTCCGTCCACATTTGGCTGGGCGATGAACGCGGCCATCACATCCCAGTAAGCCTGAGTGAAACTGAAGGGCGCAATGCTGCCATGCTGATCCAGGATCAGTTTATCCGGATTGTTCCGGACGTAAGTCTGGAATTCCTGCCGGATGGGATCGGGGAAGTTAGCAGGGTCAATATCCAGCCGGGCAAACATACCGCCCTGGGTCACATCGGTGGGGATCTGGAGTTCCGGCGAGGCCACGACTTTCAGCCACTCTATGGTCGTCTGCGGGTGCGGCGCGCCCTTCGCCAGACCGTACGTATCTGGATGGAAGAGAAGGATACGCTCCGGCTTCTGGGGGAAAGTCACCGCGCTGAACTCTTTGCCTGGCGTCCAGCCCCGGCTCTGGAAGTAGCCGATGGCCCACGTTCCCATTAGCACCATTGCCGCGTCGCCGGAGACAACCAGGCCGCAAGACTCATCCCAGGTCAGACCCGCGTGGTAGGGGTAGATATAGGGCACCAGCGCCTCCAATTTTTGCAGCGCCTCCTTATAGGCGGGGTCATTCTTTACGTCCACTTCGCCCTTGTAGACCTGAACATAATGAGCCGGGCCTCCCACCTCCAGAAGGATACTGTCAAAAACGAAAGCCGCTTCCCATTTCTCCTTGGTCCCCAGGGCCAGCGGGCTCATCTCCGGCTTGGCCGCCTTGATCGCCTTGGCGACGGCGATCAATTCGTCATAGTTTGTTGGCGGCTGAAGCCCCAGTTCATCAAACAAGGCCTTGTTGTAGTAGAGGATGTTCTGGATATGCATGTTCAAGGGGACAACGTAAGGGTGCCCATTGATGGTCACAGCCTTCGCCAGCGGACCCGGGATGATCTCGGCATATTTCAACTCTGCCCACAGGTCATCCAGCGGTTCCAGGAAGCCGCCGTCCACGTAAGACTTCAGTTCGGCACCGCCCAGGGTCTGCCAGGTGTCCGGAGGCAAGCTAGCGGAGAGACGGGCCTGCAGGACCACGCGGTGGCTCACCCCACCGCCGCCAGCAACCGGGTTCTCCACAATCTCTACATCCGGCACCTTATCCTTAAAGGCCTTGAACATAGCATCGGCCGCTTCCCGCTCGCCGCCCGCAGTCCACCAGTGGAAGATTTCCAGTTTCTTGGGCTCAGGGGCAGGCGTCGCGGTGACCACCACCTCCTCGCGCACGACCGTGACAACAGGCGGAGGAGGAGTGGGGGTTGGGGCCGGACCGCAGGCGCTGAGGAGAAGACTCAGCACTATAAGCAGGAGTACAGAGAGTGCTCCCTTCTTCATGTGGACCTCCTTTTGAAGTTGATATGGAGACAGTAAGTTATACCTGCCGGCGCAGGTATTAATATTATACATCCCTTGCAATGATTTGTCAAGATGAATAGAATGGCACGATCGCTCAAAGTCGGTATGGCTGGCCGATGGTAATGATCCCCCCATTCCGGGCTAATTTAGACCATTCCTTCCACTTCAACGCAAGTAGCGGTTTTCTCGCCGATTTTTGAACAACCACAGAACGGTGCATCCTCTTGACACATTTATCCTTCTGTGATATAATCTGCAACAGAGAATGATTACTAACAAAGAATCTATACTCCAAAAGCGGCTAACCACTCTCGTTCGCCGACTCAAGGGCCAGGGGTACCGGCTCACCCCTCAGCGGATGG
>JASFBC010000254.1:0-5365 GCA_036172315.1 Anaerolineae bacterium | reverse complement strand
GCTGAGCGAGCCGTGCGCGGGGACCGTCAACCCGCTCCAGATGACGTTGTTGCCGTCCAGGATGCCGCCGTCCGAGGCCCAGGCGAAGAGGGTGTTCGCAGGGAGCGTGTCGGTGATGACCGTCCCCGTGGCCGGGCCGCCCGTGTTGGTGACCGTCAGCGCGTAGGAGAGCGCCGTCCCGGCTTCAACCCGCGCAGCCGAGGGGGACTTGCCCACGCTCAGTTCGGGGGGCAGGGCAATGGTTACCGTGAAGAAGGCTGAGGAGAAAGGCCCCCAGTTGCCAGCGGCATCCTGTCCCCGCACGAACAGAAGGTGTCGTCCAGCGTCAAGGGCAGAGGTATTGACCGTGGCCATCACGCCCTCCACCTTCTGATCGAACACCCCGTCCTGCGGGGACATTGCGTAGGCTACCGGCGCAGGGCTGGTGACCCAGGGGGGCACATCTATGTAGTATTCGGCAGCGACGATGTTCTGTGTCGGCTCTGTCCCCTCGGAATTATTGTAGCGCGTGTCATTGATCGTGGCCGTCAGGTAGATGGGCTCGCCAGCAGCGACGCTTGCCGGTGCAGCCATCACATTCAGCGCATCCGGACCGCTGGGTGTCAGGTACGGGGTCCGCACAACCTTCGTGGCGTAGAGAAGCGCAGGCATGTTCTCCGGCACGATCGTGTTTTCAAAGTACGAACAACTCTGAAAGAACGACGTGCCGATCTCGAAAGTGTAGGCGGCCAATCCCAGATCGCCATAGGCAAAGTCTTCCGTCGTGCCGTCGGTGGGATACAGTCCATACGACTGCTGAGGGGTGTAGCCGTTGAAGTAGGCGAACTTGCGCCCTAATGTCTGTAGGGCCGTCCCGTTCGGAGCCGGGCTGGAAGTGAAGCCCCACGGCCAGAGGACCAGTTCACTGTAACTGTGGATGTCCAGGAAGATACCAGTGGCGGTGACCGGGGCGGGCGCGCTCAGGGGGTCATCCCGCTGGTCGGGGAACTGGGCCCGCACGTAGTCACGGACCGCCTGTGTTTCCGGTTCCGACGCCGCCGCCGGGCCGCGGTAAGTCTCGTTACAGGGGTTGGTGCTGGAGCCACCACAACACCCCCACTGGAAAGGGTAGTTGCGGTTTAGGTCGGTGCCCCAATAATTGGGGTTCGCGCACCCATCATCGTTGTCGGTGTTCTTGCGCCAGTACGTACCGCCCTCGGCGATCTTGCGCCCGTCGGGGTTGGCTTGGAAAAGCAAATGAATCTCGTGATGGTCCAGGATCCACGTGACATCCGGATCGGTCCCGTAGTGGCTGACCAGGTATTCAGCAAAGCGGGTGACCAGTTCCGCCGTGGCGTACTCCCTGGCATGGATGGCGGCCATGATGAACAGTTTTGGCTTGGGGCCAGAGACGGCAGCGTTGGTCAGGCGAAGCACCATTAGGTCATAGCCAGGATTGCCCCCAGGGGTCACCCGTTCCCAGGAGTCGCCGATGTCGGTCCACGTTGCCAGGTTGGGATAGTTTGCGGCGATGGCAGCAGCGGCGGCGTAGGTCTCTTCTACCGTGCGGTAGCATGGGTAGCCGGGTATCCCGCTGACCTGACCCGGAAGAGGAACGTTGGGCAGGTTGAGCCGCGCCGTCTGCTCGGTATCCACCTCCACATGAAAGCCCTGTGCCAGCAACCAGTCGTAACCAGCGCGATCCACCGCCACGACCAGATAGCCCAGGTCGGGGTGAACCTCCCAGGGTTCCACACGGGCGGACAGGGCCTCCAGCATCTGCCGGTCGGTGTAATAAGCCCGCACGACCCAGGGACCTTCACCCGGAGGCGTGGCCTGGGTGGGAGTTTCAGGAGGCGGAGGGGCAGCCGGGAGAACGGGGGAAGCGAACGGAAGCAGCAACACCGCGATCAGGGCGGGAAACAGAAGAACCGTTGGTGAAAGTCTCACAGGGACCTCCTATTTAAGGCGTCAGGCACTTTTGGAAGTGCCTGGCACCTTAGCACTATCCATCTCGGATCGTCAACGGCAGAAAGACCCGGTAGCCTGTCGCCCGCGTCGTCAACGTGACCTCGGCTGTGCGCGTCGGGTCGCCCTGAGAGACCGCCCGAATCACCGCCATGTCGGGCGGAGTCGCCGCCGTCGCTCCTTCAGGCACCATGACCACCACCTCGATGATCCGCCATCCTCCACGAGCGATGGTCAACTGCGCCGGCGAGATGGCTGTCAGCCATCCTGTCCCCACGCGCGTGAAGTCAAAGGTGTCCACAGTATTCCCCGTGTTGGTCACCCGCAGAGTGTAGGTCACCGCAGCGCCAGCCTCCGCAGTCTGCTCGGGGATGCCCACCCCAAGGCCCACGCCGTACATCGTGTTAGCCGTGGTCGTCAGGATCGCCGTGACCTGCGCCGCGGGGGTCCGGGGGTCGGAAAGCGACCGCACCGTCAGGCGCGTCCCATCAAGCGTGCCGCCTACCGCACTGGCCGGCACGCTCACCGTTACTGTCACCGGCGCCCCTTCCCCGCTGCCAAGAGCCACCTCCTGAGGCGAAACAGCCGTTGTCCACTTGTTCCCGCTGTGCGTAAACCTGACCACGTCGTTCGTTGTGCCCGTATTGGTCACCCGCAGGGTGTAGGTCACGGTTGCACCGGGATCGCCGCTCTGGCTTACGGTGGTCGGTGTCAGGCTGACCGCATAGTCCTCGACATCGAGAACACGGGTCACCACCGCGCCGGCGCAGAGGTTGGTCGCCGTCAGCGCCACCGTATAAGACCCGAGGCTGGTGTAGGCGTGGGTCGGGTTGACCGCGTAGGAAAAGCCCCCATCGCCAAAGGCCCAGAGATAGCCCGTGGCGTTGTGGCTGAGGTTTGTGAAGGGCACTGACCAGTTTACCGCCACAGGGTTGGGAGAGGAGAAATCGGCGATCACCCCCTCCGACACGACGGTGATCGTGACCGGCAGGCCAGAGGTCGGCGTGGGCCACTCCGCAGCCGAAACCTGATAGTCATCATTGACAATGAGCGTCCCAGAAGGAACACAGGTGACCGTGACGTTGTAGGTCACAGAGAGGTTGCCCCCGGCCGGCAAGGTAAGGCCCTGCCAGACCACCTCGTCTCCCTGCAATACGCCGCCCTGGCTGGCTCCGGCAAACAGGGTGTTCGCCGGCAGGGTGTCGCTGATGACGACATCTGTGGCTGCACCGCCGCTGTTGGTCACGGTGAGGGTATATTGGAGGCGAGTGCCCGCCTCCACCCGTTCCGAAGCGGCCACCTTGCCGATGCTCAGATTGGGCGCCTGCGGCTGACGCGGGAAGAGGTAGAGAGCGGGGTCTCCCAAGATGTTGTAGGTCTCCCAGTAGTAACGGGCGCTGGAGGGATAAGTCGTCTCTACCGCCGACAGCCCGTTATAGGTCATCGTGGAGATGCTCACATCAGGATAGCCAGAACCGAAGAGCGAATCGAAAGCACGCCGTTCCAGAATATCATCCTCGTCCCAGTAACTGTAGGTGGAGGAGCCCCAGTAGGCCAGCGCGCCCTTGTTCTCCTGCAGAACCCATGTCTCGCCGAAGACTTCCGTCTGACCAAAGTTCCCGGTCAGGCAGGCGTGGCTGGCGACGAAAGGGAACATCCCGTAGTTGGTCAAGTTCCGCACAGCGTTGGAACCGAAACTCATCTCCCAGCCAGTATAGTCGCCGTGGCCAGAGTAAATGATGGCCCAGCGCCCCTGGTTAAAGGCATTGACCAGGTTGGTATAACCGGCGTTGTAGGTGATACAGTAGAGTTTATCCCCGCCCGGCTGGGGATTGTTGGGGAATGTGCCTGTATAGCCCCGGGGCTGAGTGTGGGTGCTGATGACATAATTATGAGTGGCTTCCGCAACGTCGTAGTTGCTGCTGTCGCAGGATGCCGGGAAGGAAGCCCGCATCAGCCAGGGCTCGTCACCTGTCAGCGAGGCGTAGGCCAGGTACTTGTTGACCATGATCGTGGCCTGGGCCGCAGAGCGCACCGGAAAACGACCGCGGCCGATGTCCGGGTGCCACTCTCCGGTGCCGCTGGCGTCCATAGTAGCGTAGTAGAGGTCAGTGGAGGTGCCAATGACCGGGCCGGTCCAGGTCGGGATGGTATCGGTATCTCCGACCAGAAGGACAAAAGAGGGAGGGATAGCCCAGTTGTGATAGGCGTTCTGGATGTAGGACTGGATGGCCGTGGTGGTCGCGCCGCCGGGAATTTCGGAAGTGCGCACCATAGTGACTGCAAAGCCCTGGTCCTGCTTCAGGGTCACGAAGGGCAGCATCGCGTTGTAATAAGCATCGGCGGTGACGATCAAGTAACCCACTGAGGCATCGCTTCTCCCGTAGGCGTTCGGGCCAAGCGAGGCATGGTTGAGCAGATTGTCGGCCAGCCACGGTTCGAAGGCAGGAGAAGCATATCGCCGGGCCAGGGCCTGAGTGTGGGCCATGTCGCTGCCCGTCAGCCGCAGCCGGAAATGGATGGTGTGGTACAGCCGCACCCGGCCGGAAGCGGGGTTGTAGGAAACTGGCCAGACCTCCACCTCTATGGCCCGATGCCCACGCACGATGAATTCATTTGTAACCACCACCGGCGCGGCGGGATAGAAAGCATCCGTGCGATAGAATGCCTCATCCACGCTGAACGGCGGCGCCCCTGGCTGCACCAGATCGATCTTGGGCAGCGATGGTTGCAAAGGATAGAGAGCGCCCGATAGACCCAGTTCACTCAAAGAGTGTTCGGAAAACTCCGCCTCCAGGACCTCCACCGCCACCTGGGCTCCAAAGGGAATCTCCACATCGCGCCGCAAGATGGGGAGGTCCGGCAAGCCCACCTCTCGGCCATGGCCAAACCCTTCGCCGGAGAGCAGCACGTACCGCTCTCCCGCCGCCTCCATGTCGGTGGCGAAACAGCCGGGGATAACGGCTTGCAGGTCCACCTGCTCAGGGGAGGCGGAGAGCACCCTCATTGAAGGCTCAGCAGGCAGGCTCTCCTGGTCGAAGGGAATCCAACGGGGGCCGGATTCGGGGGCGCCAGCCGCGACGCCCGCGCCGCCGCCGACAGCAAAGGCGCCCAACACCATCAGCACCACCACAACAAGAGCAAAGTAGCGATTCACCGGCTACCTCCTTGTGAGATGCCAAGCGTGATCCTGGAAGTGCCAGGCACTTGGCAAGTGCCTGGCACTTCTGCGGGAGGCTGATCTTCTTACGGTGTGTCCCGTAGCACCAACGGCACGTAGACCCTGTAGGACGAAGCGCGGGTAGTCAGCGTGACCTCGTCATATCCGCCGCTGCCCGTGGCCCGGATCACTGCCACATCCGGCAGATCGGCGGTGGCGGTAAAGGGAACAGTGATGTAGACCATGACGGTACGGTTT
>JASFBC010000253.1:0-15000 GCA_036172315.1 Anaerolineae bacterium | reverse complement strand
GCATATCGGGTGCCCCGGGCATATAGCAGGTCACCAGACCGCTTACCACGGTGCCCTACCTCCTCGACGGGTCCGAACCCGGACGATCCCTTCATCATCTCCGCAGTAGCACAGGCGCCCTTTGCTCCAAGAGGGTCTCAGGACCGGTATTGCTTGGGGCGAAACCAACCACCGAGTATCAACGAGCTTCTTCGCACCGACTTCCAAGCTGGCTTCGCAAGGGAAGCGCGGGGACCTCCAAAGCATTGTCCGTCGAAGCCACGGGGGTTGTGAAGAATACGTGGTCTCGGGCGTATTCCTTAGCTAGGATTTCCTTCAACGTCTACTACAAAGATGGTAACCAAGTTGGCAACGCCTCACGGCCCCAGAGGGTATCTCTTCCAACAGGAGGGCAATTTCGACCCCAAAGGCATCGTAAGGGGTCCCTGGGACGCCTACCCTATGACCTTCGCTGTAGCCCGTCTTCTCTGGTGGCAGCGGGACAACATTGTCAGGCGTCTGAGGGAGACGCCACTGTCGCCACGGTTACCGTCAGGTCTCCAGATCAGCTCACTACCTGAGGCGGGGATGATAGTCAGCGACCCACGCGCCTCGACGAAAGTACTGCTCATGCTGTCAGCACACCCCTATCACTGGCACTTAGAGGATGAGTACCACCCGGCAGTCTTTGCGCTCCCGCCTACAGTTCTTTCAATGCCCGAATGGGATCACCGCGATTTCAAAGCCACCATGGGAGCAAGAGATGGTGGTCCGGGCCAATCACGCTGTGCGGACGTGTTGACCAGTGCTATCATTCCCTTTCACAAAAGGGATAGAAGGAAGTTTGAGTAACGCAGTCTCGGTACCCTCACGTGTTTGAGCATCTCAAACCAAGCTGGATGTCTCCTGTCGTGTAGCCCTTTTGCTGGGCTTATAGAAGGCGCAGCCGATCTCGTGTTTGGCTACCAGCTCGAGGCTCTTCTCGATCATCCGCCTAAGATGGGCGAGTACGCAGTCCGAGATGTCGCCAAACCTTCGATCCTCTTCGTCCTGTCGCCAGGATTCAAGTTGCTTGAAAAGCTTTTCGAGTGCCACTATCGGCATGGGAATGTCCTTTCTGAGCGCCCAAGCGCTCGGTATCTGTACCATTGGGATGCTCCCAAACTCCGAATTTACACACTCCTAGGGTACACTACTGCGGGCTGTGACTGCGTTTCATGGAGGGCAGGGGGATGGTACAATGCAGATGCTAGGTTCCTCGGTGGCTCAATGGCAGAGCGGGTGGCTGCTAACCACTTGCTTCGAGGTTCGAGCCCTCGCCGAGGAGCCATTGTGCTTTTTGGCTGAGCTTCTGCGTTTACATCGAGACAGCTCCACAGCGGATGCAGGTCCGCGCGGGGCTGTTTTGGTTCGTGGAGGAAAAGGGCGGGGAGGTGGTCAATAAGCTAGCAAACAGAGCTGTTGGGACAATGGGCCGGCGCTAAGGGAGTGCAAGGAATCGGCGGGTGCAGAAGTATGATATCCTGGATCCAGTGCGGCAGGCAACGCTTCTCACCAAAGATACGCGATTCTCCAGCCATAGGGGCGTTATGTCTGGCTACGCCCGGCATTCCGTGAGAACGAATCCACTACCTCAGGAGATGCACCAGTGGCTCCGAGAAGCATGCACGCAGAAGGAGATTAGCGACTAGCGTTCGGTCCCCAAGCTGGCGATGCGGACCCCCGGGGATCTGTAAACCAGGGCTGACAGGTTCGTCGCAATGTCCGAGGAGTTTCTGAAGGCCCGAGGGCACTTGTGAGGAGTGGATACGCGGGCCTACGCCGGACGGGAGCGTCCAACGGGCGAACGGAGGTGTTTGGTGGGTGTGGAGCGAAAGATTGAGCGGGGCAATGCGACGCACGTCCGCTTGCGAGAAGCGGGATGCCCCAGATGCTGGGTGCAACCGTTAGGGAAAAGAAGATGGCGAGCAGGATGGAGCGGATAGCCCACAACGGTGGCGGCGTGAAAGACTTCCGCCACGAGGAAACCAAGCGGAGGAACAACCCGCCAGCCGGTATGGCGTCCACCTACGAAGTGCGCGACGGCGCGCCCAAAACTACGTCTACGACCCACGCCCTGGACCAGCAACTGGTCTCGGCAGGCAAGGCCGAGCATACGTCCCTTGAGGTAGGCACGGTCTCGCTCGACATCCACGACTGCATCTCCACGCGGGCGATTTTGGACGCCGTGCGCCGCCCGGTAGGGGCGAAATATGTTTCGCCTCTACAACTGGACTCATTTGGCGAGACGCCTCTGCCCGCCGACCAGGAAATCGAGTTCTACAAGCGTGAAGTCGACCGGGCCAACCGGCTGATTCTTGGCGATAGCCTTTTGGTCATGAACTCCCTTCTAGTCAAAGAGGGCATGGCCGGTAAGGCGCAGATGATCTATATAGATCCGCCCTACGGCATCAAGTACGCCTCCGAATTCCAGCCCCGCATTGACGGCTGCGATGTGAAAGACCAGCACCAGGACCTGACCCGCGAGGCGGAACAAATCGAACTCTGCCGTGACGCCTGGAAAGTGGGCATCCACTCTTACCTCACCTACATGCGCGACCGGTTGCTTCTCGCCCGCAAATTAGCTACCGAAAGCGGCTCTGTGTTTGTGCAAATCAACGACGAGAACCTGCACCTCGTGCGCTGCTTGATGGGTGAGGTGTTTGGGCGGGACAATTTCGTGGCAGCCGTCGGGAAGATGGGCCGACTTATTCCAGGCACATTTGGTTGTCTTTTGTGGTACGCCAGAGACAAAAGCCAAGATAAGAATCGTGCGTTTTACTTTTTCGAAACGTGAGCACGCCGGTGAACAATACAGCACGGTTCGGCTGGCCAATGAGCAGATGCGCCGCCTATCAAGGAAGAGCGTGCATGTATTCTGCCTCTGCGAAATGGTACGCCCGTTTTCCCAGCCACCTCGATAGAATCAGTCGGACCTGTCCCGAGAGTCGGACCTTCCATTCCTTTTCCCTCTTCAAGGATACTCCTCCACCCTGTGAACTTCGGCCAGGTCAACGTGAAGGAGCATCAACATTGAAACCAGCGACTTGAGCGGAGGTTACCCGCATGGAACTGTCCACCTTTGTCCGTCCCGGCGAATATCTCGAAGGCGACATTTTCCCGGAACCTGTTCGCGTCCTCCTCGTTCAGTCGCTGGGTGAGAACCTCAAGATCGCCACCCTTGGACTGCGCACAGGGCAATATCACGAGCGAGTGCTTTCTCTAAGCCAGATCAAGGCTTTGAGGACCGTCTCCGCGGAAGCCTCGTTCGACGGAGACTCGAAGCGGTTTCGCCTCGGAATCGAGGCCGCCCGACTCGGCCTGGCCTACGAATATGATCCCTACTTTTCTCTCTCCATTGCCCGTGTCGACCCCCTTCCTCACCAGCTCGAAGCGGTCTATGACTACCTCCTGCCGCTACCGCGCATCCGTTTTCTTCTCGCTGACGACGCCGGTGCGGGCAAGACCATCATGGCCGGCCTCGTCGTGAAAGAGCTGAAGCTCCGGGGGCTCGTCAAACGGACGCTTATCGTGACGCCAGCTAACCTTGCCTTCCAGTGGCAGCGGGAGCTTCAGGATCGCTTCCGCGAGCGCTTCGAAACCATCCGGGGTGTAGATCTGAAGAACGCTTATGGCGTGAACCCCTGGCAGGACAAGCCCCAGGTGATCACCTCCATGGACTGGGCCAAGCGGGAAGACGTGCTGGAGAGTCTCTCCCGCGCTCACTGGGATCTGGTGATTGTGGACGAAGCACACCGGATGAGTGCCAGCGACCCCGAGCACAAAACCGAACGCTACCGACTGGGCGAGGTGGTCTCTCAGAGGAGCCACCACTTCCTTCTTCTCACGGGGACCCCCCACAAAGGTGATCCGGTCGGCTTTTCCCTGTTCCTACAGCTCCTGGATCGGGATGTCTACGGGGATGTGCGTAGCCTCGAAGAGGCCATGCGCCGGAACCACGCACCTTTTTACCTGCGTCGCACCAAAGAGGCCCTGGTCACTTTCCCGGACCCTGAAACTGGGAAGGCGCGCAAGTTGTTCACCAACCGGGAGGTGCATACGGTCCGTTTCGACCTGGACGGAGAGGAGTTCGACTTTTACGAGGCCCTCACCCGCTATGTGCAGGATCAGTCCATCCGCGCTGCCGCCGATGCTTCAGTACGGGGGCGGGCCCTTGGCTTCACGATGGCCATGTATCAACGCCGCTTCGCCTCCAGCATTCATGCCGTGCGCATGAGCTTGGAGCGCCGATTGCAGAAGCTGGAGCGCCAACTTCGAACGCCCCAGCAAGCGATGATAGAGCTTCCTCGCCTGGAAGACATCGAAGAGCTCCCTGACGACGAGGTCGCCCGGCTGGAGGAGGAGGTGGAGACGGCCTCTCTGCCCTCGGAACACGAGTTGATTCGTCGGGAGATCGCCGATCTGCAGGTGCTAGTGCAAAAGGCCGGGTGCCTGGAGGAACGCGGACGATCCTCCAAGCTGGAGAAACTGCGGGAGGTGCTCTCGGATCAGAATATCTTTGGCGATCCCAGCACGAAACTCCTCATCTTCACCGAGTTCAAGGAGACGCTGGATTTCCTGGTGGATCAGCTGCGTCGGTGGGGGCTGCGTGTCACCCAGATCCACGGCGGGATGAAAATCGGGGACCGCGATACGCCGGGCACGCGCCTCTGGACGGAGCGGGAATTCCGGGAGAAAGCCCAGATCCTGGTGGCGACGGAAGCCGCTGGCGAGGGCATCAACCTCCAGTTTTGCTGGCTAATGGTTAATTACGACATTCCTTGGAACCCCATGCGCCTGGAGCAACGAATCGGGCGCATCCACCGCTATGGGCAGGAGCGGGACTGCCTCATCTCTAACTTCGTTGCGGCCAACACTCGGGAGGGCCAGGTACTGGAACGGCTCTTAGAGCGCCTAAAGGAGATTCGGAAGGAGTTGGGAAGCGACCAAGTTTTCGACGTGGTGGGCCAGGTGATCCCTGCCAACTATCTGGAGCGCCTTTTCCGCGATCTGTATGCGGGTCGGGTGAGCCCACAAGCCGCTCTGGAGCAGCTGGTTACGGATCTGGATCGCCAGCGTTTCGCCCGCGTCTGTCGCTCTACCCTGGAGGGTCTAGCCAAGAGGGAGCTGAACCTCTCCGCCATCCTCAGCAAAACCGCCGAGGCGAAGGAACGCCGGCTGGTGCCTGAAGTGGTGGAGGAGTTCTTCCTGCAAGCCGCGCCCGTGGTGGGACTACCTCCACTCCGAGGGCACCACGGGGCGTACACCCTGGGTCGCGTCCCCCGGCACCTGCTTGAGGTAGGTGAGCGGCTGGAGGCGCGCTTCGGCTCGTTGGGACGGGAATATCGCCGCATCACTTTTGACAAGCGGCCCTTAGGCCGCGATCCTACCCTGGAATGGGTAACGCCAGGACATCCTCTCTTCGAAGCTGTCCGTGAGGCCCTGTGGGAAGAGGTGCAAGAGGACTTGCGTCGGGGCGCGGTCTTCTACGACCTGGGCCGCAAAGCCCCGGGGAGGCTGGAGGTCTTTGCTGCCTCAGTGGCCGACGGACAGGGGAACACCCTGCATCGCCGCCTCTTTGTGGTAGAGTTTGTGGAAAGCGGCGGGAAACGGTTGCGCCAGCCGACGGTGTTCCTCGATCTGATCCCCGCCGACCCGCCACCGGCAGAGAAGCCATCGATCCCGGTGGACCAGCAGGATGTTGAGGATTTCCTTGTCCGGGAGGGTCTCGAGGCATTTCTGGAAGAAGTGCAGCGGGAGCGCCTAAGGGAGCTGGAGACAATCGCCCGGCATGTGGAGCTCAGCCTGAACACCCTGATCGACCGACAGCAACGGCAGGTGGCGGAGCTTCTGCAACGCCAGCAGCGTGGTGAAGAGGTGTCTTTGGCCTTAAGCGAGGCGCAGAAGCGCCTAGAGGAGTTGATCGGCCGCCTAGAGCGCCGCCGCAGGGAGCTGTCCCAAGAGCGGCAACTCGCCATCGCGGACATCACGCGGATTGGTTCCGCCCTGGTGTTGCCCTACCCAGAGGGTGGAACGGTGCGCGAGCTGGTCCCCGATACGGAGGTGGAGCGCATCGCCATGGAGCTCGCCATGCACTACGAGCAGGAACGCGGCTGGCTACCGGAGGACGTCTCGCGGGAGAACCGGGGGTTTGACATCCTCTCCCACCATCCCGAAAGCGGGCGGGTCCGCTTCATTGAGGTCAAGGGCTGCGCTACCTCGGGCCCCATCGTGCTCACCCCCAACGAATACAAGACAGCCGGGCGTTTGGGGAAAGATTACTGGTTATACGTCGTCTTCGACTGTGCCGCCAAGCCCAGGCTCGTGCCGGTGGAAGATCCCACTCGGCTGGGCTGGGAGCCTGTCGTGGAAATTGACTATTATCAACTGTCACCCCATGAAATTGAGCGGGAGGGAGGGCTATGACGATCGGCAGCTACGAGTGGAAACTGAAGGCGCTCACGCCCATCTGGACGGGGGATGTGGATCAAAAAGGCGGTCGCCTGATTCCCACCGGCTTGATGGGATCCTTGCGCTGGTGGTTCGAGGTGCTGGTACGGGGGCTGGGCGGAACGGCCTGCGACCCCACCAGCTCGGTGCGCTGCCCAGATCATCAAAGGAAGCCGACCGATCCAGGCCACCACTGTGTGGTCTGCGAGCTCTTCGGCTGTACCGGCTGGGCGCGCAAGTTCCGGCTGGTGGTTATGGATGAAGACGGCAATGTTATCCAAAACCAAATAGAGGCTGGTGAGAGTTTTGTTCTTCGCTTTATCCCGCTCCGTCCCATCCGCGAAGAGGAATGGTGCCTGCTGGACTGCACCTTGCGCCTGATTGCCGAGTATGGGGCGATCGGCGGGAAAACCGTGCTCAAGCCTTCGGATGAACCGAATCGTCAGAGTGCTCCGCATCATCAGGATTACGGTCTTATTCAATACCTATCCGGTCCCGAGGATTGGGGGTGCTGGAAGAGCCGCAAAGACCTTGAGGGTTACGTCAAGAGCTCACAGTGGCGCAAAGCACCACACAATAAAGAAGAGAAGAACCGGGTTCACGATTTCTCCTGGGCTTCGCTTGGAAACTTCTGGTGTGTGAAGGACCGCTACCTCGCGCGGCAGCAGTTCAATCAGGTAATCGATCAAAATCGCTGGCTAGCCGGCTGCCGGCAGGAGAGCAAGAAGGTGTTCAGCTTCAACCATCCTGAGGAAAAGGGGCGCACCTTTGGGTTTGTCAAACCGGGGACGGTGGATTTTGAAGAGATGAAGAAGAGACTCAAGCAAGTATGGCAAAATCGAAACTTCCGAGACGAGGAATTTCTCACAGGCGACAAGATTCTTGAAAGCCTTTGCAAAGGAGAAGACCCGTGAGCTTCGATTTTTACGTTGATTTGAGCAGTCAGTCGCAGCTTCCAACGACATTGGAGTGTGGTTGCGCTGGGCTGGTCAGCGGTTTCTTAGACAGCCACGCGGTATGGTTCGCCAGTAGAGACAAGAACAAGAAGAACAAGGCGCGTAGGGGCTACATAGAGAAAGCGCAACAGGTAACGTGTGAGCTACCACCCGATCTCGACCTCGATGCTTGGCCACCAGCCTTCTTGCATGCAACTTGGCTTGCGCTGCAGGTGCACTTTGAACTCCTCACCCCTTGGTACTCCAAAGACGACCGGGTCTTCCACGTACTGGACAACCCGGTGCGGAAGGACCGAGTCTTTGGCGTGCCGTTCATGTCGCCCGCAAGCTGGAAGGGGGTGCTGCGCTGGGCTTGTCGGATGCACGAGGGTCTGCGAAAGCACCTGGAGGAAGGCGAACGGTTCAGAGAGTGGAAAGACCCGGACTGGATTTTGGACCTCTTCGGTAGCGAGAAGGGGGAGAAGGAAAACTTCCACCAGGGCGCCCTGGTCTTCCATTCCACATGGTTTGACAAGATCGGCTTTGAGGTGATCAACCCCCACAGCCGGGAGCGCCGGGCAGGCACCCAGCCCATCTACTACGAGGTGGTGCCGCCCGGAGCAAGCGGAACGCTCTGCTTGCTCTACGCCCCGTGGCCGGGGATGAAACCGGCGGCCGATCCCAAGGACTTCCTGCCTAAGCTTTTGGAAGCTATTGAGACCTTGCTCACCATCTACGGCATCTCGGCCAAGCGCACCGTGGGCTGGGGAACGGCTAAGATCACCGGGTGGCAAGCGTTCCGCAACGGACAGCAGCCTGTTAAGGTTGAGCGTGATCTCTGGCAGCAGATTCAAGGTTGGTTTGAGGGAGGAACGCCATGAGTACCTTTGGTCCTGCCGAGAAACTGCGCCAGCATCGTCCGGTGCTTTTGGCCTGCGAGGCCATTGGCTGGCTGCACATGGCCGGCAAGGCGCGCATGGAGTTCCTGCGCCAGCATGGCGGAGATAAAGTCCAGTACGACGACCGCAAATGGCATGACGCGGAGCAGCCGCCCTTCCCCTGGGACGATCTCTTGGGGTGGGTCAGGACGTTTTCCGGCAGCACGATTCCAACCGACGCTTGGCCGAGTTCCGTGAAGGAATTCACCGAAAAGCACCGCGGTCGGAATCAAGGCATGTTGGGCCTGCTTCAGGCCGGCCACGGGATAGTTTCGGGGATTGAAAAGAACCTACCGCCTGCAACCTCGGAGTACCTCGGTCAGTTCCTCCCACACATGTGGCTTTCTTCGCCCTTCGGTTATCCCAAGCGAAACCTCTTTGGAGATTGTCCCGAGGTTCTCACCGAGCGCGGCTGGCAGCAGTTGGTGGCAGAGATGCACCGGGTGTTGAAGGAGTTGCCTCAAAACGCTGGTGACGTGCTTCATTGGCAGCAATGGCGCGACAAAGCCATCGGCCCCGGTTCCTACATCCGGGAAGCCTTTCTCGCCACCCTCGCCGAAACCCGCTTGCCGAATAACGATGTGACCCTTTGGGATCAATCCTACGTGGCCGCGGCCCTGTTCAAGAGCGCAGTGGCCGAGGCGGTTTTGAACAGCTCCTTCCCTTGGAAGGATGACGACACCATCAAACAGAAAACCCGCTGGCGGCTGCTTACGGTGGCCATCGGCGCCGACCACTACGAAGCCCGGGCGGTGAAAATCGGGGATTGGACCGGGATGCGGGCCGTGCTGGATGAGTTTTTTGATCAGGTTGCTCGTCTCGTCGAGGTGGACATTGCCCTTGGGTCTTTGCTTTATCGGGACAGCAGCGTGGCGGTCTTCTCGTTCCCGGGTGAGCGGTTTGATGAAAATGTGCCTGCACCATGGATCAGCGGATGGGAGAAGTATCTACAACAAGAGGTCGACTGCATCGCTGAATCCCTTCACCTCGAAACCCCGCCGCTGGTGCGCATAAGCGCGCCCACCCGCTCGCTGGTGCCGATGGTGCAGGAGCGGAGGAAGGCTATCAAAAAGCTAACCATCCCCATCCACCGTTCCTGGAGCATATGCCAACGTCTTTCGGACGAAGACCCCGGCCATGTCTGCCCCGTCTGTCAAGTACGCCTGAACGGTGATCCCACCAACAAGGGCAAGCCCTGCAAGGTTTGCCGGGAGCGGCGCCACCACCGGCTGGAGGACTGGCTGCGGGGTCGAATCGCCGCCTATGACACCATCTGGTTCGAGGAGGTCGCCGACCGCAACAACCGCATCGCCCTCCTCACCTTTTCGCTGGACTTGGAGCCGTGGCTGAACGGCGAGCGGGTGGATAGCCTGCGGTCCCAGGCCATGCCGGAGTGGAGCCGATACAATCCTGTGCTAACAGAATTCTGGCAGCGCGACGAGACCAGGAGGTGCCAGGGGGTTAACCCAATCCGGCCCGCTCACCTTATGGACAAGTTGGCAGAGGAAATCAAAAAGCGGTTTCATGACGATACAGGCTGCCTTAAGTTTCGAGAGGAAGATCTTCTCCTGGCAAATTTGCAGGAAGGATACCGATATGTCAAAAAGGGGAATCCAAAGCAGCCGTCTGAATCCGACCAAGCCTACGAGAATCGCCTCTACAGAGTCTTTTTCCGAGACATCGTTGAGGATCGCTCCGATGCTCCAGATTGGAATGCACTGAACGACGATCAGCGCGCTGCCTGGCTGACGCACCAGCTCTTCTGCAAGCTTCCCTCCCCCGGTCGAGTCTATCGCTTCTGGCGGGAGACCGAAGCGTTCTTCGAAGAGCTACTGCTGGAGTTTCGGCAAATCGCCGCCCGTAGCGAGAACCTGTGGCGGGTGCGCCGGCTTCGGATTGTGCCGGACCAGAAGCAAAGCGATAAAGGCTGGAAAGACGGCACGCTCTACCACGGGCGCCTGCGGGGCGTGCCGTTCAGTCTCGTCTACGTGCAGGAGCTTAACGGGTTCGTCACTGCCTCGAACCTGGCTCGGTTGCTTAAGCCTGAGGATCAGGCGTCCACGCTTGCAAACCAATGGATCCGTGTGGAGGAGGAGGACACTTTCGCGGCGCCGAGGAAGCTGGAGATCGCCAATGTCAAAGAGCTTCGGGACGCCCACTCCCACCTGGACGTGTATCACCCGGTGATCCCCTTGGAGGTCTCGCCGCTGCGCTTCCGGGTGGTCGTGCCGCTGGAAGCCGCTTCGGAATGCGTAGATCTGGCTCTGGGCCTTTGGAAGGAGCGGTTCGCCCGCGTGTGGGACCGCCTGCCCCTGCACGCAGGCATCGTGGCCTTTGAGCGGGCCTTGTCCTTCCAGGCCGTCCTGGAGGCGGCCCGTAACCTGGAGGATGCGTTGACCGGCCAGAAGGAAGAGCGCTGGGACGTGGTCAACCGGGAGGGATACGCTGACAGCCTTACGCTGCAGCTCCGCCGCCCAGACGGCCAGGCGACGATCCGCATGATGCCGCTTCGCATGCCAGACGGGCGGGAGGATGTCTTTTACCCTTACCTGCGGGTGGAGGACCAGCAGTTGCGCTTCTCCAGGGATTTCCGCCACCCGAAGGGCGCCATTTACCGCCACGCCGCCGACGTGCGGATTGGGGATGGCGTCTTCGTTTTTCCTGCCCGCGTGGCAACGCTGTTCATGGACTCCACGGCTGCGCGCTTTGAGAAGATCGGGCTCTCATACCCTGAGGACTGGGAGAAGGCAATGGCGCTCTGGGAACTCCTTAGGCGCGTGGCACCAAGCCAGACAGCCCTTCAGCGCTTCCGAAGCGCGCTTAGCCGGTTGGAGCAGGAGTGGCGCGCCGGGCCTGACAGAGCGTCACCAGAGCTGTGGAGAGACACAGTCGGGGCTCTTTTGGTCGAGCACCTTCAAGTGAAAGGCGCCGCATTGGAGACGTTGACGGAGGCCTCTCTGCAAGGGCTTCTGCAACGCGCCCTCGAATGGCATATGACGGCTTTGAAAGAGTCCCTGTAAAGGGAGGAAAGCTATGGGTAGCTTCCAGCAGTTCATCCAGATCGGGATGGCGCTTGACCCCATCCACGTTGGTACGGGTGGCGCGCGCATCGGCCGGGTGGATTTGACCATCGCCCGTGAGCCTGCTACGCGGCTACCCAAAATCCCCGGCTCCAGCCTGGCCGGGGTGTATCGGGCCTACGTGGCGATGGCCGAGACCGAAGCCGACCACAGCCGGCAAGTCGACGGTAAGCCTTGGCCCTACTACCCGCACTGTGCCGGCTTGGGCCAAGCACGGGATAGTTACCTTGGCCACTGCAGCCGGCCGGATTGTCCGGTCTGCACTGTCTTCGGCTTTGCCGGGGGCAAGGACCAGGCCGGGGGATTCGCCGGATTAGCTGCGTTCAGCGATGCCCAGGTCCTTCTCTTCCCCGTGCCCACCCGACAGGGCCCGTACTGGGTCACCTGCCCTATGGCCTTACAGCAGGTGTGCTTGATGGTGACAGGCGTTGAGAAGAACGCCGTATATCTGGAGAGCGCTTCGGGCAACAAGCTGAATCTGGGATGGCTGTTTTTGGAAACAAGGCAGTGCAACCAGTTCAGTGAAGTAAAGCAAAAGCTAAGAGGCCTGAATGTGCCCGACTACATCGTTGACCGCACCGCCCTTGTGCCCGACCATCTTTTCATCCACGTCGTCAACAGCAACCTGGAGGTGAGGACTTCGGTGTCCATCAACCCCGAAACAGGCGCCGCCGAAGAGATGGCTCTGTTCTCCTATGAGGCCTTGCCACGGGGAACAGTGCTGGTTTGGGAGATCATCGCCAAGAACCCCAAGCACTTCAGAGTGGGCGGGAAGATGGACGACCCTGAAAAGGTCCACCGGGTGACTGAAAAAGCCCATCCCTATCTGGAGCACCTGGGCATCGGGGGCATGGGCACTCGCGGCATGGGGAGATTGAAGGTGCTTTATGCTCAAGCCGCCGGAGCCGGACAGCCATCAGCACAACCAGAGCAGGAGGCAAGCCATGAATCCGCAAGCCAACCCGATCACTAACCTCGACATCCGCTGCGCAGAGGTCGGACGCGAGCTGGCGAATATCCGGATAGATGGAAAGGTCCTCGACGAGAGGGTGCTTAACGAAGCCCTGGCCGTGCTGGAAGAGCAAGGCCCTTACGCCATGTTCCTATACGTCAAAGCGCGCCACGAGAAGGTAGCCCGCGACTTTCAGAAACATTGCGTGGCGCTTTTGCAGGATGTGTTCAACGACAGGATCCCGGCCAATGCGGATGCACTGGAGGCGGTCAGGCAATTGGCCGAGAACTTGGACGATCTTCTCTTTGCCCGCGATCTTTTGCGCAACGCCTTGGGCTACGCGCGGTATCACCTAAAGGCAAAGGCGGACTGAACATGGCCTGGTCGCTATACCGCTGGGTGTGGCAAGTCAAATCGCCGCTGCACATCGGAATGGCGCCCGCCGGCATGTTGAACCGCACGCGACTCTACGTGCCGGCGCGCACCTTGTGGGGCGCCCTGACGGCCGAGCTGGCGCGGTTCGGAAGGCCAGGGTTTCCCGAATACAAGCAGGTAGGTGATAAGCTTCGGAAGGAGACCCGTCTGAGCTATCTGTATCCGGCCGAAGCCGTCGATGGCAAATGGATGGCTTGGTTTCCTCAATATCAGGAAGAAACCGGCCTCGTATGGAAACGAGAAGGTGGGAGGACTGAAGAGGAGCGGAAATTCCGCATGCGTCTTCTCATCACCCGGCCTGGGACGGCCATCGAGCCCGAATCCGATACCGCCGCCGAGGGAACGCTCCGGGAGTTTGAGCTCATCAGCCCCTATTGGCGAAGCGGCGAGATATCGCCCCAACCGGTGGCTTTGGTGGGTTATATCTTCGTGAAAGACGCAAGTTTGTGGAAGAGGCCGGGGTCAATTCGCGTTCTCTGGCTTGGGGGTGATACCCGTTACGGGCTCGGGCAGTTGGAGCGGCTGACCTGGGAGCCGGCCGATCGTTTCTTTGGGGAGGAAACGGATCTCCAGGGCGGTGATCCGGTGGTGACGACGTCCCGGGTGCTGGCCCATACGCGTCCGGGTTCTGGCGAAGCCCCCCTCGTGGGCTCCATGGAGCGCCTCGGCGGGTGGGATATGCCCACGGACGGCCTCAAAATCCAGGAACTCACCTGGGCGCTAGGGATTGGGGATTTGGGGTATAATGATGGTGAGAAACGGACGGCCTCAAAATCCAGGAACTCACCTGGGCGCCGGGCTCGGTATCCGAAGACCCCCGGGGTTTCGTGATCCGGGAGGACGGGCTATGGTGCATGGGATGAAAGGGGTGCGCCGCCTGATTGAAAGCGACGAGATGCCCATCGGTTGCATCTCCGAGCACGCCCGCAGGGACCAGAACATCCGCAAGGGACACCTGCACTCCCTCCACGTCTGGTGGGCCACCCGGCCTCTGGCCGCCTGCCGCGCCGTCCTGATGGCCACCCTGCTGCCCGACCCCGCCGACGAGAAGTGCCCCGAATCCTTCCGCAATGCGGCGCAAGAAGCGCTGAGCCTCTTCACCGGGCGCGACCTCTCGGACCCCCTCACCTTGCGCCGGGAGCTCCTCCGCTTCATCGCCGACTTCGCCGACTGGGAGAACGCCCATAGATCCCTCTACGTGCAGACGGCTCGCCGATTGGTGGCCGCCGCCCATCCCGAGGGGTCGCCCCTGGTGGTGGACCCCTTCGCCGGCATCGGCTCCATCCCCTTTGAAGCGCTGCGCATCGGGGCCGAAGCCTTCGCCGGCGACCTCAACCCCGTGGCAGTCCTCCTCAACAAGGTCGCCCTGGAGTACCTGCCCCGCTACGGCTACCGCCTGGCGGAAGCCGTGCGGAGGTGGGGCGTCTGGGTGCGGGAGCGGGCCATCGCCGAACTCCGCCCTTTCTACCCGCGGGAACCGGACGGCTCCGAACCCCTGGCTTACCTCTGGGCCCGCACCATCCGCTGCGAGGGCCCCGGCTGCGGGGCAGAAGTACCCCTGGTGGGGCTTTTGTGGCTCTCTCGCAAGGGAAAACACCGGGTGGCCCTGCGCTACCGGGGCGTCCGGGAGCCAGGAGGGGGCGGACGGGTGGCGTTCGAGATCTTTGAGCCGAGGTCGGAGGCGGAGGTCCAGCCGCCCATTGTGCGGCGCTTTGCCGCCACCTGCCCGGTGTGTGGCTACACCACACCTTACGCCCGGGTGCGGGAGCAGATCCGCGCCCAGCGGGGCGGGACCCGGGATGCCCGGCTCATCGCCGTCATCACCCTGCGGCCGAATGGCACCCGGGGCTTCCGCTTGGCCACGGAGAAGGACCTCGAGGCCGCCCGCCTCGCCGCCGAGGAACTGGCCCGCCGGGAGGCTCAGCATACCGGGCCGCTGTCCCTGGTGCCGGATGAGCCGTTTCCGGACTGGTATTCGGGGGTTTTTAACCCTGGCTTGTGGAATATCAAAACCTGGGGCGACCTCTTCGCGCCGCGCCAGGCATTGGCGCTGGCCACCTTCGTCCGCCTGGTGCGGGAGGCCTATGCCGGGGTGCAGCAGGAGACGGGCGACGCCGAATTCGCCCGCGCCGCGGCGACCTGCCTGGCCGTGGCGGCGAGTAACCTGGTCCATTACGCCAGTTCCATTTCTT
>JASFBC010000252.1:0-3304 GCA_036172315.1 Anaerolineae bacterium | reverse complement strand
ACCAGATGCAGGAAGGCCCCGTGTTGGGTCAAGGCCCAGATTTCTCCATTCGGTCCGCTCTTTATATCCACCACTCTGTCTGAAGTCGGATTGATCGCCTTTCCCCAACTTCGTCCGTTCCAGTGAAACAACTCGTCACCGCCAACCCATCCGTCGTCGTCCGAAACCATCAAGATCGCATTGACCCACCCTGATTCGCCTAACCGCGTCTCATTCCATCCTATACCATCCCAATGGAGAATAACTCCGTCTAACCTCTTGAGCGGATCACCCTCATACCATCCACCTATCCAGATGTTATCTCTTGATAGACCACTAACGGAAAGTAACCAATGCCTCCCCAATCTCACTGAATGGGTGGGATTGAGAACCTCTTGCCAGAGAATCCCGTTCCAGTGGAGTATCAAACCACAACTGCTTCGGGTCTCTCCCACTGCCCAAACATCTTGGGGTGAAAATGCGAACACATCAAGGATGAAAGGAGGAGAAGTATAATAGGGAAAGTAGGGAAATGCCTCCTCCGATGGTTCTTCCCATATTTCGCCGTTCCAATGCATAATATGGCCAGCACTCCCCCCTTCTGAAGACTCATATCCCACCACCCAGCCATCATCTGGAGATGAGAACCCCACTGCATTCCAGATCAGGAAATTGCCACTTCCGAGGAGCGGGGGCTGATACTCTCTCACCACCGTCCAGGCATTCCCATCCCAGTGCAGAATCAATCCTCCTTCTCCCACCACCCAGCCATCGTCCGGCGCAAGGAAGGCTATATCGTTCAGGTCCTTGTCCGTCGGGCTCTCCACTCGCCTCCAGGCGTAACCGTCCCAACGGGCAATGTATCCATCTGCCCCCACTGCCCACGCCTCTGTGTCGGACACAAAGGTCATTTGCTTTAAGGAGAGAGAGGCATCATACGGGCAGGGTACGCTTTGCCCTCTGTCCCAGCATTCCCACACCCCGCCAGTATACATTGGCACCGGTGTTGAAGTTGGCGTCTGAGTCGGGGTGGGCCACGGTGTTTCCGTAGGCGTTGGACTTGGTTCCGCTGTTGGCGTCCAGGTCGGTGAAGGCAACGGTGTGAAGGTCGGAAGGGGAGAGACCGGTGTTGACAAGGGGGAGATCGCCAGGTTGGGGGCACAAGCCACCAACCCCACTATCCCAGCCAGTACAACCATTCGCAAGAGACGAAGTTTGCTCATCTTACTTCCCTCCTGCCACCCATACCGGAGAACGTGCATAAGCATCCCGCGTCACCTGTTGTACCTCCCCCGTCGCCACCTCTACCAGCCAGATGTCGGCCACACCCCCAGCATTTGTGCTGAACGCCAGCCACGCCCCGTCCAGCGACCAGGCAGGTGTCTCTGTCAACGCCCCCTTAAACCGTGTCATCGCCTGCACTTCGCCCGAGCGTACATCCGCAACGTAGATGTTGCTTTCCAGTGCGGAGGCTACCACATCCGCCCGCCGATCCTCCGGATTCTCCCGCACCACAAACGCCACCTCCCGCCCGTCCGGCGACCAGGCCGGCGGGTAGCCATGTCCCGCATCCGCCGGAGCAATCACCCGCTCATTGTGCCCGTTCCCGTCGGCCAATACCAACTCCCCCACCGTGAAAGGGATGTTGCTATCGGCCATGCGGATGTAGGCGATCTCCTCCCCACTCGGCGACCAGCGCGGATAGGCGATGATATGGGCCGGGTCGTTGATGACTTGCTCTCGGTTGCGCCCGTTGCGATCCATTATCCAGACCTCACTGCCAAAGCCCAGCCCCCGCGTCGTGGCATACAACAGACGCTTGCCATCCGGCGAGAAGGCCACGTCGTAGGTAAATGGAGGCGTATCTACCCGCTCAAACCGGCCGTTCTGCACGTTGACCAGGAATACTGCGCTCTCCCCCAGATGTCCAACCCGCACCAGTAGCGAATCGCCGTCGGGCGCCCAGTTGAGGAAGAAACTGGACTCCCACGGCTCAGGCCAGAGCGGGCGAATTTCGCCCGTCGCTGCTGCCATCACCAGCGTATGGACACTGGCCTCGCAGCCCACTTCTACAGCAATCCAGCGACCGTTGGGGGAGGCGTACAGACCGGCAATGGCACACATCCCGGCGTTGAACGGGATGTTTTCGGCGGCTACTGATATCGCTTGCCCGGCCAACCGTCTCGGTTCGCTTGCCGCCATCTGTTGAATGCGGGGTTGAGATGGCAAACCGCTAACGAAGAACAGCGTGTCGCTTTCGGGAGTCTGTGCTTGCCCGGCAGCGATGGCCAATGGAGGCCATCCGCGAATCAGGCTCACCCCCAACGCCGCCAGCACGCCCAACACCAATACGATGACTAGCCACCTGACACTTTGACAAAAGGGGGTTGATCGAATCGCCAACTCCAGAATTGGTCTACCATACCATTCTCAAGAGGGTAGCGATGATCAACCGATTGGATTATACCTGGCTTCAGCGGATCAGGCGACTGCGTCCAGAGGAGCGAATCACGCGGCTGCGCAATTTTGCCTGGCTGGTGACGGGCATTTACCAGAGTCGTTCGGTGCACTTGAGCAAGATGGCGGCGAAAATCCCAGGCTCGGCCAAGTTGGTAAGTCTCACGCGGCGCTTGAGCCGTTTTCTGGATAATCCAGCCATTCGGGTGCCCGTTGCCAGACGTTTGCTCCCCTGTGTTGCGCAAAGTGGCGGCGAGATTCGTCTCATCGCCGATGGGACCAGGGTTTTGCTGATGGGAGCGATCGCGTTTCGCCGCAGGGCGATTCCCATTGCCTGGACCTGGTCAAGGGTGTCAAAGGGCATAGCTCCGCCATCAAACAACAGGCCCTCCTGGCCTCCGTGCACCCTCGGATCCCTGCTGGCGTCCCGGTTTTGCTTCTCGGCGACAGCGAATTTGGCCCTATAGAATGGCGCTGGAAGTAGGTTTTGCGCCAGAAGGCCAATCATCTGGTCCAAGTGGCTGGCAACACTTCGGCGACTGGATCCAGAAGCCAGGGCAGAGCCTGTGGTTCGGGTTAACCCGCTGGCTCATTGGGCGAGGGGAGAAGGTGAAGCCTGGCTGTTGGCCGCTAACCTGCTCTCCCAGAGGGATGCCTTGTGCGCCTACCGGCGCAGGATGGGGATCGAAGAGATGTTCGGAGACTTTGACCGGGAAAGCACCCATCTGATCCCCTTTGACCGCTTGTCCCGCCTGACTCCAGCGGTGGCTTTCCCGGATACCCGGCTCGTTACGGTTGGCTCTCACTCCAGAATGGCGACAGACCCATGGTTGATCGCAAGGGCCGTAGAGATCGGTTGGCGCATCCT
>JASFBC010000251.1:0-3509 GCA_036172315.1 Anaerolineae bacterium | reverse complement strand
GTTTACCGATACGACCCTCGCTTTCGCCAAGTAAGCGGCGAAGAGCAATGAGCCTCATCCTCGACGGAGTCTGAGCAAGCCCGAAGTAGACCTGCAAGCTCTGCGCTACTACCCCTACGGCGGGGCATGCTGGACCAGCGGGGAACTGCCCGCCGACCGCCGCTACACCGGCCAGCGGTGGGACCCCGGCCTGAGCCTCTACGACTATCGAGCCCGCTACTACGACCCGCTGCTGGGGCGGTTCATCAGCGCGGATACGCTGGTGCCGGAGCCGGGGAACCCCCAGGCGCTGAACCGGTATGCGTACGTTTACAACAACCCTCTTCGGTTCGTTGACCCTAGCGGTTTCGATCCTTTAGGCCCGGACTGGGAGGGAGAGTTTGAAGCATTTCATCATCGTCAACCAACTTGGCAAGACAGACTGATCCGTTTGTTCTCCATTGCCTTTCCTGAGGAGTGGAACTGGTCGAACTTTTATGACTCGGATGGAAATTATGTTGAGGGTAGTTTGGAGAGGTTTTTGCGTGATGAACGACCTTTGGAGCGTACCTGGAGCAGTATGCCGGGCGCTCTGGAAAGATTAGCTGGTTGGTATCAAGCAAATGAAACGGAGATGTTCGTTCGAGACGTAGGAACCCTTTTTGCGGGTCTTCCCGATCGGTTTGAATCCTCTATCCATGTTGCGGTCACTGGTTGTCAGGAAGGATACATTTGTGATAACCGTTTACCTCTACCGACACATATTTGGGTCTATTTGAGGCGAGAAGGACTGCCGGTGTATTTGACTGGCGAAGGAGATGAAGATGCGAATGTACACCACTGGGCTTGGGCTTTTGTACTGGGGTACTACAAGAGCGGCCCTCTCGCTGTAGCGATAAATACACGACGAGAGTTTGAACAGGCAGGAGGAGTTAGACAAGCCTATGAAAATCTCGAGTCACGTGCGGATATCTGGTTGGGTAACCGAGGTGCAATGATGGGATGGGATGTAAGGGCTTTTGGAGCTTCGCCAAGCACAGTTATCCGACTCTGGAGACATGATGTTATGTTACAGTGGCCGTAGGGGGAAGAATGAGTGGTCATAGAATCAAGAACGTGGTTACATTTGGTGTTGTGATAGGGTGTGCCCTTTCCCTACTAATAGGACTGATTGCTCTTGACTTTCTGTTGGGGCCGGGCATTTTTTTGTCCCCTGCCAAGCCCGATCCTATTTTGGAAATGGCTCAGTCGCGTGTACACATTGGGGATGAACGCAACACCGCTATACAGGCGTTATCAGATGCTTGGTTTCACACCGAATGTAGATCCACTGATAGTGCAACGATTAGAGATCTGTTTTTCTATGGGCCACACAATCGTGATGATGTTAAAATAGTACTCGTTGTGTCTAAGGAAGTTAATAATACGAGCTTGGTTGTCTTTGTTGGAGGCGAGGAAAATTATATGCTTCACCTCTATGATAATTGTATTCCGCCAGTATTACAAGCGTTTAATGGTGAAGGAGGAGCAATACCAATTGCTACACCATGCATGATGCTAAAGACGGGCAGTGGATTGCGGTGCGAGTGAATGGCACCCTCTACTTCCTGCACGGCGACCACCTGGGGAGTGCGACCTTAACAACCGATACGAACGGCAACCGGGGGGGCGAACTGCGCTACAGCCCGTACGGCGCCACACGCTACGAATGGGGGAACATCCCGACCAATCGCCGCTACACCGGCCAGCCGTGGGAGGGCTTCGGGCTGTATGACTATGGCGCAAGAATGTATTCGCCATCGTTAGGCCGGTTCATCAGCGCAGATGTCTTGGTCCCCAACCCTGCTGTTCCCCCATCGTTGAATCGCTACGCCTACGTACAGAACAGCCCGCTGGTTTACGTGGATGACGAGGGGCGCCTGCCCATCATTCCGCTCCTCATCGCGGGCGGTCTCGTGGTGCTCAAAGTGGTGGACTATGGCTGGACTGCCTACGATGTGTACCAATCGGGGCGGACGCTGGCGAACCCGCTGGCGACCGATGAGGAGAAACTCATCGCCGGTTTCAACATTCTGCTCTCCGTGGGGCTGGAGGCGGCCGAGCCGGATGATTGGCTGCCAGCCTCGTTGCCGCTGGACGACCTGGCGCGGCGCACGATCGTAGCAGGTTTGCGGGAGGCGATTCAGGAAGGGGGGCTGAAAGCGGGTGTACGCTTCATCCGCGAGACGGTGGGCGAAGCGGCCCCGCAGGTCATTCGGCATCTGTACGATCATCAGGGCCTGTTTCGGGGTGTCCGCAGTGCAAAGGAATGGAATGACATTCTGAACGGCGTGCGGCGTGGAGCAGACTTGGAAGTGCATCATCTGATTGAACGACGGTTTGCAGATCTCCTGGGTCTCAACAAAGGTGACATCCCGGCGGTTGTGCTAGATCGAATCTTCCACCAGCAGGAGGTGACAGCACAACTTTTCAAGCTCTTGCCCACAGGAGGAAAGTATGAGCCTCAGGATATTTGGAATGCATATCGGAAGCTTTATGGGGACTTGGGCCATCCCGAGTGGCTGGATGCCATCTGGCCCTATTTTGAGCGATGGGGGGTGCAGCGATGAAGCGAAAAGCATACCTGCGTCTCCACTGGGATCCTCAATCTCCGGAAATGGGAGCGGAAACCCGCCGATATGTTGAGGAGCTGATAAGCCGTTACAGGCTCAAGGTGGAAGAATTTCCTCCAGATCGCAACTTTTGTAATTTGTCTCTACTGGATGCGGACAGCAAGCGTTTTTGGGATCTGATGGCGGAGATAGAGAAGCGGAGTGATATTGATGATGTATTTTTGAATATCTGGCCTTCCTATACCCAGCACGAACTTGAGTCTTCTCCTCTCCTCCATTGGGTTATCACCAACCACGCAATTGAGGATGACTGGTACGACTTGGAGGAAGATGGGTATCAAGGGGGGCCAAAGGCATCCCACAAGCGATGCTCGGCTTGTCGGGCGGAGTTAGAGCAGGTGCGGGACCTGCTGGTAGATGTCCGGAAGATGGGGAAGCGAGACCTTTCGTTAACTTATGGATTTAAAGTGATTCTGTCAGCACGTCTGGCACAGATGCTTCAGGAATCGGGGCTCACTGGCTTCACCTTGCGCCCAGTGTGGGATTACCGCAAGCCTTATCAGGGCGAGCCGCGGCTGTTTCAATTAATTGTGACCAATGTACTGCCGCCGATGGCCTCGCCGCCGACCGAGTTTGAGGGGGAACAACGTTGTGAGGTATGCGGGACGGAAAGCCGGCTCATCAAATGCCATCACTGGTGGGGACGGATTCAGTATTACGAGGAGACAAATATATATTATCCAAAGGAGGCATTAGAAACAGCAGCAGATTTTAACAGAACGGCGGAACGTCTTGGCGGTTTGCCGGTTTCTAATCCGTATGTGATCATTTCCCAGCGGGCCTATAGATGGCTGCGAGAGCAGCAAGTAAAGGGCTGGAAGGCGGAGCCGGTATATCTGGTGGAATAGCCGCTCAGCC
>JASFBC010000250.1:0-36361 GCA_036172315.1 Anaerolineae bacterium | reverse complement strand
GCCGGGCCTGGAATCTGGGAGAGTCCGTTGATGTCCGCAGTTCCAGTCCGGCCTCCGAATCGCCTCCCCGGCCCGCTCCGGCAAGCCCTGGGGTGAAAGGTTGTCTATCGGTTGTGTTTCAATTATAAACCAATCGGTGTTTTGTTGCAAGGGTACTATGGTACTATTAATGGTTCTTTTACACAAAGGTAACCATTTGGTATCGCTCTCCCGTTGGCCTTTTCATCAATGGGATGAAAGAGGCCATTTTTCTCAGCAGCACACGGTAATTTCTTCTTGCAGAAACTTCCCCTTGATATATAATTACCTGACCGGAGAGACGGACCTGCGAGGGCGCTGTATCGGGAGGAGCGATGAACATGCGAGACCTGCTGCGGCTGATGGTAAGCAATCTCGGCCGGATGAAGGGCCGCGTGGCGATGACGGCCATCGGCGTCGTCATCGGCACGGCGGCGGTGGTGGTGCTCATCTCCCTGGCTGGCGGCCTGCAGCAGAGCGCCCTCCGCGATCTTTCCTCCATCGGTCCCCTGACCGACATCGATGTCTATCCGACGCGCGTGCTGGCGCCTTTCGGCGTTTCCACTACCGGACGGGAAGGGAGATTGGACGAGCGGACACTGGCGGGCTTCCGGAAACTCCCCGGTGTGGTCGCCGTCACTCCGAAGGAGCCGCTAAATGCCCCCGGGATGATGCGCTACGGGCGGCTGATGGGAGGCGCACAAATTCTGGGGATTGACCCGGGCCAGATAGACCGCCTGGACCTCCCTGTAGCCAGCGGCACGGCCCGGCTGGGGAGTGGACAGGTCATCGTGGGAGCGCGGGTGGCAGAGAGCTTCTTTGACCCGCAGGGTCGCCGCGTCTCTCAGCCCCCCGACCTGCTGGGGCAGACGCTCCAACTGGTGCTCACCCGCACCACTGAGGACGGGCAGCAGGTAGAACGGACGGTGCGCCTGCGGGTGGCGGGCGTCCTGAAGAAAACAGGCGGCTCCGATGATTACACCGTCTTCATAAGCCTGCAGGATGTGCTGGAACTGAACGGGTGGTACGCGGGCCGCCGGATCAACCCCGCCCGCGACGGTTACAACCAGGCGCTGGTCAAGGTTGCCCGGCCCGACCAGGTGGCGGCCGTGGAGCAGGAGATTCTGCGGCAGGGCTTTTATGCGTATTCCGCCCACAGTGTCCTGCAGCAAATCAATTCTTTCTTTCTGGTCATTCAGGGGATTCTGGGCGGTATCGGAGCCATTGCCCTGCTAGTGGCTGCCTTCGGCATCACCAACACTATGCTGATGTCCATCTACGAGCGGACGAGAGAGATCGGCCTGATGAAGGCGGTGGGCGCGACGAATCGGGATGTGATGTCCGTTTTTCTGGCCGAGTCCGGGAGCATCGGCCTGCTGGGCGGGGTGGGTGGTGTGTTGCTGGGGGTTCTTCTGAGCGGGGTCATCAATGTGGTTGCCCGCACGTACCTGATGGCCCGGGCGGCCCAGAGTGGCACGGTTCCGGATACACTTTCCTCTCTGGTCCATACGCCGTTCTGGCTGCCCCTCTTTGCCGTCCTGTTTGCCACCGGGGTGGGGGTGCTTTCCGGTCTCTATCCGGCTACCCGGGCCGCGTCGCTGGATCCTATTGCGGCGCTCAGATACGAATGAAGCGCAGGCTGCTAGCCTGTAGCGCAGGCTGTTAGCCTGTAGAGCAGGCTGTTAGCCTGCAAAAGCAGACCTGGCGGCCTGCGCTACCTGCAGGCCTGCGTTACTGCAGCGTTACGCGCAGGGATGATGGATATGGAAAAAGGATACATCCAAGTCTATACCGGCGACGGGAAAGGGAAGACGACAGCGGCGCTGGGGCTGGCCCTGCGGGCCGCCGGGCACGGTATGCGTACCTACATCGGTCAATTCTTGAAGGGCCAGCCCTACGGTGAACTGGAGGCCCTGCGGGGCCATCCCCTCATCACCATTGAACAGTACGGCGACCCGAACTGCTGGGTCCAGCGCGACCGGATTCCTCCCGAACAGGTCGCCCGGGCCCGCCGGGGGCTGGAACGGGCCCGGGAAGCCATGCTCTCCGGCCAGTACGACATCGTGGTGCTGGATGAGGTGAACGTGGCCCTCTGGTTCGGCCTGCTCACGGTGGAGGAAGTGCTGGCCTTCCTGGACCAGCGCCCCGAAGGGGTAGAGGTGGTGCTGACGGGCCGCCGCGCGCCGCAGGAACTGATTGACCGGGCCGACCTGGTGACGGAGATGCAGGAGGTCAAGCATTACTACCAGGCGGGAGTCCCCGCGCGGGTAGGGATTGAGCGGTGAAGGGAGGAATGGCAGGATAACCGCTTGCTGTTGTCCTGCCAACCGCACAGATATCCCGGTGGAACTGCGGGAAGCCGGTGCCATTTTCCGTCTCAACGGCTGGCTCCGCTTCAAGGTGCCGGAACTCCCGTTTGCAGCCATCAGTCTGCTCTGGAACAGTATGATGAGTTGGGCCGGGGGGCTGGTTCTTCCTGATGGCGGGGGAGATTTTCAGCGTGGGGCAGCGGGACTTCCGCCTTCCTGGCCTGGGGGCCTATCTCCAAGAGGCCGCCAATCAGGGGCGACACCCGCGCCATTCTCTGGGGCATCGGCGCGCTGGTGCTGGTCATTGTTGCCCTGGACCAACTGGTCTGGCGGCCTCTGCTGGCCTGGGCCGACCGCTTTAAACTGGAGACGGTGGAGGGGGAAAACCCGCCCACGTCCTGGTTCTACGACCTCCTGTGGAGCGCGTACATTCTGGAGCGGCTCTCGCAGGAGGTCTGGTGACCCCTCAGCGAGCGGCTGGATGCCTGGTTTATCCGCCGCGCCGGGGCCCTGGGCCCGGAGACCGCTCAGAAGGGTCGGCCCTGGTCCCTCTACCTGCTGGCCCTGCTGGTGGGGCTGGGATTGGCCTACGGCGCCATCCGTGCCGCTCCCATGCTGATAACGGTGCCCGGAGGCCAGTGGGGGGAGATCGGGCTGGGCGTCCTGGCGACCCTCCTGCGGGTCTGCGCCTCCCTGGCCATCGCGCTGGCCTGGACGATTCCCGTTGGGGTCACCATCGGCACCAACCCGCGTGCGGCGACCATTCTCCAGCCCATCGTCCAGGTGGTCGCCTCCGTCCCGGCGACGGCCCTCTTCCCGGTTTTCCTGCTCCTTTTATCGGGCTGCCGGGCGGGCTGAATATCGCGGCGGTCGTGCTGATGCTGATGGGCACCCAGTGGTATCTGCTCTTCAACATTATCGCTGGGGCATCGGCCATCCCCCAGGACCTGAAGTATACCTCTGCCCTTATCGGCCTGAGCCGGTGGGAGCGCTGGCGGACGCTGGTCCTGCCCGCCCTGTTCCCCTACATCATCACCGGGGCCATCACCGCCAGTGGAGGAGCGTGGAACGCCAGCATCGTCGCTGAGCATGTAGAGTTCGGCGGTCGGACGCTCCGCACTATCGGGCGCGCTGATCGCCCGCGCCACTGCTACCGGCAATTATCCCCTCCTGTTGGCCGCCACGCTCACAATGGTTCTGGCCGTCGTCCTGATCAACCGCGTCCTCTGGCGCCGGCTCTACCGCCTGGCCGAAGAACGGTATCGGATGGAGTAAGCCATGTCCACAATGGCTACTTGTTAGAAGTCCGCCACGTCCAGCAAATCTACCGCAGTGGCTCCCGACAATTTGCCGCCCTGCAAGACGTGAACCTGACCCTCCGGGAGGGGGAGTTTCTCTGCCTGCTGGGGCCATCGGGCTGCGGGAAGAGCACCCTTCTGCGCATCATCACCGGCCTCCAGCGGCCGACGGAAGGGGTTGTGCTTTATCGCGGTCAGCCGCTCCAGGGCGTCAACCCCCACGCCACCATTGTTTTCCAGACCTTTGCTCTCTTCCCCTGGCTGACGGTTTTGGAGAACGTGGAGGTTGCGCTGAAGGCGCGCGGGATCTCCCCGAAACTGCCCACCGCTCGCGCGCTGGACCTGCTGGACCGGGTCGGGCTGGACGGGTTTGAACTGGCCTACCCGCGCGAACTCTCCGGGGGGATGCGCCAGAAGGTGGGCTTCGCCCGCGCGATGGCCGTGGAGCCGGAACTGCTGTGTCTGGATGAGCCCTTCTCCGCGCTGGACGTATTGAGCGCGGAGGCGCTGCGGGGGGAACTGCTGGAACTGTGGACAGAAGGGAAAATCCCCACCCGTGCCATTCTGATGGTGACCCACAACATTGAGGAAGCGGTCTTCATGGCTGATCGCATTGGGGTGATGGAGAAGGAGCCCGGACGGGTGGTGGCGGAGATGATGGTGGACCTCCCCCGTCCCCGGCAGCGGCGATCGCCGGAATTCCTGGAGCGGGTGGACGAAGTGTACGGCCTGCTGGCCGGGCAGACGCAGCCGGAGCCGGTGGAACTAGGCGTAGCGCCGGGCGAGCCGGGGCGCATCCGGGCTCTGCCCCTCATCACCATCAATGACCTGGCGGGGCTTCTGGAGCACGTGGCCGAGATGCCCGACCACCGGCACGACATCTACCGATTGGCCAAGGAGTTGCACGTGGATTCCGACCACTTGCTCCAGTTGACGGAAGTGGCGGAATTGCTGGGTTTTGCCACCATTGGCAGGGGTGATATCGTTCTGACTCCCCTGGGGGAGACCTTCGCCGAGGCCAACATCCTGGCCCGCAAGGAGATTTTCGCCACCTGTATCCGGCGGCTCCCGATGTTCCGCTGGCTCCTCTCCCTGCTCAGCGTCGCCGAAAACCGCCGGCTGAAACGGGATGTCGTCCTGCGGGCGCTGGAACTGGAGTTCCCGCCCGACGACGCGGACCGGCAACTGGAGACTATCATCAACTGGGGCCGCTATGCCGAAGTCATCGCCTACGACGATGCGACGGAGACGATTTTCCTGGAGTGAGAGATCGGCAGGTTGAGGGAGGTCCTGATGCGCCTTCTCGGGAAATTGCTGGCCCTGCTGCTGGCCTTCCTGGTGGTGCTCGGCGCAGTGGGCGCGCGTCTCCTCCTGGCCGACCTCCCCTCCCCCCACACCCTCTACGAGCACCGGACTGGCGTCTCCTCCCGCATCCTGGACCGGAACGGTCGTCTGCTCTACGAGATCGCCGACCCCCACGCCGGGCGCCACTTCCCGGTGCCGCTGGAGGAGATTCCCCTCTACTGCCGCCAGGCCACCATCGCCACCGAGGATGCCGATTTCTACACCAACCCGGGGGTGGACGTCCGGGGCATCCTGCGCGCGCTCTGGATCAACCTGCGGGGCGGCGAGGTGCTGGCGGGCGGCTCCACCATCACCCAGCAGGTGGCCCGTAACCTCCTCCTTTCCCCTCAGGAACGGAGCCGGCGCACCCTCCTGCGCAAACTCCGGGAGTCCATCCTGGCCTGGCGCATCGCCCGAACGTTCACCAAAGACGAGGTCCTGGCTCTCTACCTAAACGAGGTCTACTACGGCAACCTGGCCTACGGCATAGAGGCCGCCGCAAGGACCTACTTCGGCAAGGGGGTGCGGGAACTGAGCCTGGCGGAATGTGCGCTCCTGGCCGGCCTCCCCCAGTCCCCCGCCCTCTACGATCCGCTGTCAAACCCTGATCGGGCCCGGAAGCGGCAGCAGGTCGTCCTGAGGTTGATGACCGAACAGGGCTCCATCACCCCGGAGCAGGCGGAACTGGCGGCCCGGGAGCGGCTCCACTTTGCCGCCACCCCCTTCCCCATTGAGGCTCCCCACTTCGTAATGTACGTTTGGGCCTGGCTGGAGCGGGAGTTCGGTGCAGAAGCCCTCTATACCGAAGGGCTGGTGGTTACCACCACACTGGATGTGGACTTCCAACACATCGCCGAGGAGGTCGTCCGGCGGCATCTGGCACGCCTTTCGCAGGCCAGCGAGGTGAGCGGCCTGCGGGAGGTGAACAACGCCGCGCTGGTCGCGCTGGACCCTCAGACCGGCGCGATTCTGGCGATGGTCGGCAGCCCCGACTACTTCAATCCGGCCATAGACGGCGCGGTGAACACCGCGCTGGCCCTCCGGCAGCCCGGCTCCGCCATCAAACCCCTCACCTATGCCGCTGCCTTCACCCCTCGCGCCGGGGGGCAGGGGCAGGTAGGGGCAGGGGTGGAGGTAACCCCTACCGTTGCCTCCCAGGGGATGCCTCTCCTGACCCCCGCCTCGGTCATCATGGACGTCCGCACGGCCTTCCCTACCCGGGAGGGGCTCCCCTACGTCCCGGAGAACTACGACCACCGGTTTCGCGGGCCGGTCTCCGCGCGGGAGGCGCTGGCTCAATCCCTGAATGTTCCCGCCGTCCGGGTGCTCCAGATGGTCGGGGTGGACCGGCTGGTGAGGCTGGCAAACGACCTGGGGATGACGTCTTTCGGGACAGGGGAGCGGTTCGGGCTGGCGCTGACGCTGGGGGGCGGCGAGGTACGGTTGTTGGAACTGACCGCCGCGTACGCCGCTTTCGCCAATGGGGGCCGACGGGTGGAGCCCTTCGGCGTGCTGGAGGTACGGGACGCCCGGGGCCATCTGCGCTACCGGGCCCAGCCTCTCCCCAGCCCACAGATGCTGGACCCGCGCGTCGCCCATCTCATCACCAACATCCTCTCCGACGAAAACGCCCGCGCCCCGGCCTTCGGCACCGGGAGCGTCCTCAGCCTCTCCCGCCCGGCGGCGGCCAAGACCGGCACCTCCTCCGACTGGCGGGATAACTGGACGGTGGGATACACGCCCCAGTTGGTGACAGGGGTCTGGGTGGGGAATGCCGACGGGCGGCCCATGCGGGGCGTCTCCGGGGTGGAGGGAGCCGGCCCCATCTGGCACGACTTTATGGAGCGGGCCCTGCGGGGCCAGCCGGTGATTCCCTTCGCCGAGCCGCCGGGGTTGGAGCGGGTGCGGATCTGCGTCCCTTCCGGGCTTCTACCGACCCCCCTCTGCCCGCGCACGCGCGAGGAACTCTTCATCGCCGGTACGGCCCCGACGGAGCCGGATAATTGGTACCGCCTCTTCCGGATAGACCGCGCTACAGGCCTGCCGGCGGGGCCCGATACGCCACCGGAGCGGGTGGAGGAGCGGGTCCTCATCGTCCTGCCGGCGGAGGCATGGGAGTGGGCCCGGGAGCCGGCACTCCGCTCTGCTACGTGCCTGACTCCAAGCGAGCCGACACTCCGCTGTGCTGCGTGCCTGACTACAAGCCCGTCCCTGGTCATCATCCGTCCCGATGACGACACCGTTTACCGTCTCTCCCCGGTGGTGCCGGAGGCGTACCAGGCTATCCGGGTGGCCGTCCGCCCAGGGGACGATGTTCGGGTGGCGGAGGTGACGCTCTACGCGGATGGGCAGCCGCTGGCGACCTTCACGGCTCCGCCCTATGAGGTGCTCTGGACGCTTCGGGTGGGGGAGCACACCTTCCTGGCTGTGGGGCGAGACGAAAACGGGCGCCCCCTCCGGAGCGCCCCGGTTTCTATTCGTGTCCTGGCTCCCTAACTCCCCAGCCCCAGCAACCCCCGCAGGAAGCGCAGAATCTTCTCCCAGAAACCGGCCCTCTCGGCGGAGGGCGCTGACTCCTGTGGGGTGGGCTCCGGCGGCCCCGCTACCTCCACCGTCAGCGTCTGGGTGACGATCTGCAGGCGGTTGAAATCGTCCAGGTAGTGGACGTTGACCATCACCTCCACTGTTCCCGCCTGAGAGGTGACCGCCGTCGCCTCCAGCGAGGCCGAGGTCCCCCCATCCAGCGGGCCCACGTAGAGGGAGCCGTTCTGAATCTCCAGCCCCTCCCCGGTCACCTCCATTGTGGTGACGTTGACCGAGGTCTTCCCCAGGTTGATGACCTCCACCGGCAGTGGGAACGGCGTCCCCACCATCGCCCCTTCCACCGGGCGGTAGAAGCCGATGCGGAAAAGGGGGCGTCGCTGGACGACCAGGCTGATGCGCTGGACGTCGCTCCGGGTGGTGCCGCGCGCGTCCTCGTAGGCCAGCAGAGCCGGGACGCCGTAGGCTTTGGCGTCTGCTGAGCCGTCCACCCCCAGAGGCACCGTCACCTGGACCGTCCCTCCGGCGGGGATGCGGGGGACGAAGAGGACGTTGCCGGTCTCGCGCGGGATGAAGGGTCCCAGTTCCTTGCCCCCTTCCCCGCCCAGCGTCAGCAGGAGACGATAGGCATCGCCGCCACCGACGTTCTGAAGGGCCAGCGTCAGGGTGAAGAAGTCGCCGGGGGCCACGACAGGCGGGTCGGTCTGGACGGCGGCGATCAGCAGTTGCGGGCGGTCGGCCAGGGAACTGCTCACCTCCAGCCCCACGCTCTGGCGGTCGCTGTACGTGCCGCCGCCCGAATCACCATAGGAGAGGGTCAGGTCCAGCCCCACGCGTCCGCCCTGTTTGACCGTCCCCAGGGCCAGCGGGAGGGTCACTGTTGCGACGCGGCCCGGGGCAATACGGTCCACCGCCATCATACTGCTCCCCTCCGCCGGCACTACCAGTTCGGCGGAGGCCGGCCCCACAACCACGCGCGTCGCCGTCCGCTCGCCCCGGTTGGCGATCCGCAGGGTCAGGGTGAACCGGTCCCCTGGCCCCAGCACCTCCGGCTCCGTCCGGGCCGATTCTACCACCAGTTGTGGCCGTCCGGCCCCGCCCCCGATCACCTCCACGGAGACGGTCTGGGGGTACTCGTAGTGGTTGCCCTCAAAGTCGTTGGCGCTGAGGTTGACCTGGAGGTTGTAAGTGCCGGAGGACAGGTTGACCGGCGCCCGCATAGTCTGGGTGACCACTACGGTGGCGTTGATGTGCATGAAGCCGATCAGGTGGCCAGCCTGGCCCACCGGCACAAACGTCCCGCCAGGGAAGGTGACCAGGGTGTTCTCGGCCCCGCGACTGCCGTTGTTGTAGATTTCCACTGTCACGACAAACTCGGCCCCGGCATAGACTCGCGCGGGCTGGACGGAGAAGTTGCGGATGGTGAGGGTGGGGCGGCCAGGCGGGGGTGGGGGTGGAGGGGAAGTGGGCGTGGGAGCCGCTGTAGGGGCGACGATGGTCAGCGCGGAGGGGAGCGTCGCCGAGTAGCCCGGCTCGCTCACCTCCACCGCGTAGACACCCGGGGGCACCCCAGGTGGTACGGTGGCCCGCAGCGCGTTCGGGTTGACGAAGGCGGTATCCAGGAGGCCGTACCCCACCAGCCGGGCGACCGTCGCGGTGGTGAAGCCGCTGCCGTAGATGCTCAGCGTTCCCCCGGTTGTGCTGAGCATTGTCCGGGGTTCCACGCCGGTGATAGCCAGTTGGGGGAACGGCCGCGCGGCGACGGCGGTCACCGTCGCCAGAGCCACTGCCAGGCCCAGCAGCAGGGGGATGCATATCGGGAGGTGCCGGCTCATGAGGGACTTTATGCCACCATACGGGTTTCAATATAACGGACGGCGTCGCCGACGGTCTTGATTTGCTGGGCTTCCTCGTCGGAGATGGTCCCTCCGAATTCCTCCTCAAACGCCATGACCAGTTCCACCAGGTCCAGGGAGTCGGCGCCCAGGTCTTCACGGAAGCGGGCGTCCATAGTTACCTTCTCCGGCTCCACGCCCAGCAGGTCTACGATGATCTTGACGACGCGTTCATAGATGCTCATCGTTGCCTCCTTACAAGTGGATGGGGATATTGTATTGCGGGTAGCGAATTTGTCAACCCTCTACGTGCCAGGCATTTTGGAAGTGGCTGGTACGTTACCTGTTGACAAACCGCCTTCCCGCTGGTATGATGCTACTACATACAACACCACAGGAGTAAGACCGTTGCGAGAGGATCACCCCCGACGGAAGGCGGACCATATCCGTATCAGCCTGGAGGAGGACGTCTCCTTTGATGCGATAACGGCGGGCTTTGAGCGCTACCGGTTCGTCCATTGCGCTCTGCCTGAAATCTCGCTGGCATCGGTGGATACGACGGTCCATTTTCTGGGAAAACGGTTGCGGGCTCCCCTGCTAATTTCCTCTATGACCGGCGGGACGGATCAGGGGAGGGAGATCAACCGCCGCCTGGCCCGCGCGGCTCAGGAGGCGGGCATCGGGATGGGACTGGGTTCCCTGCGGGCCGCGCTGGAAGACCCGACGCTGGCGGGGACGTATTGGGTACGGGACGTGGCCCCGGATATTCTCCTCCTGGCCAATCTGGGTGCGGTGCAGTTGAATTACGGCTACACCGTTGACCACTGCCGCCGGGCGGTGGAGATGGTGGAAGCCGATGGCCTCATCCTCCATCTGAACCCGCTCCAGGAAGCCCTCCAGCCCGAGGGACAGACTGACTTCTCCGGCCTTCTGCGCAAGATAGAGGCAGTATGCCGGGGACTGGAGGTACCCGTTGTCGTCAAGGAAGTGGGATGGGGACTCTCCGCCGATGTGGCCCGTCGTCTGGCGGATGCGGGGGTGGCGGCGCTGGACGTGGCAGGAGCGGGCGGCACGTCCTGGAGCCAGGTGGAGATGTATCGGGCCCAGAACGGCCTCCAGCGAGCCATCGCCGCCGCTTTCCGGGATTGGGGCATCCCCACCGTTGAGGCCGTCCGGGAGGCCCGACGCGCTGTCTCTCGTCTCCCCATTATTGCCAGCGGGGGCATCCGGGACGGCATCCAGGTCGCTAAGGCGATTGCCCTGGGGGCCACGGTGTGCGGGGTGGCCCGTCCCTTTCTGGTGGCGGCGATGGAATCGGACCGGTCCGTGGCCGAAGCGGCGGCGGTCATCATCACCCAACTGCGCGTGGCGATGTTCGCCGTGGGCGCGCCGGACCTGGCCGCGCTGGCCCGCGCGCCGCTGGTGTCTGGGTCCTAAACGGCACTTCGCTGCGCTTCGTGCCTGGTTACGAACGGGGGATGCGGGCCAGCACCCGTAGCCCCATTGCCTCCAGTTCCGCCTCCTCCCGGACCGTTGGGTCCAGGTAGTGCCACAGCAGCGCCAGCCCCATCCCCACGCCCAGTGCCAGTGCCAGCCGAATCGTTGGGCCCAGCAGTTGGGCCCGCAGGGAGGGCGGGAGCGGGACCGGCACGGGCTCATCCAGCAGCCGGGCCGCCGGCCCCGCCTCCTGGGGCCAGGGAATCTGCGGGAAGTAGGCGGCGCCGTTCTCCGTGATCTCCGCCGCCACCGCCCGTGCCACCTCTACCACCTCCAACGGGTCCGGCCAGGTCAGGTAGACGACCATGATGGACTGGGCATTGTCGGTGACGATGGCGCCCTGGATGGCGGCGGGGTCGACGGAAATGCCCCCCTCCGCCAGCCGCGCGGCGACCGCCCCGGCGAAGGCCCGGGTACGGGCAACGTCCGCCAGCCCGTTGGCAATGTACTCCGAGGTCAGCCAGGAGTAGTAGCGGTCGTAGTCCACGCTCAGCCCGGCAGGGGCGGTCCCGGCGGCGAAGCGCATCACGACCTGATAGAGTGTCGCCGGGGGCTGGTAGGCAAGGACCAGGTGGGCCAGCACGACCAGCACCGGCGCCGCTACCAGCCACCAGCGCCGCCCGAGTACCCTCAAAAACGCGCGGAGTTCCATTGTTCCTCCTCAGACGGACCACCGACCACGGACGACCGACGACTGGCCACCGACGACGGACGACGGTGGTCTATGGCCTGTGGTCTGCGGTCAGCACCGCGGAGCGGATTTGGTCTTCAAACACCCGGCGGTCAAATCTGGCCGCGTTGCGGACGCAGTCTTGCGGGTCCACGGACTCCGGGTCAAAGGCGCGGACGGCCTCCGCCAGCGCCTCCGGCGTCGGTTCGGAGAAGAAGATGCCGGTCCGGCCGGGGATGACCGTATCCAGTGCGCCGCCCGCGCCAAAGGCGATGACGGGCCGCCCGGCCGCCTGAGCCTGCACCGGCGCGATGCCGAAGTCCTCCACGCCGGGGAGGACGTAGGCCCGGCAGCGGGCGAAGAGGTCGGGCAGGGCGGAATCCGGCACGCGCCCCAGGAAGGTGACCGTCGGCCCGGCCAGAGACTCCAGCCGGGGGCGGTCCCGCCCGTCCCCCGCGATCAGCAGCGGCAGGCCGAGACGGCTGAAGGCCTCCACCGCCAGGTCAATCCGACGGTACGGGATCAGCCGGGAAACGATGAGGTAGTAGTCGTCATGGGAGGGCATGGGGCGAAAGCGTTCGGTCTCCACAGGCGGGTAGATGATGATGGACTCCCGCCCGTAGTAGCGCCGAATACGGGCCTGGACTTCGCGGGAGATGGCGATGAAGCGGGTGACCCGCTGGGCGGCCTGCCAGTCCCACCGACGGAGAAGCGCGATGAGCGGCCGCATGGCCCGCCGGAGGGCCTCCGGGATGGCCTCCCGCGCCGCGTACCCCTCAAAGTCCCAGACAAACCGTGTGGGCGTCAGGCAGTAGCAGATGTGGACGGCCCGGCCCGTCCGCACCCCATGGCAGAAGCCAGATTTGTTGCTCAGGACGACGTCGTAGCCGGAGAGGTCCAGGCCGGAGAAGGCCAGCGGGTAGAGGGGCAGGTAGGGCTGATGGTGGCGGTAGATGCCGGGCAGACGGTCCATCCAGGTGGCGCGGATGTCCCAGGACCGGTAAGCCTCAGGCATCCCGTCCCGCCAGTAGATGGACGTGTAGACAGGGGCTTCGGGGAACATCGCCACCAGGGTCTCCAGGACGTCCTCCGCGCCCCCGCGCTGATTGAGCCAGTCGTGAACCAGGGCCAACTTCATACGGACTGCGCAATACGGAGTACTTCAGCGAAGTTTAAGGGCCGGAGCGCAGGGTCTGTTCCACAACGGACCGGCCCTGGGGGCCGACCGTCCATTGCAAGAAGTCCCGCAGCGCGCCGGTGGGCTCCGCCGGCGCGGCCCAGCGGCAAGCGTAGGAGAGGGGATAGTCGGCCGCCGAAGGGAGCCGTCCCTCCAGCGCCAGCACGCGAACGCTACCGGCCACCCGGCTGAAGGGAACGTAGCCAATACCGCCGGGGGTCCGGGCCACCAGGTCTATCACCCTCTCGTCGTCGGCGGCAACGCGGGCGGTCAGGGTGAGGTCCCAGTTGCCCAGAACCGCCGCCTTCATCAGCGATGGGGTGCCGGCTCCCCCCTCCCGGCTAATGACCTGGACCGGTGTGCCGTCGGGCCATTCGCCGATGCGCCCCCGCAGCACCTCCCGCAGTTCGGCCAGGGTCAGGCCCTCCACCGGCACGGCGGGATGGACGATGACCGCCAGGGCATCTTCGGCAAAGGGGTGGGTCCACAGCGGGCCTCCCCCTTCGGTCCAGATGAGGGCGGCGGCGTCGGCCGCGCTGGCCTGCAGCCGCTCCAGGGCCCGCGCGTCGTTCAGGACGGCGGTCTCCAGGGCCACCCACGGCTTCTGGCGGTGGTAGGCCAGGGCCAGCGCCTGGACGACCTCCTGGCATTCGTCGGAGACGACCAGGCGCAGGGTGACCGGCTCCGGGGTGACCGTCAGTGGCTGCGGCGCGCAGGCGGCCAGAACCAGAACGAAAAACACGAATTTCACGAATTTCACGAATAAAAATACCCTTCGCGCCCCGGTGTTTTTGCGGTGGACTTTATCCCCGCAGGACGGCGGCGACCAGGCCCGTTATACCCAGCAGGGCACAGTAGAGGGCAAAGGGGTAAAGGGGCCGCCGCCGGACGTAGCGGAGCAGGAAGTGGATGCTGAGGCCGCCGGAGAGGAGGGCGGCCAGGAAGCCGACGATAAGAGCGGTGGCCTCTCCGGCCCAGTCCCCTGCCTGGAATAACTGGAGCATCTGCACAGCCCCCGCGCCCAGGATGATGGGGGTGGAGAGCAGGAAACTGAAGCGGGCCGCCGCCTCCCGTTCCAGCCCCCGACCCAATCCGGCGGCGATGGTGGCGCCGGAGCGGGAGACGCCGGGGAGGATGGCGACGGCCTGGGCCACTCCCACCGTCAACGCGTCCAGCCAGGAGAGGGCGGAGAGGGGACGGGGCGAGTTGTCATCCGGAAGGGAGGAGCGCCGCGCCCAGGCCGATTCGGCCAGGGTCAGGATGGCGGCGGTGAGGAGCAGAAAGCCGGCGGCCGCCGCCGGTCGGGCGAACATCCCCTCAAAGAAGTCCTCCAGAAGAGCCCCCGCCAGGGCACCCGGAATGGTGGCAAGGATGAGGAGGACCAGCAGGCGAGCGTTGGGGTCGCTCAGGGAGCGGGTGCGAAGCCCGCGCCATGCTCCTCTGAGCAGGGCGACCCAATCCCGCCAGAAGTAGGCGATGACGGCGACGGTCGTCCCCCAGTGGACCAGGGTGTCAAAAGCCAGGTCGGGGATCGGCCAGCCCAGCAGCCAGGGAACCAGCACCAGGTGCCCGGAACTGCTGATGGGGAGGAACTCGGTGGCTCCTTGCAGGAAGCCCAGGAAGAGCGCGCGAAAGTCCATGGTGTGCGATTCTCCCAGGTCTATTGGGTATCAATAACGTATTCAGCGCTGACTGACAGTCCGCCTCCCTGGGCCTGGGGCCTCTGGACGGCCTGCGCCGTCTTCTCAGGAGGCGCCAGATGAGTCGCAACGCGCTCCCCAACGCAATCTTCGTCTGCAGTCAGCCGCCAGACTCATCCCGTGATCCGCCGTCTGTGGTCCGTCGTCCGTGGTCAAATCCGAATCCGGTACGGTATCCGTCGGCGGAAGACGGCGACGCTTTCAAACCCGGCGGCCCGGACCATATCCAGCGCCTCCCCGAAGTCTGCGCCCACATCTTCCGGGCGGTGGGCATCGGAGCCCAGGGTGACCCAGCGCCCTCCCTCCTCCCGGAACCAGCGCAGGACCTGGACGGACGGGCCAGGCGGCCCCACCCCGCGCCGCCGGTAGGAAGTGTTCACCTCCAGCGCCTTCCCCCGTTCGGCCACCGTCCGCAGGACCCGCCGCATCCGGGCCTCATAGGGCGTCCAGTCCACTTCTGCCTGGCCAAAGCGGTGAAAGACCGCCCGCCGGATGATGTCCGGATGGGCCAGGATGTCGTAATCGGCCTCCCCGGCCAGGCGGGCCAGTTCGTCCAGATAGAGAAGGATGCCCTCGGGGAAGTCCAGGCCGTCAAAGAACGCACCGGTCTCCACGGGACGGTTGCCCACCCAGTGGATAGAACCCAGCACCACGTCGTATTCGTGGGCCGCCGTGACGACGCTCAGTTCCCGGCGAAAGAGATGGGGCTCGCCACACTCCAGCCCGATACGGACGCGCACCCGGCCGTTCAGCCGGGCCCGACAGTCCACCAGGGCCTCCCACTGCGCCTCGGGCTGAAAATAGCCGTAGCCGCCGTCCAGCGGGTTCAGGTCCACGTGGTCGGTGAGGGCGACCTCCGGCATCCCCCGCGCTATAGCGGCCCGGCAGACCTCCTCCGGCAAGGCCCGGCTGTCAAACGAGAAATGGGTATGGGTATGGGAGTCGGGAATCACAGGGAAGATTGTACCACAGGTCGGGCCGAAGGCCAAACGGACTTTCTAATTCCGGCATTGTATGGTAAAATGCGCCCCACAATGCAGAAGTACGGATGCGGACTGCTGGTGGGGCTGTTGCTCCTCGGACCCGGCGCATTCCCCCTCCACGCCTCCGGCGAGCGCCTGGTCCTGGCCTTTTACTACGCCTGGTACGATATGGCGACATGGGAGCGGCCCCTCTCCGACTCCCCGGCCCAGCGGTACGTCTCCTCCGACCCGGCAACCATAGAGCGCCACGTCCTCTGGGCCCGCCAGGCTGGGATTGACGGTCTGGTCCAGTCCTGGTACGGCCCCTGGACTGCCAACAACCAGACGGAGAGCAACTTCGGGATGTTGCTGGACATCGCGGCCCGGCACGGTCTTCGGGCCGCCGTAGACCTGGAATTGACCAGCCCCTTCATCGGCTCCACCGGCGACGTGGTCGCCGCTCTCCGGCACCTGCGGACGGTCCACGCCGCCCATCCCGCCTATCTGCGGGTGGGTGGACGCCCTGTCATCTTCTTCTGGCGGCAGGAGCGGTACTCCCTGGAGACCTGGCAGGCCATTCGGCAGGAGGTGGACCCCAACCGGGAAACGATCTGGATTGCGGAAGGGACGAACCTGGATTACCTCCAGGTGTTTGACGGCAACCATCTCTACAGCGTCGCCTGGGACCCGGCGCCGGAGGGGGTGCTGACCCGCTGGGGCCGACGGGTACGGGACTGGAGCGCGCGCAACGGCGCGGAGAAGTTCTGGGTGGCGACGGTCATGCCCGGCTACGACGACCGCGCGACCGGCCGCGCCGATGCCTTTATCCGCGACCGGGCCGGGGGAGAGTACTACCGCCGCTGCTGGCAGGGTGCGACGGGAAGCGGGGCGGACTGGGTTATCATCACCAGTTTCAACGAATGGATGGAGGGGACGCAGATTGAGCCCAGCGTGGGGTACGGGGATTACTACCTGAACCTGACCCGTGAACTGGCGGAGGCGTACCGGGCCGGGGCATCCCTGTCGGTGCCCCTGGTGGTGACGCCATCCCCCTCTCCACTTCCGTCCCCGACGCCTTCGCCCCTCCCGCCGACACCGACTCCGACGCCCACCCCTTCCCCCACGCCCACACCGTCACCGACACCGTCCCCTACCGCCACCCCCACCCCGACGCCAACCGCTACTCCCACTCCCAGCCCGACGGCAACCCCGCCTCCCTTGCCGATGCTATCCCCAACCTCTTCGGCGGTGACCCCCGCCCGGTTGGGGAACACGGTATCTTTCCTGAGAGCAAACCCCGGCCTGGTAGCCGCCGCGCTGGCGGCCCTCCTGGCCCTGGGGAAGATGGCCCGAAATGGACGGCGCAGGTAACGGCCCAGTCGTCTCCCGCCGCATCCACATCACCGGCATCGTCCAGGGCGTGGGATTCCGCCCCTTCGTCTACAACCTGGCGACCCGCCTGGGCCTCTCCGGCTGGGTGCTGAACAGTTCCTCCGGTGTGGAGATAGAAGCGATGGGCCCGGAGGCCGTCCTGGACGAATTTGTTGCCCGCTTGCGGATGGATGCCCCACCCCTGGCCCGCATTGAGCACATCACTGTTGCCCCCGGCGACGCGCACCCCGCGCCCGGCGACGGGCGCCCCGTCTTCCGCATCCTCCACTCCGAGGCCCGACCGGGGGAATTCGTCCCCATCCCCCCGGATGTCGCCATCTGCGACGACTGTCTGCGGGAACTGTTTGACCCCCGGGACCGGCGCTACCGCTATCCCTTCATCAACTGCACCAACTGCGGCCCCCGCTTCACCATCATCCGGGACATCCCCTACGACCGGCCCAACACGACGATGGCCCCCTTCGGGATGTGTCCCGATTGCCAGGCGGAGTACGACGATCCGACGAACCGCCGGTTTCACGCCCAGCCCAATGCCTGCCCGGTCTGCGGGCCGCGATTGGAGTTCCGGGCCGCGCCGGACGACCCGCCCCTCTACGGTGAGGAGGCCCTCCAGGCCGCCCGGGCGGCCCTTATGGCGGGCCGGATCGTCGCCGTCAAGGGACTGGGGGGATTCCACCTGGCCTGCGACGCCACCGCCGACGAGCCGGTGGCCCGTCTGCGGGAGCGCAAAGGGCGGGTGGATAAGCCCTTCGCCATTATGTCCTTTGACCTGGAGACGGTGGAACGGTATTGTGAGGTAAACGACGCGGAGCGGGCGCTGCTGACCTCCCGCCAGCGGCCCATTCTCCTCCTGCGCCGCCGGACGGATGCCTCCATCTCCCCACTGGTGGCGCCGGGCAACCGCTACCTGGGCGTCATGCTCCCCTACACCCCCCTCCACTATCTGCTCCTGGAGCCGGCGGAGGGCTTCCCCATCGCGCTGGTGATGACCTCCGGCAACTACTCCGAGGAGCCCATCGTCACCGACAACGCGGAGGCGCTCCGGCGCCTGGCCGCGCTGGCGGACGCGTTCCTGCTCCACGACCGGGAGATTCACGCCCGCTGCGACGATAGCGTCATCCGCATCTTCGGAGGAGCCGAACTCCCCATCCGGCGCTCACGCGGCTACGCCCCGTACCCTCTCCACCTCCCCTTCCCGGTCCGGCCCGTTCTGGCCGTGGGAGCCGAACTGAAGAATACCTTCTGCCTGGCCCGGGAACGCTACGCTTTTCTCAGCCAGCACATCGGCGATATGGAGAACTACGAGGCCCTGCGCTTCTTTGAGGACATGGTGGAGCAGTTGAAGCGGACTTTCCGGGTGGAGCCGGAGGTCATCGCCCACGACCTGCACCCTGCCTATCTTTCCACCCGTTACGCGCGCGGCCTGGCGGACCGCCTGCCGACCGTCCCTGTCCAGCACCACCATGCCCATATCGCCGCGTGCATGGCGGAGAACGGGCTGGCGGGCGATCGTCCGGTCATCGGCGTGGCCTTTGACGGGACCGGCTACGGGACGGACGGGGCCATCTGGGGCGGGGAGTTTCTGATTGCGGACTACGTCTCCTTCCAGCGGGCGGCCCATCTCCGTTATATCCCCCTCCCCGGCGGGGACGCGGCCATTCGGCGGCCCTACCGGGTGGCGCTGGCCCATCTCTGGACGGCGGGGATTCCCTGGGACGAGGCACTGCCGCCCGTGGCCGCCGCGACGCGGGCCGAACGGGCTGTCCTGGAGCGGCAACTGGCCCGCGGGCTGAACACCGTCCCCACCTCCAGCATGGGGCGGCTCTTTGACGCCGTCGCCGCGCTGGCAGGGGTACGGCAGGAGATCAACTACGAAGCCCAGGCGGCCATAGAACTGGAGATGCAGGTGGCGGACGGCGTGGAGGAGGCGTATCCTTTCGGGGTAGGAGAGGAGATAGACCCGGCGCCGGTCATTCGGGCCGTTGTGGAGGATGTGCGGGACGGGGTGCCGGTCGGCGTGATTGCGGCCCGCTTCCACAACGGCGTGGCGGCTATGGTGCGGGAAGTCTGCCGGCGCCTGCGCGCCCAGACCGGCCTGAACGAAGTGGCCCTCTCCGGCGGCGTCTTCCAGAACGTGGCCCTCCAGGGAAAGGTGGTGGCGCTGCTGGAAGCGGACGGATTCACCATCTACACCCACCGCCTGGTCCCGCCCAACGACGCCGGCATCTCCCTGGGCCAGGCGGCCATCGCGGGACGAATGCAGTAATTGAACGGGCCAGGCGTTTCCAAAGTGCCTGGCACGTCAAAGGAGACCTGTATGGACCAAACCATTATCCTGATCCTCTTCATTGCCGCCTTTCTGGGCTTCATGCTCTGGAGCCAGCGGCGGGCGCGCAAGCGGTACCAGCAGCGCATGGAGGAACTCCAGGTGGGCGACGAGGTGATGACCATCGGTGGCATCTACGGGAAATTGACCTACCTGGACCGGGAGGGCGGTCTGGCGCGCCTGGAGATCGCCCCGGGGGTGGAGATTCGCCTCAACATCGGGGCCATTAGCCGGCGGATCGGGCCATCCGGCGAGTGAGAGGTAGTGGTCACCTGGCGATTTCCACCGCCACGCTCATCCCCAACCCGCCGCTGACACAGAGGGTGGCCAGGCCCAGCGTCCGGCCGTGCACGCGCAGGGCGTTGAGGAGAGTGACCAGGATGCGCGCGCCGGAGCAGCCGGTGGGATGCCCCAGGGCAACGGCGCCGCCGTGGACGTTGCGGCGGGCTGGGTCCCAGGGCAACTCCCGCTCCACGGCCAGCACCTGGGCGGCGAAGGCCTCGTTCAGTTCTATCAGATCAAAGTCGTCCAGCGAGAGGCCGGTTCGCTCCAGCAAGCGGTAGGTGGCAGGGACGGGGCCCAGACCCATCTCCCGAGGGTGGACAGCGCCGGAAGCGAAGCCCACGAAGCGGGCGATGGGTGCCAGCCCGTGGGCCCGGGCCCAGTCGGCGGAGGCCACCACCAGCGCGGCCGCGCCGTCGGCGATGCCGGAGGCGTTTCCGGCGCTGATGGTGCCCTCTTTCTTGAAGGCTGGGGGGAGTTTCGCCAGTTTCTCCAGCGACGTATCCGCCCGGGGCCGCTCGTCCCGCTCCACAAGGACCGTCCCTCCCTTGGGGCCGGGGGCCTCCACCGGCACGACCTCGCCGGCGAAAGCGCCGCTCTCCCAGGCCGCCACTGCCTTCCGGTGGCTCTCCAGCGCAAACCGGTCCTGCTCCGCGCGGGATATGCCGTACCGCTCCGCCAGCAACTCCGCCGTCTCCCCCATCAGCATCTCCGCCAGAGGGCACATGTAGCCGTCCCGGTACATCGCGTCCACCACCGTATCCTCCCCCAGCCGGTAGCCCCAGCGGGCCTTCAGCAGGAGATAGGGGATCTGGGACATCTGCTCCACGCCGCCGACCAGGACGACATTGTTCTCGCCGGTGAGGATGGACTGAACCCCCAGGGTGACCGCTTTGAGGCCGCTGGCACAGGCCTTGTTGACGGTGTAGGCGGGGCGGTCCACCGGGACGCCGCTGTGCCAGGCGACCTGCCGGGCGACGTTGGGGCCGTTCCCGGCCTGGCGGGCACACCCGAAGATGACCTCGTCTACCGCGTCGGCGGGGATGCCGGCCCACTCCAGCGCGGCCCTGGCTGCAATCGCTCCCAGCCGGGCCGCCGGAATGTCCTTCAGCGCGCCCCCGAACGCCCCGATGGGCGTCCGGACGGCGGAGAGAATGACCACGTCCTGGATTTCCATCAGCTCCTCCGCTGCGCGAACCAGAAAATCGGGGGATGGTTCATGATTGGGGATATTTTTGTACTCACGGGGGCCGCGTTGCCCCTGTCGGCGCCTGCCGATTCGCTGATTCCCCGATCCTCTACGACCGATACACCCCCAGCGGGTCCAGTTCCTCCCGCAGGAGGCGCAGTTCCTCCGGCGTGGGCGGCTCCGTCTCCGTCAGATTGGGGGAGACGCGGGGGTTCCAGCCCATCTCCGCCAGCACATCCTCCAGCCGGACCCCCGGGTGGAGGCTCACCAGCACCATCTCGCCTGTTCCGGGGTCAAACCGGAAAACGCACCGATCGGTGACGACGATTTGCGGCCCCCGGCCGGGCATCCCCAGCCGTTCCCGCTCCCCTGAACCGCCCAGGTGGCCCGGGCTGGTGAGGAAGTCCAGCCGCTCCACGAAAGACCGGCGGCTGAGGCGCATAATGATAAAGACTTGCCGGGCGTGGATGGCGATCTCGCATGCCCCTCCGGAGCCGGGCAGGCGGACTCTGGGACGGGCATAGTCGCCGATGACGGTGGTGTTCAGGTTGCCGTAGCGGTCAATCTGGGCGCCGCCCAGAAAGGCCACATCTATTCGGCCGCCCTGGAGGTAGAGGCCGAATAGGTCGGCCATGGAGCAGACGGAGAGCGCGCCGGTGACCAGGGCCGGGTCGCCGATGGAGAGGGGGAGGCGGGCCGGCCGCGCTCCATACACCCCGCTCTCGTAGACCAGTTCCAGGTCCGGCGCCACCGTCCGCTGGGCCAGATTGCAGGCGATGTTGGGCAGCCCCACACCCACAAAGACGGTGCGGACCCCCGCCAGCGCCCGCGCGGCGGCGACAATCATCATCTCGGAGGGAGAATAATCGCTCATTGCACATCCCCCTGTAGGGCAACCGCGAAAGGCGGCCCCTCCATCGTCTCTGCGTCCTATTACCCGTAGTTGACCGGGCGGGCCCAGGCCTGGGCTGGGCGGAGCCGCTCCCAGGTCTCCCGGCCCATTTTCTCCACGTATTCCGCCCGGCCCTGGACCCCGTAGACCCATTCCTCCAGCCAGGCGCGGGTGGCGGCCTCATCCCGGCTGATCTCGTCCCAGCGCAGGTAGAAGTCGTTATCCCGGTCGTAGTAGCCCTGGACGTAGGAGGGATGGGCGCCGTAGGGTTCGTGGACTACCGCGTCCACAATGAGGCCCGGGATGAGGGTCCGGTTGGGGTCGGAGCGAATGACCTCCTCGTCCACAATCTCCTCCACCACGACGATGACGTGCCGGGCGGCGAAGGCGGCCTCTTTCTGGGCGCCCAGCAGTCCCCAGAGTTGGGTATTGCCGTTGACGTCGGCCCGCTGGGCATGGATGATGGCCACATCCGGGTTGAGGGGCGGTACCACCGCGATAGAGCCGTCCCCATATGGACTTTCCACGAACCGGATGCGGGGGTTCACCTTCGGGAGATCGCTCCCCACGTAGGAGCGCAGGGGGAAGAAGGGGAGGCGGTAGGCGCCAGCGATGTAGCGGGCGACCATCCCGAAATGGGAATACTCCTCCAGTTCCAGAGGGGCAGGGATGCCTTTTTCCACCGCGCGGCGGACGGCGTGCAGGGGCCCCACGCCGGGGTTGCCCAGGTACGAGAAGACCAGTTTGCGGGCGCATCCGGCCGCGACCATCTGGTCATAGACCAGATCGGGGGTCATCCGGCAGAGGACCAGGTCGCGCCGGCCCTGGCGGATGATCTCATGGGCGGCGGCGAAGCCGATGCAGGCGGTGAAGCCCTCTATGGCAATGGTATCGCCATCGCGAACGTACCGGGCGATGGCGTCGCGCAGGGTGGTGAGTTTCACAACATCCTCCGACAATTGGGGGTAGAAAGCCGCTCTCTGGTACGGGGGCCTACAATGGTTGCTCCCCGGCCTCCATCCGGAGAACGACCTGCCCGATGCCGATCAGGTCGCCCGGATCCACCACGGTCGGGCGGGTGACCGGTTCGTCGTTCAGCAGGGTGCCGTTCTTGCTCCCCAGGTCTTCCAGCCACCAGTGCCCCTCCCGCCAGGTAATCAGGGCGTGGTAGGCCGAAACAAAAGGGTCGGATAGGCGAATGGTGCTGGAGAGAGCGCGTCCCAGGGAATTCACCTCCTGGAGCGGAAAGACGGTGCCCGGCTCAGGCCCGCGCTCTCCGGCCTCCACGACCACCAGGTGCATTTCTTCCCGGGGGACCGTCTCCCGTCCAGCGCTACGGCGCAGGTCGCGCCAGAGCAGGAGAAAGAGAGCGACCAGGAAAGCATAGAGGAGGAGGGCCAGGAGGAAACGCAGGACCAGCAAGAGAATTTCTCCCGCCATTATCTCATTTCCTGTGACTGGAGAGGGATTCCTTCTGTGGAGGATGCCTCTTCGGCCGGTTCGTCGGGAAGAGAAACCGGCTCTTCGCTGTAGATGATCTCAAAATCCGCCAGAGAGATGACATCCCCCGACCGGAGGACACACTCCTGGACGGGGTAGCCGTTGACCCGCGTCCCGCCGGAACTGCCCAGGTCGTAAATCACGTACCGACCATAGCGGCGGCGGAGTTGGGCATGGTGGCGGGAGACGTGGGGGTGTTCTATGATGACGTCGTTATCCAGTGCCCGCCCGATGTTGACCGTGGGCGCGCTCAGGGGCACGTGGCGCTGTCCACCGATGATGAGAAAACAACGCCCCGGGGACGGCTCGGGGGAGGGCAGAACTTCTCCGCCCATTCGGTGGATGGCGCCTTCATCCTCCCCCTTTGCTGGCTCCCGGAAGGCCTGGACGCGCACGGTGTGGGGCGACAGGTCCGGGAGCGGACGCAGGATGATGGTAGGGGCTGTGGGCAGGACCATCCCCGCCTGGTGGGCCAGTTCCTCCACATAGCGGGCCAGTTCCTCTTCCAGCGCGGAATGGCGCGCCCGCAGCCCGTCCAGGTCCTGGGGATGGAGGTCAATCCGGTAGTGGGTCGGGGCCAGCGGGGTGCCGTCGGCGGCCTGGGAGCAGGCGTCCTCCATCGCCCGGGCCATATGGGTGGCAACCTCTAGGGGGTGAATCTGCCCGCCGAAGAGCCGGGCGAACGTCCCTTCTACCCATTGCTCCGCCAAAGCCTCAAAGCGCGCGATGTGGTTCATACAGGGAAATTGTATGTCAGGCCTGGCCGATTGTCAAGCCTGTTAGCCTGCAAAAGCGGGCCTGACCAATTGTCAAGCCGTTTGCGAAGCCTTTCCCCATGGGGTATAATACCATCATCCGAGACAGGAGGGGGTATGCGCACGCTGATGGTTACCGGTGGGGCCGGATTCATCGGCTCCAACTTCGTCCGCTATATGCTCCAGAAATATCCGGACTACCGCATCATCGTCTACGACAAGTTGACCTATGCGGGGAATCTGGCCAATCTCCAGGACGTGGCGGAGGCCTTTGCGGGGCGATATGCCTTCGTCCACGCCGACATCTGCGACGCCCAGAAGGTGCGGGAGACGATTCGCGCCTTCGGGGTAGATGCCATCGTCAACTTCGCCGCCGCCACCCACGTGGATCGGTCCCTGATGGAGCCGGACGAGTTTATCCGCACCGACGTCTTCGGCACCTACGTGCTGTTGGAGGCAGCGAAGGAGTTCGGGCTGGAGCGGTACCACCAGGTGAGCACCGACGAAGTGTACGGGGAGATTCTGGAGGGACGGGCGAAGGAGACGGACCCCTTACACACCCGCAGCCCGTATTCGGCCTCCAAAGCGAGCGGCGACCTGCTCTGTATTGCCTATTTCACCAGTTTTGGGGTTCCGGTGACCATCACGCGCGGCTCCAACAACATCGGCCCGTACCAGTACCCGGAGAAGGTGGTGCCGCTCTTCATCACCAACGCGATAGACAACCTGCCGCTCCCGCTCTACGGCGACGGCTCCCAGATGCGGGATTACCAGTACGTCCTGGACCACTGCGAAGGGATAGACATCGTGCTTCACCGGGGCCAGCCGGGGGAAATTTACAACCTGGGCACCGGTGTGGAGACGCGCAACATAGATATGGCGCGCGCGATCCTGGACATCCTGGGGAAACCCCACTCGCTCATCCAGCCGGTGCGGGATCGCCCCGGCCACGACCGCCGCTACGCGCTGGACGTCAGCAAGATCCGCGCGCTGGGCTGGGAATCGTCCCACACCTTCGCGGAGGGGCTGGAGAAGACGGTGCGCTGGTACGTGGAGAACGAGTGGTGGTGGCGGCCTATCAAGAGCGGCGAGCACTACCGGGAATACTACCGGCGGCAGTATGAGGGGCGGGAGATTAGATGACATGAATTTAGCTGCAGGCGCTGGAAGCACGGCGCCCTGCTGGCCGAGCATCTGGAGGCCCTCTTCTGGACCGCCGACTGCACCAGTGTTGCATAGAGGTCGGCACGGACTTTGCCCGCTTGCCTGGTTGACCGACAACCGCCGGGCCGGAATCTGTGAAGGGTATCCTTTCCGCTCTGCTCAAATCCTTCGCCAGGGCCTGCAAGGAGTTTGACCTGCTGGCAGAGGGCGATCGGGTGGCCGTGGCCCTCTCCGGGGGCAAGGATAGCACCAGTCTCCTGGACCTAATGCTCCGCTACCGGGAGCAGGCCGGTTTCCCCTACGAAGTGGTCGCCATCCACGTCGTGGGCACCGCCGCCGGATTCCCCGACCTGACCGGGGTGCTGGCTCCATGGCTGGAGGCGCGCGGCGTGGACTACCGTTTCGTCCCGCTGGAACTCCCGCCGGAGGAACCGCTGCCGCCCGATTGCTTCCGTTGCTCCTGGAACCGCCGCAAGGCCCTCTTCCTGGCCGCCGACGCCCTGGGCTGTAACAAACTGGCCTTCGGCCACCACGCCGACGATGCCGCTGTCACGGCCCTGTTGAATCTCCTCTTCGCCGGCAGTCTGGAGACCCTGGAGCCAAAGGTGGAGTTCTTCGGTGGACGGATCACCGTCATCCGGCCGCTCATCTACATCCCGGCCAAAGACCTGGCCGCCTACGCGCGGGCCCTGGGCTTCCCGGTGGCCCCCCCTTGCCCATATGGACAGGATGCCAACCATCGGAGAGTGGAGGAATTCCTGCGCAGTTTCGGCCCCCGCCAGCAGGCCCATATCCGCGCTAACCTCTGGCGGGCTATCACGAAAGCCAGGAGGAACGGGCAAACGAGGGAAGTTTCATAGGGGAGCGATTGAGAACAGTGACGCTGCGCTACCCGGAGGAACTGGTATCTGCCGTCGCCGATTAACCCGGTTCGCTCTCGCTACCTTTCCCTGCCTACTTGTCTACTTGCTACTTGTGCTCCTTCATGCGCCTTCAGCGTCTGGAACTGCAGGGCTATAAATCCTTCGCTGACCGGACGGAGTTCCTCTTTCCGACCGGCATCACGGCTATTGTTGGCCCCAACGGCTCCGGCAAATCCAACATCGCCGACGCCATTCGCTGGGCCCTGGGCGAGCAGAGCCTGCGCCTCCTGCGGGGCAAGACCACCGAGGATATGATTTTCTCCGGCGGCGGCCGTCGGGCCCGTGCCGGTATGGCTCAGGTCCTCCTCACCCTGGATAACGGCGACGGCTGGCTCCCCGTGGATTTCGCCGAAGTGACCATCGGCCGGCGCGCCTACCGCTCCGGCGAGAGCGAGTACCTCCTCAACGGCCACCGCGTCCGCCTGCGGGACCTGATGGACCTCCTGGCCGAAAGCGGCCTGGCCCAGCGCACCTACACCGTCATCGGTCAGGGACTGGTGGACATGGCCCTCTCCCTCCAGCCCCAGGAGCGGCGCGCCCTTTTTGAAGAGGCGGCCGGTATTTCCGTCTATCGCGCCCGGCGGGAGGAAGCGGCAGCGCAACTGGATGAGACGGAGCGCAATCTGGATCGGGCGCGCGACCTCCTGAGCGAAATCGCCCCCCGCCTGAAGCGGCTGGAGGAACAGATGGCCCGCTTTCAGGAATACGAGCGGGTCTCCGGTTACCTGAAACAACTCCAGCGGGCCTGGTACGGTTACCATTGGGGGCAGGCCCAGCAGGAATTGGAGCGGGCTCAGGAGCGGGCCCGCGCGGCCGAAGAGGCGCTGGCCGCCCGGCGGGCCGAAGCGGAGGCCGTCGCCGCCCGTCTGGCCGACCTGCGCCGTCGCCAGACCGAACTCCGCAACGACCTGCGGGATGCCTACCGGCGCGTCGCCGACCTCCATGAGCGGATGGATGCCGCCCAGCGAGAACTGGCCGCGCTGACCGAACGGGCCCACCTGCTGGCCGCGCGGGAGGAGGAAATGCGGGCGGAACTGGAGCCTCTCCAGGCCCAGGAGACGGCCCAGATGGAACGGGTCCGCGCCGCCCAGACCCAGGAGGCGGAACTCCGGGAGCGGGTGGCGGCCCAGGAAGCCCGCGTCGCCGCGATGGAGGCAGAACTGGCCGACCTGCGCCGCCACGTCCGGGAGCAGGCCGCCGAGCGGGAGCGGATAGAGGCCGAATTGCGCGCCCTGCGGGCCCGGCGGGACAAACTGGAGGCGGCGCTGGCGGAGACCCGCGCTCTCCAGGCCCGCCTGGAGGCGGAGCAGGAACTCATAGCCCGTATGCGGGACGAGATGGCCGGCCTGGCCGACGGAACACGCCGCCTCCTTCAGGCCGGACTGCCAGGCGTGATCGGGCTGATAAGCCAGATACTGCGGGTGCCGCCGGAGTGGGAGCGGGCAGTGGAGGCCGCCTTGGGCCCTCACCTGCAAGCCATCGTGGTGGAGGACTGGGAGACGGTGCGGGCCGCGCGCCGTCTTCTGGGAGAGAACCAGCAGGCTATCCTGCTCCCACTGGCGGAAATCCGCGCTCGCCCCGTAGCGCAAGATTTATCCTGCACCACGGTTATCTCCTGCGAGGAGCGCTTCCGGCCCCTGGTGGAGGCCCTCCTGGGCCGGGTATGGCTGGTGGAAGACCTGGAGACGGCCCGCGCGCTGGCCCCAACCCTGCCGCCGGGGGGCCGGTGCGTCACCCGGGAGGGCGAAATCGTCGCCGCCGACGGGACGGTCACCATTGGCCGCGCCGGAGGCGGCCTGCTGGCCCGGGAGCGGGCCTGGCACGAACTCCCGGGCCGCCTGGAAGCCGCCCGCCGAAGACGGGAGGAGCAGGAAACGGAACGGGCCCGGGTCGTACAAGCGATCGCCGAATGGGAGGAACGCCGCCGGGAGGCCGGCCGCGCTGCCGAAGAGATCGCGGCCCGTCTCTCTCAGATGGAGGCCTCCCTGGCCCAGGCCCGCACCGACCTGGCCCTGGCCCGTCAGGCGCTGGAGAACGGGCGCTCCACCCGGGCCCGCGAACAGGCCGCGCTGGACCGAATCCGGCGGGAATGGGAGGCCCGACGTGCCCGTTTGGGCGAACTGGCGCAGGAACGGAAGGCAATCACAGAGCGCCTGGAGGCCCTCCGGCGGGAAACGGCCCGTCACGAAGAGGCGCTTTGGGAGGCCCGCGCCCGCATCGGCCCGGCGGAGGAGGAACTGAACCGCCTATCCGCTGAACAGGACGCCGCCGAAGCCGACGAGCGACGCCTGGCCGCCCGCATCCGTCAGGCCGAGGAGGGGTGGAACGCGGCCCGCCTGGAGGTCTCCCGCGCCCAGGACCGCCTGACCCGTCTCCAGGAACGCATCCAGGAGGACCTGGGACTGGTGGACCTGGAGGTGCGCGGCGCCGTCCGACTCCAACAGCCCCTGCCCCTGGAACCGCTGGTCACCTCCCTGCCCGTGGTGGAGGTTCTGCCGGAGGGACTGGAAGAGGAAATCCACCGACTCAAGGCCCGCCTGCGTCAATTGGGACCGATCAACCTCAACGCGCCCCAGGAGTATGCCGAGGTCAACGAGCGCTACCGCTTCCTCTCCGAACAGATCGCCGACCTGGAGGCGGCGTCCGCCCGGCTGCGCGCCGTCATCGCCGACCTGGACCGAATGATGGAGCAGGCGTTCCGGGAGACCTTTGAGGCCGTCGCCCAAGCCTTTGAGGAGAACTTCACCCGTCTCTTTAACGGTGGGTCCGCCCGCCTGGAACTGACTGACCCTGACGACCCGGCCCGAACCGGCGTGGACATCCTTGCCCGTCCCCCTGGCAAGCGGTTACAAAGCCTGGCCCTCCTTTCCGGCGGTGAACGGGCCCTCACCGCCGTTGCCCTCATCTTCGCCATACTCAAAGTCCGCCCTACCCCCTTCTGTGTCCTGGACGAGGTGGACGCGATGCTGGACGAGGCGAACGTGGCCCGTTTCCGGGATTTGCTGACGGAACTCTCCGGGCGGACCCAGTTTATTGTCATCACCCACAACCGGGGCACCGTGGAGGCTGCCGACACCGTCTATGGTGTCTCCATGGGTCCTGACGGTGTCAGCCAGGTCCTCTCCCTGCGACTGAATGGGGAGAGGACGCGGACGAACGCCGATGAACGCGAATAAATTTTGCTCCCGTTCTGGTTGGAGAGTTCTATTTCGGGCAAGCGGATGCCTGATAGTCGTCGTCTTGCTGGTCCTCTTGCCCCAAGTTGCCCTTATCATCCGTTACAATGATGACATCTACGGGCAACTGGATACGGTTCCGGAGCGGGGATATGCCGTTGTATTCGGGGCCTATGTTTTTGAGGACCAGACGCTGAGCGATGTGGCCTGGGAGCGGATAGAGGCCGCCGTGCGGTTGTACCGCCAGCGCAAGGTGGAGAAATTGTTTATTTCGGGCGACAACGACAGCAACCAGCAGGCGGAAGCGATGGCGCAATACGCCCGGGGGCGCGGGATACCCGACTGGGATATTCTCGTGGATGGTCTGGGAATAGATACCCACGACACCTGCAGACATTTTGCGCGGTTTGCCGGTGAGGGCATTCTGGTCACCCAGGCGTACCATCTGCCCCGAGCGATGTGGATGTGCGAGCAGGAAGGAGTGAACGTCATCGGAGTGGCAGCAAATCGCTTGGGCCTTTTGCCGGTGCGGGGAGAACATCGGCTCGCAGTGTATGGGGTCCGCATTCAACGATTCCTTCGGGAATCTGCACTGACCTGGGCCTTTGCGCTGGGCATCTACGACCGCATATCCTGCGAAGCCGAACGACTGGAGAAGAATTCTCCTTGAATTCCTCCGCCGCTGCAAGCACTCCTTGCATCCTGCATCCTGAAATTGCACTCTCTGCGGCGAAAGGGAATCCGATGGCAAAAGTTGCGATTCTCACCACGGGCGGGACGGTGGCGATGCGCTACGACCCGGCGCGGGGCGGCGCTGTCCCGGCGCTGAGCGCGGCCGACCTGACTGCCGTCCTGCCCTCCGGCGCACCGGAACTGGTAGTGGAAGAAGTCTGCAATCTGCCCAGTTCCCACTTCACCCTGGACCACCTCTGGCGCATTCGGGAGCGGGCCGCCGCGTGGGCGGCGGATTCCGATGTCTCGGGTGTCGTCGTCACTCATGGGACGGACACCCTGGAGGAAACGGCATATCTGCTGGACCTGACCGTCCCCGGCGAGACGCCGCTGGTGCTCACCGGCGCAATGCGGACGGCATCGGAGGTCGGCGCGGACGGCCCGGCCAACCTCTGGGCGGCGGTGCGGGTGGCGGCGTCCCCTCAGGCGCGCGGGCTGGGCGCGCTGGTTGTCCTGAACGACGAAATCCACGCCGCGCGCTTCGTCACCAAGACCGACACCCTCTCCCCTGCCACCTTCCGGTCCCCCGGCTGGGGGCCCCTGGGCCGGATAGAGGGGGATCGGGTCCACATTCCCTGGCGATTGGAGCGAGAGGTCGTCCCCTGCCAGCGCCTGGAAGAGCGAGTGGTGCTCATCAAACTGGCCGTCGGGATGGGCGCGGAGGTGCTGGAGGACGCGCTGGCGCGCGGCGCGCGGGGCGTGGTCCTGGAATCCCTGGGCGCCAGCCGCGTGCCCCCCTGGTGGCTCCCCGTCATTGAGCGGGCCCTGGCGGAGGGCGTGGCCGTGGTGATTGCCAGCCGCTGCCCCTCCGGTCGGGTCTGGGACGCTTACGGCTATATCGGCGGTTACCGGACCTTGCGGGAGATGGGGTGTCTCTTCTCCCCGGGCTTGAACGGCCAGAAGGCCCGCATCCGGCTCATGGTCGTCCTGGGCGCCGCGCAGAGTCCGGCGGAAGTGATCTCTTTGTGGAACGGAAATCCCGAACCAGGAGGGAGTGAATGTTGGTAGAAATGGCTCTCGTCTATCTGATCACGTTTATCCTGTTCTTGGATACCCATGGCCTCTCTCCCCAAATCGCGCCGTACGCCCGCGCGCTGGGAGCTCCCGTTGGCCTCATCGGATGGGTGGTGGGCCTCTTCTCGGTGGCCAATCTTTTCGGGAACCTGGGCGGAGGGATGTGGACGGACCGCGTGGGGCGGAAGTTCCCATTGGTGGTGGGGCTGCTGATCGTGGGTACGGCACTTCTGATCTACCCGACGCTCTGGGAGCCGCACACACTGCTGCTGGTGCGCGCGCTGCATGGTCTGGGGAGTGGTTTGGTGACCCCAGCGTGTCTGGCCTACCTGGGCGACGCCTCCCTGCCCGCGGCCCGGGGACGAACGATGGCTTTCTACGGCGTTACCTATGGGATGTCCGGACTGATAGGCCCGCCGCTGGGCGGTTGGATTCGGGATCGGTTCGGATACCCCGCTCTCTTTCTCGGGCTCTCGGCCCTGATGTTCCTGGCGGCTTTGGGAGCCTAACGTCGCCCCTCTTCAGCAGAAACCGGGCTCCCCAGCGGCGCTTGGCGGGCACTTCTCCGCCGACGGCTCTCCGTCTCCTTCGTCGCCGCATTCTGCTGGATGTTCACCCTGGGTACCTTGCTGGTCTTTCTCCCCCTGAGGGGGGAGGAGCAGGGATTTACCGCCGCTCGGGTGGGGATGCTTTTTGGGAGTTTCGCCCTGGCGGCCAGCCTGCTGCAGGCTTCTCCCCTGGGCCGCCTCTCCGACCGGTGGGGACGGCTTCCGATGGTCGTGCTGGGCCTGGCACTCATCGCGGCGGCTCTCCTGCTTCTATCTGGCCTGACTGCCTGGGGACCGATGATGGGCGCGATGTTTCTCTACGGTCTGGGCTTCGGAGTTCTCTTTCCGGCCAAATCGGCGCTGCTGGCTGATGAGACCACGCCCCTCACCCGGGGGAAGGCGGCGGGGATTTTCACCGCCATGTTCTCCGTAGGGATGATTGCTGGAACCGGGATGGCGGGCGCGATGGATCGCTGGCATCAGGCCGTCAATATCCATCCCTTTCAGGGAGCCGCTCTGGTCATCCTCGGCAGCCTGATCTGGACCGCCTTCGTCGGTCTGACGGGCCGCCATAAGTAAGGGTTATCTCAGGCGAAGATAATCACTTGTAAGGAGACGAAATCTGGAACCGATAGACCTGGCTCGACAGATTGTGGACGTCGTCCTGGAGAAGAAGGGAGAAGACGTTCTGCTCCTGGACATCCACGAACTGACCATGCTGGCCGACTACTTCGTCTTCTGTAGCGGCACCAGCGACCGGCAATTGCAGGCGCTGGAGAGTGGGATCCGGGAGGAAATTGAGAAAACACTGAATATCTCCCCCCTTCACGTAGAAGGAGAGCCGTCATCCGGCTGGATTCTGATGGACTACGGCCCGGTGGTGGTGCACATCTTTGACCCCCAGGTCCGCTCCTACTACAACCTGGAAGCCCTCTGGCGGCGCGGCCGGGTGGTCGTGCGCATTCAGTGAGGGACTTTGTGCCGCGGTAGCGATTCAGCCCAATGGAGACCAACTCTATCCCTGAAAACAAGCCCTCCCTTCCCGCGCGGCGCTGGGCCTCGCTGCGGGGACGCCTGGGACGCCTGCGCCGCTCCCCCCGCGGTGAAGCGCCCCCTGTCGTCCTCTCCCCGCGCGCCCTGCGCCTGCTGGCCCTGCTGGTCCTGGCCAACGCTGCCATCCTGGTCGCGCTGGGTATCGCCCTCTACCGCGCCAGCGCCGCCCTGAATGCCCGTCCGCCGGTGGTGACCATCGTCGTCACCCCGACGCCGCTCCCCGAGCCCACTATCGGCCCGACTCCCACCCCCTTCGGCAGCGGCGGCGCCATTGCCTTCACCCTCCGCCGGAACGGCAACTCCGACATCTACGCTATCCAGCAGACCACGCGCGAAATCGTCCGCCTCACCAGTGACCCGGCGGAAGACCGGGACCCGGCCTGGTCGCCCGACGGCTCCCTCCTGGCCTTCGCCTCCCGTCGCGGTGGAAACTGGGACATCTACCTGCTGGACCTGGAAGGCGGTGCGCTGATCCGCCTCACCCGCGCCCCCGGCTTTGACGGCGGCCCCACCTGGTCGCCCGACGGCAAATGGATTGCCTTTGAGTCCTACCGCGAGGACAACCTGGATATTTATGTCATGGACGCCGACGGGAACAACATCCGGCGGCTGACCACCGACCCCGCCCCCGACTATAGCCCGGCCTGGTCGCCCGACGGCTCGGCGATCGCCTTCGTCTCCTACCGCAACGGCAGTCAGGATATTTTTATCTATTTCTTTGACGGCGATCTGGCGGGCACCGAGATCAACGTCACCAATAGCCCGGACGTCAACGAATTGGACCCGGCCTGGTCGCCCGACGGGAAGCGGCTGGCTTACACCATCTCCCGTGCCGGCTATGCCACCGTCCAGATCAGCACGCTGGAGTGGGCCGCACGCGGTGGCCCCCAGGCCCAGCCGATGCTCCGGCTTTCTTCCACCGACCTCTTCGGCTCCGGCTCCACCCCCACCTGGGCCCCCGATGGCCAGAGCCTGCTCACCGTCTACCGGCGCGCCGGTCGCTCCTATCTGATCGCATCCAGCCTCTACGGGTGGGGCCTCTCCCAGGAGATTTACAGTGACCCCGGCCTCATCTCCCGTCCGGTCTGGAGTCCGGTGCCCCTCTCCGCCCGCGCGGTAGCCCGGGCCCGCGCCGCCGAACCGGCCACCGAACTCTCCCTCTACACCGAATTCGTCCAATCCACCTCCTCTACCACGACGCTCCAGTCCCTGGTCTACCTGCCCGACCGGAGCGGGCGGTACGAATGGCTGCGGTTGAACGACCGGGTGGACGACAGTTTCCAGGCCCTGCGGCGGCGTGTCGCCGAGGAGGCGGGCTGGGACTACCTCTCCACCATTGCCCTGGCCTGGCAGCCGATGGAGAACGCCGAACAGCGCAACAACTGGCACCTCTGCGGGCGAGCGGTGGACCTGGACCAGAGCCCTCACGACGAGATACCGCCGCGCGTCCTGCTGGTCCGGGAGGACATCGGGAATGAGACCTACTGGCGAGTCTACCTGCGGGCGGCCCGGCAGGATGGCAGTCTGGGAGAGCCGTTGCGGGTACCCCCCTGGGACCTGAGAGCCCGGGAGGAGGACGCACGCGCCGCCGCTCAGGGCGGCCGTCTTCTGGAAAAAGTCCCCGCCGGATACTACGTGGACCTGACCACGCTGGCCGCTGACTACGGCTGGGAGCGGGCTCCGGCTCTCTACCGCTGGCGCTACTTCTGGCCCGACATCAACTGGTGGCATCTCCAGAAGACGGAAGGAGCGGACTGGTGGGAGTGTATGCTGGAAGTGTACGGGCCGGAGAAGGTTCAGGCTGTCTTCGGACCTCTTCCCAGCGGTCTGGCCGCGCTGGCGGAGCAGAGTACGGGTATGCTGGCCCGTGGTGGCCCCTTTGAGATCGGCGGCCACGTCTGGAACCTGGACCTTCCCTACGCCGACAAGATGCGCTATGCCGGAATAACATGGGTCAAGGCCCAGGTCCGTTATCCCCAGGAGACAGCCCCCGTCATCGGTGCGGCCCACCGGCGCGGCTTCAAGATTCTGATCGGCACCGTTGGGCCGGCGGGAATGGTCACCCAGCAGGGGTTTGAGGAGAACTTTGCCCGCTGGGCAGCGCGCCTGGCCGCCGCCGGCGCTGACGGCATTGAAGTCTGGAACGAGCCGAACATTAACCGGGAATGGCAGTCGGGCTACATCGGCCCGGAGGCCTATACCCGTCTCCTCTGCGCCACCTACAAGGCGGTGAAGGCTGCCAATCCCAACACCCTGGTGATTGCCGCCGCGCCGGCCCCGACCGGTGCCTTTGACCAATGCACCCCCACCGGCTGCGACGACCGGATGTTCCTGCAGGGCCTGTATGCCGCTGGCGCCGCCGACTGCATGGACTACCTGGGCGTCCACTACAACTTTGGTGCCACCCCACCGTCGGCCGTCAGCGGTCACCCCGCCGACGACGGCCGCCATCACCACTCCTGGTACTTCCTGCCGCAGATGCAACTCTACTACAACCTCTTTGGCGGTACCAAACAACTCTTCTACACCGAACTGGGCTATGCATCCCAGGAGGGTGTCCCGACCTTTCCGGACTCCCTCTTCTGGGCGCGGGAGACGACGAATGCCCAGCAGGCGGCCTGGCTGGCGGAGGCGGTCCAACTGGCCCGGGAGAGTGGGCTGGTACGCGGGATCATCATCTGGAACGTGGATTTCCTGCGCTACTTTGACGACCCTCAGGACGGCTTTGCCATCATCCGCCCCGGCGGCATTTGCCCGGCCTGCAACGCGCTGCACACCGTCATGAGCGCGCGGCCGTGACGATTCACGGATTGCATATTCCGTCTGGAGGTGAGGAGATGCGCCGAATCGCGATGGCCGTTTTCGCCCTGTTGCTGGTCCTGCTGGCAGGATGCTCTTCGGGAGCGACGACTCCTGTGAAGCCGGTAGTGCGGGTGGTCCTCTTCTATTCGGAGACTTGCCCTCATTGCCATATTGTGATAGAACAGGTCCTGCCGCCACTCCAGAAACAGTATGGCGACCAGTTGGAGATTCGCATGCTGGCGATCTCCGACCCTAACAACTACAAATTGTGGGTGAAGGCGATGGACGCCTATCGGGTGCCGGCCGACTGGCGCGGGGTGCCGATGCTCTTTATTGGCGACCAGGTGCTGGTGGGTTCCGGCCAGATTCCGGAGCGCCTGCCGGGCCTGATAGAGCAGTACCTGAAAGCAGGCGGGGTGGATTATCCGGAGGTTCTGCGGGAGTAGTAGACCAACTGCTTGCCGTTGCCCTGCTTCAATCTCGGGAGGGCTTATGGGCGGAGGTTGGCTGGTTGCCCTGCAGGAATTCCTGACCAACCCGAACGTGGCTTATATCTTCCTGCTTCTGGGATTGTGGGCCCTGGCGGCCGCGTGGACGATTCCCGGCACCGGCTTTCCGGAGGCGGCAGCGGTCATCTCCCTGCTCCTGGCCGCGATGGGATTGGCCCGCCTGCCGATCAACACCATTGGCCTGGGCATCCTGCTGGCGGCTCCGGTCCTCTTCCTGGTGGACCTGAGGGTACAGGGCGGCGGATTGAGACTGGCTGCCGTCATTGGCCTGATCGTCGGCTCGGTGCTCCTCTTCCGGCCCGGGGAGGGCGCGGTACTCTCTCCCTGGGTCATTGCGGGCGCGGCGGTCATCTCCGCTGGCCTTTTCGGCTGGGTCTTCCGGCTGGCGGTACGCGCTCAGCGCATGGCGGCCCGGACCGGCCCCCAGACCCTGGTAGGCGCGGAGGGCATTGCTACCACCCCGATTGACCCCATCGGAACCGTCCAGGTGCGGAGTGAACTCTGGACTGCCGTCGCCGGTACTCCGATCCCCGCTGGGACTCCCGTCCGGGTGGTGGCGGTGGAGGGCGTACGGATACGCGTCGTTCCGGTACAGGGGATTTCCCAGAACCCGTAGACCTGTTTAGCCCGATGGAGATCGCCCTCCCGGCACCGATTGGAAATCGGCCTCCCCTGCGACAGACCATAGACCACAGACCACGGTGGTTGGTGGTCCGTCGTCTGTCGTCCGTCTTGAACGGGCGGCGCAAGCCG
>JASFBC010000249.1:0-3929 GCA_036172315.1 Anaerolineae bacterium | reverse complement strand
CGAGACGTTGGCAAGCAAGTCGCCTCGCCCCTTCACTCTACTTCTCAGGCAACTCGACTTCGCCAGCAAGGCGACTCTGCCCTGACGCGCCGCATAACGGTTGGGTTCAGCCGCGTTGCGGAGCGCAGCGGAGCAACGTCGGCTGGAACCCAGTGTTATGCCGCCTTGCGCTTTTTGAAAGCGCTATTCTCCGAATGCATTGAGCCAACCAACTCCACCAAAAAGCCGCGTACGTAACGGGTCGGTGTGTACGTGTTTGGCGCAGTCAGTTGGGTTTCCTAGACACGTTGTCCTTTAGATAGTGATTTCTTCTGTTCCACCATACGCGTTCGCCGTTTCTATATAAGCCTTTAATCGCTTACAATCGCTTATGACTTCTTCTTCAACCTTGAGTGCATTCCAAACGTTATCAGTTTCAAACTTGACTCCTATCTTGAACAAAGGCACAGTGCTTCCATTCCAGAGGTCAGCGACGCTACCAAGCGTTGCGTGCGCTCGCCCATACCTTTTTAGAAGTTCGTCCTCTTCCGCCGACAGGACAAGTGTGAAGGAAACGATGAAGTGGATTCCAGAGAGCATCGTTTTCTTTTGGTTTCTCGATATGATGAGTTTCATGCGTTCTCCTTTCAGCGCGATTGTGCCAAACTCGCTTCACGCCACTAGCGGCCTAACGGCTGGTGTGAGCCGCGCCCACCCGCCCTCGCTGGCAAAACCCGCCTGAATCACCGACAGCACCGCGAGCGAGACACGATGGTTGAAAGCGCAAGGGTGGGCGTCGGCTCCACACAGGGTTATGCCGCTTCCCTATTCTTCACTGATTCTTCTTGCTCTATGGCTATAAACCGAAAGGCCAAATTCACGCTGATTTTGCGATAAAGTGGCCTCTACGGCTTTCTCACCAGCGGCAAATAGACAAAGTGAACCTGATCCGCAATATACAAAGTGATTGCCACAGTTTGGTCACCGTTTTTGATCTGGGGGTTACTCGCCAGCACACGGATACTGGCAGAGTAGATACCAGGAGCCAAGGCAGTAGGCGTGAGTGTCACAGTCATGTGGTCTCCACTGCTACCGTTCAGCGGTGTCACGTTTAGCCAATAAAGTCCTCCAAGTGTAACCGTCGCTGTCCAAGTGAATGTCTCCGTAGAGGTGCTCTCCACACTGACACTATACGACCGCGGCGGGAAAGTCGGCTCGGCTATATAACTAACCGTCAGTGGGAACAGCTCCATTGCCGTGACCTCAAATAGGTCCTCCAACGTCTGATCGGGCAAACCAGCGAAGGCATTGTTGTATTGCCACCTATCACTCCAGAAGTCTTTATCTAGCCACATAGCCAGGTCGGGATGGTTGGGATGTGTGTATCGCTCCACAGTAGCCGCGTTAAAGTCGTAGAAAGATTCGTAAGCATTCCCCAAGGTTAATCCCTGGAACAGGTAGCGCACAAACATCTGAAAGGCGTTACCAAACCAGTTAGCGTAATAACCACCAGCGCCAATGTCAAAAAAGGGGTCAGAGTATTGTGCCACACGTCGCTGTGCCTCTACGCTGTCAATAGGTGGATCGTCAATGCTGGATGACCCTGCCGTGAAGCAACCGTAGAGCATAACGATAGTGTTAGGGGCTAAGTTCAGGTCGGCGCGAATCTGATCAGATGAGATAAAGTCATTCTTCAACGCGAAACCGCCTACTGTGGGATACGGCATCGGACTCCAATAAACGCCATGCCCACGGTAAAAGAGGAAATGCGCACCCTCTGCTGCTACGGCGATCTCCTCCCAGCTATTGTTAGGTGTGTAGAACCGATACACGGTTACCCCATTAGCTTCTAACTCAGCTGCTGCCAGTTCCATATTCTGCTTCTCCTGGGTTGTCCAGGGCCCATAATCACCGTCAATCGGCCCAACGATCAGCACGGCTTTGAGCGGCGGTAGGTCTAAAGCACGAGGTATTAGTCGAGTTGTATCAGCGGGTACAGAATCTGGCTGCGTTGGAGCAAGTGGGGGACTGAGGGGAACGCGTGGTAGCGGTGGATCAGCTCGGACGTTTGCCACTCCCCCAGCCAACAACATCAACAATATCAGCAGCGCTAATATGCAACGTAACTGTTTCATTGTCGATCCTCCTATCGCAAAGCGGCATAACGGATGCGAGATAAGCCGCAGCGCCGGAGCGAGCGAAGCGAGCGGAGGCGCTGTCGGCTTGAGCCGCGTGTTGGGCGGCCTTACTGCAAAACTTGACCCCGTTATGGCTCTGTAGGAGCGGCCCTTTGGGCTGGAAGGGGAATGATTCTATCACCAATTTGAAGGTCCAATGGCTGTTCCCACCATTTTGGGCCACCTCTCAATATTAAATCCAATGACCCATCGCAACGTAAAACATAGGTGGGTACTTTCTCATCCCCAGCCAATTCGGGAACCAAGTCATAAACGTTGGCTTTAGAAACATCAAACAGTGCACTGGGTTTGTTAGTTACAGCAACGTTGTTCTCTACTAGGTAAGCCACCCGCGCTCGTATGGTGGGGTGACGAATTTGGTCTATCCTCACCCAACCGTTCTCTACCCACCGTTTAAGAACAAATGCCGTATCCTCAATTCGGGTGTCGCAAAGAGTCGGACCTTGATCCCAATTCCAAAACAGTGCGTTTCTGGCATCTTCAACTAACATCCAATGACCTATGCACGTCCAATCATACCAACTAAGCCACTGGTGAGACGGATCTCCCTTGAAGTACCCGATTTCCCCCTGGCAAGTTACTGGCCCTGAATAACTCTCCATCACCACTTCAATGGTGAGTATTCTTGGATTACTGGGCGTTCTTTCCCCCCTGCGTTCTAAGACCTTAATCGCAGAGTAGCCAGGGAATTCGGGCTCAAATTGCTCCTTGAGGATTTGACCATCGCTAAGCGGACGGCTAAAGTACCAGAATACTCCTAACAAGACGATTACCCCTAAAAGGGTAAAAATCACACTCGCTATGGCAACTTTTGCAAAAATGATCAGAAACCTTTTCATCTGCCAAATTGGAGGGTTATTTTGATATGCGGGCCATTTCTTGGCCGCCCAACGGCTTGCGCTTCACCTGCGCCGCGAAGCGCAGCGGAGCGGCGTCAGGTGGAAGCGCTTGTTAGCCCGCCGTTGCTCTTACTGGCAGTGGCCACGATAGCAATAGCTATCATAATGGTAGTACAAGTCGGGACCGAAGAAGATGTGAAACCCAGATGGTTCAAAGTATGTGACACAAACTCTATCGCCTGCGTTTATATGAACATCAAAAACATAGCCGTGTTTCCCTGTTGGGCCATTGATTGTGCCGACAGTAGCTCCGTTTATGGTCAGCCCTGTTCTTACAGAAGAACCGAACCAGATTTTATTGGCATTAAAAATAGCAATGGTACATCCATCTGGGTTTTCTTCGAGCCTTATTCGTTGAATATTAAGGTGCTGCAAAATTTCCGTTTCGTCGAATGGTGCCATCCCGTTCGAATATGTGCCTTGTGCTAATACTCCTGTACCAATAATTGGCGTTGGTTTATGTTCTCGAAACGGGCCATTGGTTTGAGAAGATACAGAGGGGGACAATGTTGTTCGTGGTGTGGCAATGGGTTGGCTTGTCTGCTGCCCTGCACCGCAACTTTGTTGTTGCTTCCCAACAATTTCACTTTGAATGCCAGTCCTATATCGCACATTCACTCTAACTATACGCTGGTCAGCCAAACGCACATCCACATAACCAGGTTGCCAGATTTCGCGCCACATCAACGTATAAACGACAACCGTATTTGGCTCTGCTGGCAAGTCCCATCCTGTCCCTTGCTGGATGCTCTGGTCAAACTTGTTGGCATAGTGTCCTTCCAGACTGACACTCAAATCAACACCACCAGGTATGACACCATCACCAATCCGTACACCCGTTCCTGCCGTGCCG
>JASFBC010000248.1:0-3765 GCA_036172315.1 Anaerolineae bacterium | reverse complement strand
GGTATGGAGCCAGTGGGCCGCCCGTTCCAGGGTTGTGTACTTGGGGATCCACTGGATGGTGATCGCTTCCGCTCTGCCTTTCAGTTGGACGGTCATCTTACTTCCTCCATACGGATCTTGCGGCGAACGAAGAAGAAGGCGCCCAGGATGCCCAGCAGGGCGGTGCCAAAGGCCACGTTACCCAGCGGCTGGAGGATCTTCTGCCAGGCCCGGGCAAAGGACGGCGTCCGGGGGATGGAGGGCAGGCCGTACTGCTCCGGCTCGTCCAGCAGAATGCTCAGCCGGTGCAACCCCCCGGCCTCGGTCTCGCCGTAGATGCGAGCATTCATCCCCTTTGCCTGCAACTCCGCCACCCGGGCCCGCGCCGTTTCCAGCAGTTCTCCCCGTTTTCCCCAGGTCAGCGCGCCGACCGGGCAAATTTCCGCGCAGGCAGGCCCACCAATACCGGCCCAGATACGATCCTGACAGAAGGTGCACTTGGCCGCCTTTGCCTTGCCAGTCAGCGGATCGGCGATCTGCAAATGGGGGACGCCGTAGGGGCAGAACTGGGTGCAGTAGCCGCAGCCGTTACACTTATTCCGGTCCATGAGGACAAAACCCAGCGGGTCGTGGGAGAGCGCGCCGGTTGGGCAGACCTCCACACAGGCTGCGTCGGTGCAGTGCATACACTGATAGTTGAAAAAGTGCCAGCCCACTTCCGCCCGCCAGAGTTTAATGAGGGTCCATGTGATGGCGGAGAGGCCCCGGGGGGATTCGTAGATCCCCAGGGGGTCGGTGCTCTCGTTGGGCAGTTTGTTCCAGCGCTTGCAGGCCATCTGGCAGGCTTTGCAGCCGACACATTTGACCGGGTCGTAGAGAATGGCGACGTCATTGGGAGAGACCGCGCGGGAGGCGGCGGCGGCCGGACGGGCGCCAGCCAGGGAGACGCCCAGCCCCAGCGCGGAGAGGCCCAGAAACTCTCTACGGCTCAGTGGAATTGGAGCATTTTTGCCGTTCATCGTTCACCCCTCCCGGTGAGGGCGCCCTCCGGACGGCTTTTCCAGGGGGCGGATCCCCCACCGCTGCAGTTCCGCCAGAACATTCCGGACCAGGGTCTCCATCTGAGCGGCGACGGCTGGGGATAACTCCAGCCCCACTTCCAGAGAGGCCGGCTGGACTCCCCAGAGGACCACCTCTGCGGGAGAACGTCCCAGCAGGCGGGCTGCTGCCAGCAGGTCGCTCAGCCCCATCTGGTGGGGGGAGTATTTCAGGCTCAGCACCGCCGGAATCTCATCCCCCGCCAGCCGGACCACCGTCCCCGGAGGGGCATCCATCTGGACAGCGTCCACGATCAGTAGTTGCCGGGCCTCCTCCACATAGGGTAGCAGGTCCAGCCCCAGTGTCCCGCCGTCCATGACCTCCACCTCCTGCGGGAACTGATACCGTTCCCGCAGGAGGTGAACGACGTGAACTCCCACGCCTTCGTCGCTCAGTAGGGTGTTTCCCAGTCCCAGGACCAGTGTTTTCACGGGCAGGTCCAGTCGTTCAGGCGGATTCGGGTCACCTCCCGGCCGTGCGCGCCCGTCACGTGGACGGCGCAGGCCATACACGGGTCAAAGGAATGGAGCGTGCGGAGAATCTCTATCGGCCGCTCCGGGTCGGCTACGGGTGTGCCCACCAGTGCCGCTTCGTAGGCGCCTGGCTGCCCCCTGGCATCCCGGGGCGACGCGTTCCAGGTGGAGGGGACCACGGCCTGATAACCGGCGATCTTGCCATCCACGATACGGATCCAGTGGGCCAGGGCGCCGCGCGGCGCTTCGTGGGGCCCCCAGCCCTGCGCCTCTTTCGGCCAGGTGGCGGGGTCCCACTTCTCCCCATTGTGAACCGCGAGGTCCCCGCTGGCCATATTCTCCGCCAGTCCGTCCACCCAGGCATTCAACTGCTCGGCGACGACCAGGGTCTCAATCCCGCGCGCTGCCGTCCGTCCCAGGGTGGAGAAGAGGGCCTCCGGCCCAACCTGCAGGCTCTTCAGGACCGTGTCCACCAGTTCCTTCACCCGCTTGTGGCCGGAAGCGTAGGCCACCAGCATGCGGGCCAGCGGCCCTACTTCCATCGGCTTGTCGTCGTAGCGAGGCGCTTTGATCCAGGAGTACTTGCCGTCGGTATTCAGATAGTCATAGGGCGGTTTGGGGCCGGTGTAGTTCGGAACGGTCTCCCCTTCCCAGGGATGCTTGGAGACCTGGTCGCCCTCGGCGTATTGATACCAGGAGTGGGCCACGTATTCGGCCACTTTCTGGTGGTCCAGCGGGTGGGCCTGGCTCAGGTCCCGATTCGTGATGACACCGGAGGGGAGGAAGAGGTTACCAGCCCGGTCAGGGTACTCGCCGTAGGCCAGGAAGTTGCCCAGCCCTTCGCCGATGCCGGCCCATTCATCCTTGTAGAAGGAGGCGACGGCAAGGAGGTCAGGGATGTAGACCTGCTGGACAAAGGTCAGGGCTTTTGCGAAGAGGCGGCGCAGGAAGGCCAGTTTGTCGGCGTTGAGGGCGGCCTCGCTATCGGGATCCACCGGGATGGCCACCCCACCCACCAGGTAGGTCTGGGGGTGGGGATTCTTGCCGCCCAGGATAGCGTGGGCCCGAATAATATCCCGCTGCCAGTCCAGCGCTTCCAGGTAATGAGCCACTGCCATCAGATTGGCCTCCGGCGGCAACCGGTAGGCGGGATGCCCCCAGTAGCCGTTAGCGAAAATCCCCAGTTGGCCACTGCGGACGAAGGCATCCAGTTTTTCTTTGATAGACCGGAAATGGTCGGGGCTGGAATTGGGCCAGTCGGAGATGGATTGGGCCAGTTGGGCGGTCTTTTCGGGGTCGGCCTTCAGCGCGCCGGTGACATCTACCCAGTCCAGCGCGTGGAGATGGTAGAAATGGATGACGTGGTCCTGGACGCACTGAATGCCGGTGATGAGGTTACGGATGATTCGGGCGGTATCGGGGATCCGAATTCCCAGAGCATTTTCTACGCTTCGCACGGAAGCGACGGAATGCACCGTCGTTCAGACCCCTCATATACGCTGGGTCATCAGCCAGGCCTCGCGGGGATCCCGGCCCTTCAAGATAATTTCTATCCCCCGGAACATAGTGCTGGAGGCCCAGGCTTCGGCAACGTGGCCATCCTCAATCCGGGCCTCAATGCGCAGATGGCCCTCAATGCGGGTGATGGGATCAATGACAATCTTCTGAGCCATGTCACGCCTCCTTCTCCTTGGTCAGTTGGTGGACTGCGACGGCCCCGGCCACACCGGCCGCCACGCCGATGGCGGCGCCGATGACGCCCGCTGTCACCGGCGACATTCCCGCTGCTGGTTCCACCTCCGGATAAGCAGCGGGCGGCGTCAGAGCGTGGATGGGGATGGGCTCATAGGCGGGCATTTCCCAGAAGCGGGGCGTCGCGCAGGCGATGCAGCCATGGCCGGCACCCACCGGCCAACTGGTTCCCTCATTCCAGCGGATAGAAGGACAGTTCTGGAAGGCCACAGGCCCCTTGCAGCCCATCTTGTAGAGACACCAGCCCTTGCGGTGGCCCTCGTCCCCCCAGGCCTCCACAAACTCCCCGGCGTCAAAGTGGCCGCGCCGTTCGCAGTTATCGTGGATACGGCGGCCGTAGGCGAAGAGAGGGCGGCCCAGGTCATCCAGCGCGGGGAGTTCTTTGAAGGTTAAGTAGTGGACCACCGTAGCGGTCAGGTTATCCACATTCATCGGGCAGCCGGGGAGGTTGACAATGGGGACA
>JASFBC010000247.1:0-2889 GCA_036172315.1 Anaerolineae bacterium | reverse complement strand
CGGCGGCCAAAGGCCGCCGCCGCAATGCTTCCTTTCCCCCGATGGATTCCTTCGGCGTTCTCTATCCCTCCGAACCCCGGGAGCGTTACGCGGGTTTCCAGAGTCCCGTTATCCTTTTCAGGCGCTCCCGCCAGACGGCCTGCCATTGCCAGGAGCGGGCCCGGGCCGTCCCTATGATGCCGTAGGGCAGGAAAACTACAATCAGGATAAATGTGATCCCGAAGAGGAGGACCCACGTCGGCCCGAAGAGGCGGTTCAGCCAGTAGCCCAGCAGGTGGACAATGGCTGCGCCGAGGACCGGCCCGGTCAGCGTCCCGGCGCCGCCCACAATGGTCATTGCCAGGACATCTATGGTAGTGCCGACGCTGAGCACCGAAGGCATCACCCCCAGGTTGAAGAACGCGTTGAGGGCGCCTGCCAGCGCCGCCATTACCCCCGCCGCCACCAGCACAATCAGTTTATAAGCGAAAGTGTTATACCCCAGCATCGCCGCTCGCGCCTCATTCTCCCGAATCGCCACCATCACCTGGCCCGTGGGAGAGTTCACCAGCCGTCGCGCAGCCAGATACATCCCCACAAAGAAGGCCAGCGCCAGGAAGTAAAAGCGGGTCCGGTGGTCCGTCGGGCTGAGAAACGGCGGCGGATAGATGCCGTGCAAACCGTCGTCGGCGCCGATGTACTGGCGGAAGTCCGTTGCCTCGGCCAGGATGAAAAAGAACTCCGCGAAGGCCAGCATCACCATTGCCAGGTAGACCCCTTTCACCCGCAGGGAGAGCGCTCCGACAATCAGGCTCTGGAGCAGCGCGACCAGTAAGAGGGCTCCTACCGCCGCCACCGCGGGCCAACCGGCGTGCTTGACCAGCAGACCACGACGTAGCCCCCCCGTCCCAAAAAACATCGCATGGCCGAAGGAGATGATGCCAGTATAGCCCAGCAGGCAGTTAGCCCTTTCTGCCAAAGATGCCCGATGGACGGACCAGGAGGACGATGGCCATAATCAGGACGGTAGAGGCGCGAGCGATGGCGGGTGAGGCCCGCAGCACCTGCTCCATCCCCGGCAGCGTGATCCCCGTGGTGACCAGTGTATCACCCAGCGCGCGGGCCAGTCCCAGCGCCAGTGCACCCACCGCCGTCCCGGCGTAACTCCCCATCCCGCCGATGACGACAGCGATAAAGGCCTGCAACTGGAAGATGCTCCCCATCTCTGGGTAGACGCCGACGAAGGGCGCGGCAACGACCCCACCCAGTGCGGCCAGCGCCGATCCCAGCGCAAAGACTGCCGTAAAGACCTGTCGGACGTTGATTCCCAGTGCCTCCACCATCGCGCTGTCCTGGACGCCGGCCCGGACGATCATCCCCAGGCGGGAGTACTTCAGGAGCAGCGCTACTCCTGTTAAAATGAACAGGCCGACGGCGATGATGAAAAGCCGGTAAGTGGGAAAAGCCCGTCCCAGGACATCTATGGACGAGCAGTGCTCCGTCAGCCAGGCGATCAGATGGGGGGAGCGGCAACTCTGGGCAAAGAGGGACGGCACGGCCATCGGCGGTCGCCATATACACCGAGGAGGTTACCAGAGAGTTACATAGGGGTTACCGAGCAAAAGTGACGTTCACCTCTAAAGGTGACCATCACCTGAGGAGGGTGGGGATTGACAAAATCCTGGGAGTGTAGTATAATGATACCAAAATGGTATCATTTATGGGGCGATGATGTTGACCGTCAGTCAGAAGGCCGATTATGCCGCGCGGATTATCCTCCATCTGGCTATGCAACCCCCCGGTGCGAAGAGAACGGCCAGAGAGGCGGCCCAGGAGCGGCTGATTCCTCCCGCCCTGGCGAGGCGAGTGTTTTCTGTGCTGGTAGAGGCCGGTTTCCTGAAAAGTCAGCGGGGAAAGAATGGTGGGTTTTCTCTGGCTCGCTCTCCGAGCGAGATCAGCCTGCTGGAAGTCATAGAGGCCATAGAAGGGCCCATAGCCCTCAATCGCTGCACGGTAGAGCCTCAGCAGTGCCCTCTGGTCCCTCACTGCCCGGTCCACGAGCAGTGGGTCGCGGCCAGAGATGTGCTCCGGAAATACCTGGGCCAGATCAACTTTCAGCGGCTGGCCGAGCGGGGGGTGGAGTTGAACCCCGGTGAGGACGAAAGGAGGTGAGAAATGGAGAAGTGAGGATTCCATCGGCAACCGTCTCTTCTCTCGTCATTTATCTGAACGGAGGTGTGAAAAATGGACCCGGTACTTCTGGCACGAATCCAGTTTGGCCTGACGGCCGCTTTCCACTTTCTGTTTCCACCCATCTCTATCGGGCTGGCATGGCTGATTGCCTACATCACCTGGAAGCGATGGAAGACGGCCGAGCCGGTCTGGGAGAGCCTGAGCCGGTTCTGGCCGCGAGTCCTGGGCCTGATTTTCGCGGCGGGGGTCGCCAGCGGGATCGCCATGGAATTCCAGTTCGGCACCAACTGGTCGGCCTACTCCCGCTATGTGGGCGACATCTTCGGCTCGCCTCTGGCGGCGGAGGGGGTGTTTGCCTTCTTCCTGGAGTCCGGTTTTCTGGGCGTGTTGATCCTGGGGCGGGAGCGGGTACCCAAAGGGTTCTACTGGTTCTCCGCCCTGATGGTTGCCATCGGCTCCACGCTTTCTGCCTTCTGGATCATCGTCGCCAACTCCTGGCAGCAAACGCCGGCAGCGTACCGCCTGGTTGGCGAGGGGGTCTACCGCCGGGCGGAGTTGACCAATTTCTGGGCCGCTGTCTTCAATCCCTCTACGCTCCCCCGCTACACGCATACGGTGATCGCCTCTATCTTCACCGGGGGGCTCTTTATGGCCGGTATCGGGGCGTGGTACCTGCTGCGCCGGGAGCATCAGGAGTTCGCCCGCCGCTCCCTTCAG
>JASFBC010000246.1:0-2653 GCA_036172315.1 Anaerolineae bacterium | reverse complement strand
GGGTGGGACGGCCTTTCCGGGCTGCCGGAGGCCAGAATTTGCCGCCCTCACCGATTCCTCGTGGCATGGGCAACAAGCCCGCTCGTCCGCCGGATGTCCTACGGGCCGCGTGGGCGTGACCCGGCGGCCACCCAAGTGTTCCATTTTCAGCGCGAGAGTCTATAGACGCCTTCTGACTTGCAGTGTAAATCCACCATTTTCAAGGAATCAGAGCCTATGGCAGGATATGAATTCAAGGGCAAAAAGTTCTTTGTGACAGGTGGCGCTGGTTTCATTGGGTCGCACACTGTGGATGCGTTGATAGAGCGAGGAGGAACTGTGGCTGTGGTAGATAACCTCTCCACCGGGCGCAAAGAAAACCTGAATCCGCAAGCAACGTTCTACTGTGTAAATTTGGCAGATGAATCCATAGAGAGCATTCTTGAATGTGAAAAACCGGATGTAATTTATCACTTCGCCTTTTATGTGTTGGTCCCCAGGTCAGTGGAGAACCCACTTCTTGATATGGACGCCCTGGTGGGAACATTGCGCATGCTACAGAAGGCGAAGGAGATTGGGGTCAAGAAAATCGTCTTTGCCTCGTCGGGGTTTCTTTATGGCAACACACCTAACTTACCAGCCGCAGAAGAGCATCCGATAGACCCGGTTTCACCTTATGTTGTTGCAAAGCACGCAATAGAGAATTATCTGAAATTTTATTACAAGACCTATCACCTCCCTTACGTAATATTGCGCTATGCCGCTGTATATGGACCGAGGCAAGTAACCGGAGCAATGGCCGATTACATCCGCAAGCTATCTTCTGGCCAGCAGGCAGAAATCTGGGGGGATGGCAACAAGACACGAGATTACGTCTTCATCGAGGATGTGGTCCGGGCAAACCTGCTGGCCTTGACTGTATCGGATGATCATCCCAACCCAGTGTTCAATATTGGCACCGGTATCGAGACAACACTAAATACCGTGTACTTTAGAATTGCTGAAATCCTTGGAGTAGAGGCAAAACCAATTTATCACCCTGATCGACCGGCGGAACAACTCCGATACTGTCTCGACATCTCAAAGGCTGAGAAGGAACTCGGGTGGACGCCTAGATACGGGCTCGATGAGGGGCTACGGATTACAGTGATGGCCCATACAAGTCGCTCATCCCAGGGGAAGTGCCAAATATGAAGGGCCAATATGTTTTGCTAATCGCGTTTCTTACGTTTCCACATAACCAGCATTAACAGGGGAGGCCTGATGCGATTGTTATTCTTAAACCATAATTATCGTTATCTGGGTACATACCAACGGGCTTTCCATATTGCAAAAGTCCTGGCACAACGCGGTCATCAAGTTACCTTGATGACGGTTTCCTGGAAAAATCGGTGGAAAACCACCTGGTCTGTTACCAATGGAGTGTTGATAGCTGAGATGCCAAACTTGGGGCAGAACTACAGCGGTGAAGGTTATGGTCCAATAGACAATCTGCTCCGTTGTCTTCATGCCTTATTTCATCGCTATGATATCATTCATATGTTCGACCATAAGCCCAACGCTTCATTTGCTGGATTTGTCGGCCGGCTACATGGCGCCATACTGATTGCCGATTGGACTGACTGGTGGGGTGGTCCTGGCGGTATCAACGATGTCCCGAAACGTCGTGTGCCGGCCGTGGGCAAGTTTGAAGAATGGTGGGAGATCAAATCTAAGCTTATGGCAGATGGAGTTGTTACCGGCAGCACAGCGCTTTATCAACGCGCTCTCGATGTGGGCTGCCCGAAGGACCGGGTGATTTGTATTCCTAACGGTAGCGCTCCAGATTTAATTCGACCCATCCCTGTGGCAAAGGCCCGCCAACGCCTGGGTATCCCCTTGGATCGCAAAATTGTGGGCCTTCTGAGCATGAGCCAGGGAGATTTGGAAATTGTGCTGCCGGCTATCCAGCAATTGCGAGACGTATGGTTCATGGTGATCGGTCCCAGAAATGAACGAGTACTGCGCCAGGCCCAAGAGTATGGTATCGCTGATCGCCTCTGGCAGACCGATTTTGTCCCCGAAGAAGAATTGGAATGGTATCTGGCATGCGCCGATGTGATGTGTTTGCCATTGGCTGATCGTGCAGCCAACCGTGGACGCTCTCCTGGCAAATTTATGTTTTATATGGCTGCTGGTCGGCCTACCGTCGCCAGTCCTGTTGGGGATGTAGAGACTATTATGAACACACATCACATTGGCCTGTTGGCTCGCGACGAGGAATTTGCCGATGCCATCCAGCGGTTGTTGACCGACGATGTTCTCCGAGAGGCAATGGGGCGACGGGCGCGCCAAGTGGCCGAGACCATTCTGAACTGGTCTCGTCTGGTGGACCAATTAGAGGAGTTTTACCAACATATCCTTCGCCTCTCGGGCAAAGATCGGAAAATACGGCAATAAAAACCATACCTTCGGAGGAAGAACCATGTCATTCTGGCAAGATCGTCAAGTTCTGGTTACCGGCGGCGCCTCCTTCATCGGCTCCCATCTCACTGATGCCCTGGTGGAACGCGGGGCCAAAGTCCGTATCGTGGACGACCTCTCCAGCGGCAAACTGGAGAACATCCAGCAGCACTTAGCGAACGGCACGGTAGAGTTCATCCGAGCCGATCTGCGGGAGCCAGGAGTGACCCGT
>JASFBC010000245.1:0-5727 GCA_036172315.1 Anaerolineae bacterium | reverse complement strand
CAAGCAAGTCGCCTCGCCCCTTCACTCTACTTCTCAGGCAACTCGACTTCGCCAGCAAGGCGACTCTGCCCTGACGCGCCGCATAACGGTATGCCGCTCAGCCGCGCCGCGGAGCGAAGCGGAGCGGCGTCGGCTGGAGCGAGTGGTTAGCCTGCTGTCTTCATCCTCGCAAAAGTAAAAATACACCACGCACAATCCTATTGCCAAAAAGGTTCTCAAGCATATGCGCCAGCGTTGAAGCATAGACATTTTCCGTCTTTAGGAACACTACACCGTATAATAGCCCAAACAATACCGTCGCAATCGCCTGTGACCAATCGCCTAACCCTAAATGCGCCACCCCAAATAAAATCGCCGAAAGAAGCAAGGCAGGAACACTGCCCCAACTTTCCCTCAGCCGAGTAAGCAAATACCCTCGATAGCTAACCTCCTCAGGAAAGCTAACCCAGAGAATCTGCTGCAGAATCTCCAATAACCACTTGGAAACTATCGGCGTCGCCAACAATAGGTCCTTTCCGAGACAGTATACCTCATAAGCTGTTCCCCCTGTGTGGATGAAGAGCCCCACGATAAATGCCATCGCCCCCCACAGAATGACCTTCAGCGGCGAGTTGAATCGTAGACCAAGTGAAGTTAAGGGACGACGCTCAACAAATCTGACTATGGGCAAAAAACACCATAGCAATAAGACGTAGGTTGCGCCTAAAAGATAGAACCAGATGCTAGTATTAGCAACCCTGCCAGCAATAAAGGGAATGGCAGTGAGCACTAGCCAATATGCCAAAGCGATTGCAGTGTTCCGTTTCATTGTACCTTGCCTCAAATAGCAGGCTAACGACGCGAGATAAGCCGCCCGCCGGTTCAGGCAAGCCTACTTTTACAACCCCCTTGGCAGGCGAAGCGTGTCCCGATCATCACGGCGCAGGCGGGTCGGCTTCATTAAGTAGTTATGCGGCGCCTTCCTCTGGCAAGGCGCGCCTGAATCAAACACCCCTGGCTTTCACCGAGACGTTGGCAAGCAAGTCGCCTCGCCCCTTCACTCTACTTCTCAGGCAACTCGACTTCGCCAGCAAGGCGACTCTGCCCTGACGCGCCGTATAATCAATAGTTAGCCAGCGCAACGTGACCACGAATCGGTTCAAGGAGAAACGCTCATGTTAACCAAGCAGATTGATGTAAAGGAAGCGCAAGTGCGATTACAAGAGTTACTCTCCCAAATTGCCTCAGGGGTAGAGTGGATTCTCACGGATGGGCTGACCCCCGTTGCTCGCCTTGTGCCTATCTCTGCTCGCGTGGCAGGTCTGCACACCGGGGCAATTTGGACCAGCCCAGACTTTGACGAGCCTCTACCCGAAGAATTCTGGACAGGCAACGCATGAAGTTACTACTGGATACGCACACGTTTATCTGGTGGGACAGCGAACCTGCCAAACTCTCGGCGCAGGCTCTGGCACTGTGTCAAGATCGCCAGAACGTTTTGTTGCTCAGCGTGGTCAGCATCTGGGAAATGCAAATCAAACTTCAGTTGGGGAAACTCAGGCTGGCTCTGCCCTTGAAAGAGATTATCGAAACTCAACGACAAACCAACAGCATCGAGATATTGCCTGTGACACTCGCACATGTGCTGGCACTGGAGAACTTGCCTGCCCATCACAAAGACCCTTTTGACTGCCTGCTGGTTGCACAAGCCATCGTTGAAGAAGCGGTTCTGGTAAGCGGAGACCCAAATATTGCCAAGTATGCTGTTCAAGTTGTTTGGTGATTGTGCTGGTAAGATGAGATGGTGGCGCTGGCTAACATGCGCTTCCAGCCGACCGTGCTCCGCTGCGCTCCGCACGGCGGCTGAAGCGCGTGCCGTTATGCGGCGCGTCAGGGCAGAGTCGCCTTGCTGGCGAAGTCGAGTTGCTTGAGAAGTAGAGTGAAGGGGCGAGGCGACTTGCTTGCCAACGTCTCGGTGAAAGCCAGGGGTGTTTGATTCAGGCGCGCCTTGCCAGAGGAAGGCGCCGCATAACTACTCAATGAAGCCGACCCGCCTGCGCCGTGATGATCGGGACACGCTTCGCCTGCCAAGGGGGTTGTAAAAGTAGGCTTGCCTGAACCGGCAGGCGGCTTATCTCGCGTCGTTGGGCGGCTTATTTCACTTCAGTTTTGAGCCATTGGATAATTTCGCCTCATTATTTGGGAGACATTGATGAGTTATAAGCAATTCTTGGAAACCCAAATTCATCAACTATACTCTTTTATCTGTGAGCATCAAAGAATCATTCAAACAACTTCGCGCCCAGAGGAAAAAGCATCTTCAGAGCGAGCTATCGAAGTGAACTGGGAACGGATTAGGCGTTATCTTTGCGAATATGTTCGCTTATGTAGGAGTCTAAAAGCCCCTCTTTCCGAAGATATGCTTGAAATAATAGCCGCACGATTCTCCGAGATGCTCAACGACAACTCTCCCGCTTATGCCAGTGACACTGTTATTACCCCTCCATCGTTACTGCCAGTAAAGGCTCTTGAAAACCTTTGGAATTTTCTATACGAATGGAAGGAGCTTCATAATCTTCTGCAAGAGGTCATAACCAGTCTTTCCCCTCTAGTAGGCGCGTTGGAGTTTGCTCCAGATGAGGGACAAGTATGGAGAATAGATCTTGGGTTGCGGCTATGGCGTCAGGTTCGCATTCAACTGCGCAAGTTAGAATCCTTCTCGAGGGATACTAAACATATTGGTGATCCATTTGATGATACCGAAGGTACATTAAAAGGGGCGGCATGGATGGTCGAAATCGCGCCTTTGCAGAATGAATTAGAAGAAGTTCTTCACAGAGGCGATTTTGCCTATGCTTACAATCTTGCTACCGAGTTGTCCGATATTTGCCTAACCTATCTTTACAAGGCAGACAAACACTTACGAGATACGATAGAAGAGATCTACTCAATTCTGGGGTCTATATTAAGAGGATATTGAAAAATGGATAGCTTAAGAGACGTTTATCAAGAGCACCAGCACTTGCTAGAAGCTATTGAGCAAGTAGAGTCAGAAAGTGTGATTCCGGAAATTAAACAATTCTTGGAACGCATAGGGAAAACGGGTGCCGTTGTCATCGATCCGCGTCAACGTTCGCGTCTCCGCAGCCTTATGCGTTTCTGGGGGAGCTTTGTGTATGACCTTACTGGAGAGTTTCCAGAAATACCACTTCTGCCTCCGACTGTTGAGGCTGAGCAGATCCAGACACAGACGGGGATTGCACCACCAGCACCGACTCAGGAGGAAGAGAAGGGTGTGACCTTATACAAGGGGATGCGTTTTGGTATTTATGAACTTCTTGAAGAAATCGGTGAGGGAGGCTTTTCAAAAGTCTACAGGGCTTTTGATACTCAAGCGAATAAGATAGTTGCTCTTAAAATTCTTTGCGGTGAACAGTTTAGAAGAACTGAGATGTTTCGACAGCAGTTAATTGCACAGGAACAGCTCATCAGCAATCTTGAGCATCCTAACATCATTCCTATCTATGCTGTTGGAGACAATCAAGGTATGCCCTATATTTCTATGAAGTACGTACAAAGAGGCTCTCTGGCTGATCTCCTCTACGAATCGTACTGGAGGCCAACAATTCGCGATATTTTGAAAATCATCCTTCAGACTTTGGATGCTACGGCATATCTCCACAGTAAAGGCATCGTTCACAGAGATATTAAACCCGCCAATATTCTGCTTGATTTTGACAATACTGTATATTTGACCGATTTTGGCATAGCGCAGGTCTTGGAATCCGTTTTCGGCGGTATGATCGTTGGAACTCCTGAATACTTGGCCCCTGAAGCTATCCTACATCCAGAGAAAATAGATGAAAGTGCAGATGTTTACTCCATAGGAGTGATCTTATTCTATCTTTTTGAAGGAGACTTGCCTTTTAGGGGAGATACACCTGAAGAAATTATGTATAAGCACATTAGTGAAGAGACGCCTGCTCTCTCTGAAGACGTGCCAGAATCCTTGAGAGAGTTGGTGCTTGCTTGCCTTGCAAAGGATCCAGGTATTAGACCCAGGGCGGTTGAACTCCGGGAGAAGGTGGAGCACCTTTTGCTATCCTTGCCAGGGGAAGTCTTGGATTCTCAATTACGACATTTTACATCCCCTCCAGAAAGCCGCAGAAAAGAACATGCAACAACTGCTGCAATGCAGCCCTCAGTAGCGCCGCCACCACCGTCTATAGCATATCCTGAGACTATGGCTTGCCCACGATGTGGAGCGGTTATTACACCGGGTGAAGCATTCTGTGAAACGTGTGGAGCACTCCTTCTAGAACAACAAGACAAAAGAAAGAGGCTCTCACCCCCTTCACCCACACAGATTCTTGAGGGCATTCGCCCAGTAAAAGAGCGTGTCGTAGGCATTTTGATTACCAAGGATGGTAGCAAGTACTACGTGATGAATCGCGAGCGCGTAACGATTGGCAGGTCTCCACTCAACGATATTGTGATAGATGATCCATCTGTATCTATGCAGCACGCCCTGGTGATCTATAGTTCAGGCAAGGATCAGCTGCCTTTTTTTACCATATTTGATTTGGCAAGCACTAACGGCATCTTGGTGAACGGCAAGGTTTGCACTAAGTGCAGACTAAAGCACAACGATGCTATCACGTTTGGAAATGTCGAGTTAATATTCAAACGTCTTGATAAGTAATAAGACTTTGCCAAGGAGAGCGTTATGAGCCGCAAGGATGATTTAGAAAGGTTTATTCGCGAGTCTTACAGACTTATGCGTGAGTATGAAGATATTCAACGTTTACACCCGGATCCCAGAGAGCGGATGCGTGCTCAGCTTTTAATTGATGAGCAACAAAGACTGGTTATTAATTATCTGAAGGAGTATACCTCTTTGTGCCAACGATTAGGCTTATCTATAGCCGCTGATATATCGGAGCTTGCATTTTCATTTCCTGAGGGTAGACATTGCGGAGCAACCGGGGAAAACGCGAAAGTTACTCGCGTATTATTTCTAAGTGCTGATCCGACAGATGCCTCAAGACTGCGGTTAGGTGAGGAAGTGCGGGAAATTCAAGAAAGGCTTCAACTCGCCAAGTTGCGAGAGCAGTTTGAGTTATCTATAAGAATGAGCGTTCGACCAGCAGATGTTAGTCAAGCGTTATTAGATGTGCAACCAGAAATTGTGCACTTTTCCGGCCACGGTACCCCTGAAGGAGCATTGTGCTTTGAAGACGAAAGCGGAAAAACCCATCCTGTTCAACCTGAAGCGTTAGCTGCGTTATTTAGGCAATTTGCTAAGCAGGTAAATGTGGTTGTGTTAAATGCTTGTTATGCAGAGGAGCAGGCAATAGCCATAGCTGAGCACGTGGATTACGTTGTTGGTATGAAACGGGAAATAAGTGATAAGGCCGCTATTGCTTTTTCGGTTGGCTTTTATCAAGCGTTGGGCGCAGGCAAGACAGTGGAAGAAGCTTTTGAATTGGGGCGCATTCAAATTATTATGCTACATGGGGTTCCCGAACATTTAGTTCCTGTTCTTATCAAGAAAGGTAAGACGCCCTCATAAGCCGCCCAACCCGCCGCTCCAACCGACGCCGCCTTCGGCGGCGCGGCTGAGCGGCATGCCATTGGGCGGAGGTAGGTAGCCATGGAATACATCAGCACCGGTATCAAGAATTTCTATCAAGCTGTAACCTCTGATAGTCTCCCTGTTAAGTGTTGACAAGGAACACAACGGTTGTT
>JASFBC010000244.1:0-7458 GCA_036172315.1 Anaerolineae bacterium | reverse complement strand
CCAGGGCTGCGGCACCTGCGTCGCCACCTGCCCTTCCCATGCCATCACCGGCCTGCACTTCACCGACGAGCAGATTGTGGCGCAGATTGAGGGTCTGCTGGAGGAGGTCCTGGTATAACACACGGAACACGGAACACGCAGTACGCAATACGCAGTACGCAATACGCAGCACGCAATACGCAGTACGTACTCCGTATTCCGTACTCCGTATTCCGTACTCCGTACTCCGTATTCCGTTACGGGAGGGTAGCGATGACATACGAGGAGTGGCTTCAAAGTGTGCCGCCGGAGATTACAGCCGACCCGCTTTGGCAGATGCGGGTGTACCGATTGGCCCTCTTCGCCGGCGACCTGGGGTGGCAGGATGTCTCTACCCTGGCCGAGGATGCCCGGATGCGCAGCCTGTCCGACCAGTTGTATCGGGCCCTGGGCTCTATCGCCGCCAATATCGCCGAAGGGTACAGTCGCCGTTCCGGGAAAGAGCGGGCCCGGTTCTACGAATATGCCCTGGGCTCGGCACGTGAGGCCCGGACGTGGTATTATGAGGGGCGTCATGGTCTCAAAGACGCCGTTGTTACTCATCGGCTCCGTCTGCTCACCCAGATCGTCCGTCTGCTCCTCTCCATCATCCCTGCGGAGCGGGCGACCACCGGCATCCTGAGCGTGAGAGAAGAAAGCGGACCCCATCTCTACCGCACCACCGACCCTGACGCCGAACTCTCCCAACTCCTGAGCGAAATACCTATGCCGTAGACGCCAAACGGAGTACGCAATACGGAGTACGCTATGAGCGAAGTTTTTGAACCCCGAATCGTCGCCTTTCTCTGCAACTGGTGCTCCTACGCCGGAGCGGATAACGCCGGTATCGCGCGGATGAAGTCGCCGCCCAACGTCCTGCCCATTCGGGTCATGTGCTCCGGGCGGGTCTCGCCGGAGATGATCCTGCGCGCTTTTCGCGCCGGTGCCGATGGCGTCCTGGTGCTGGGCTGCCACATCGGCGACTGCCACTACATCAGCGGCAACCACCGCACCGCCAAACGGATCCCCCTCCTGCGCAACCTGCTGGCCTACGTGGGCATCAACCCGAACCGGCTGCGGCTGGACTGGGTCTCCTCGGCGGAGGCGCCCAAGTTCGCCCAGGTGACCGCCGAATTCGTGGAGACCATCCGCGCCCTGGGACCGATCAAAAACGAACTGGGCCTGTAGCCGTAGCGCAGGATGTATCTTGCGCTTGCCAGATTGGATAAAGTTGGCTATAGTTGGATTGCGTTAGCCAGTCCGGGCCTGTGGCGCAAGATTTATCTTCTCACCGTTTCGCCCAGATTTCACAAATTTTAGGGAAGTCTGAAAGACGTTCGTTACGTGAAGAAGAAGCGGATTGGGTGACAACTCTCACCTTTAGGAAGGGAGTGAAGGATGCCTATTGGTGCTCTCTCCCTACGTTATCCGGCAGGCCCGCCGAAGAATTGCCCGGCGGTTTCCGGAATTTCTGGAAGAGTTTGATGAATTCCTGCTTCACTGCCCCTACGAATTGGTGCCGGACCCGACGCCCGAAGAAGTCCAGGCCCATATCGGGCTGGTGCGGGATGAGGCCGATGTCCCCGTTGTGCTGGCGGCGATCCAGGCGGGGGTAGATTACCTGATCAGCGAGGACAGGGACCTCTCTGCAAACGATGAGACCCCTGCAGAATTGCGGCGCCGGCTCCGGGTGCTGATTTCCGGGACCTTTCTGCGCGAGGTAATGGGTTGGAGCCTGGAGGAACTGGAGGCCATCCGCCACCGGACGTGGGAGGAGGTGGAAGAATGAACGGGAGATTGTACAAATTGCCTCTGGTGTTTGAACCACAGCCTGAAGGAGGCTACACGGTCACCTGCCCCCTGATTCCGGAACTGGTGACCGAAGGAGATACCGTTGAGGATGCCCTGGCGAATGTAAAGGATGCTCTAATGGCAATCATAGAGGCCTATGAAGACCTCAACCGTCCCATGCCGCTTATCCTGCAACGGCTCACCGTGGACCTGGAAACTCCGTTCCTGATGGAGACGGTCGTTCCGGCATGAAATACCGGGAAGTTGCCCGAAAGTTACAGGCATTGGGGTGCGAAGAGTTGCCCCGACGAGGCGGGACTTCCCATCGCAAGTGGTATAACCCCACTAACCAGCGGTTGGCCTCTGTTCCAGATTGGGGGAACAAAGACCTGAAAATCGGCACCATTCGGAGCATTGTGCGCCAATTGGGCCTGGATTGGGAAGATTTTAAACAGGTTTGATCCCCTGAAATGTCAACCCATCGCTTGTCGCTCCGGCAACTCTGTGAATCTTTCGGCGTGGACATCCTCTACGCCTTCGGCAGCCGGGCCGGAGAGGTGCGGGCCTGGCTGGAGGGCGAGGCCGGCACACTGGCCCCCGGCCCTTCTGATGTGGACATCGGGGTGAAGCCCGTGTCGGGGACCCGCCTCTCCGTCCACGACAAGGTCCGGCTGGCCATCGCGCTGGAAGACCTCTTCGGCGTCCATCGGGTGGACCTGGTCTCGCTGGACGACGCAGACCCCTTTCTGGCAGCGGAGATTATCCGGGGCGAGCGCCTCTATGCCCGCGACGAGGACGACGCTGACGAGTACGACCTCTATGTCCTGCGCCGCGCGGGCGACCTGGCCCCGCTGGAGCGGGAGCGGATCGCGCTGATCTTAGGTGAGGCGGTATGACGCCTGGCAGACCCTCCCGGCGAGTGGTGGCGGACCGGCTGGCCTGGGTGGAGCGGATGGTGGCGGAGATTCGCTCTCTGCCGCTGGCCGATAGGGAAGCCTTCTTTGCCGACCGACGCAACCTCTGGGCGGCCGAATCTTGCCTGCGCCGCGCCCTGGAGGCCTTGCTGGACCTGGGCCGGTACATTCTGGCGAAGGGATTCGGCATCGGGGTAAGCGAATATAAAGAAATCGCCTTCGCTTTGGGGGAACAGGGTGTGCTCTTTCCCGATGAGGCCCAACTCTTGCGGATACTGGCCGGATACCGGAATCGCCTGGTTCATTTCTACCACGAGGTGAGTCCGGAGGAATTGTACGAAATCTGCCGCCAGCGTCTGGCCGACCTGGAACACGTCGCCACCGCCTATAGACGCTGGCTGGGGGAGCACTCGGAATGGCTGAACGAGCGTCTGTAGCCCTCTCCACCCCCATTCGGGCCCGGGGATTCCCGGAGGTGGATGGTCGGACTCTTGGAGAACTGGTCCAGGCGCTGCATCCGGAGAAAATCGTTCTTTTCGGATCCCATGCCCGGGGCACCGTAACCTCTGATAGCGACGTAGACCTGCTCATCTTGCCCGGCGCCTGCTGGGATTGAAATTGTAGCCAGGAGTACGCTTTATGGACTCAAATGACCTTCTGACCACCCTGCGCGCTCACGTGGCGGAGAAACTTCCCGAACTGGACGGCGTGGTCGGCCTGCGCCAGACGGTTGTGGGCACCGCGCCCTATCTGTTCCGGCAGGAGGACGACCTCTCCGAACTGGTCCTCTCTCCCCGGTATCCGCTGTCCCCTGTCGCCTCCCTGCTCCAGAAACGCTACCCGCAGGCCCGCTTGGGCATCGTTGTCCGCGCCTGCGACCTGCGCGCGCTGGTGGAGATGGCCAAACGGCAACAGGTAGACCCCGACCGCCTCTACATCCTGGGGGTTGCCTGCACAGCGGAGGAGGCGGAGGAGTGCCACTGTAACGCCCCTTTCCCAAAGGTGGAGGGCTGGCCCCAGGCGGTGGTGCTGGGGACACCAGCCCCCGTCGGTTCCCCGAACCCCATCATCGCCAGGTATGAGCGTATGGGCCTGACGGAGCGCTGGGCCTTCTGGCGAGAGCAGTTCGCCCGATGCATCAAGTGTTACGGCTGCCGCAACATCTGCCCGGAGTGCTTCTGCGAGGCCTGCGCGCTGGAGGACCCCCTCTGGGTGGAGCCGGGGGTACTCGCCCCATCCTTCCCGTCCTTCCACCTCATCCGGGCTATGCATATGGCGGCCCGCTGCGTGGCCTGTCGCCAGTGCGAATTGACCTGCCCGGCCCACATCCCGCTCACCGTCCTCTACGACCTGATGCGGCAAGACTTGGCGGAACTTCTGGGCTACGAACCCGGCGCCGACCTCTTCGCCGCCCCACCCTTATCGCTGACGCTGGCGGAGTAGAACGGAATACGGAGCAGAACGGAATACGGAGTATCCTATGGACTACCGAAACATCCTCACCACCTGCCCTTACTGCGGGGCCGGCTGCGGCCTCTATCTTCAGGTCCTGGACGGCGAAATCGTCGGTGTGCTGCCGGCCAAGGAGCACCCCGTCAGCGGGGGGAAGCTGTGCATCAAGGGCTGGAACGCCGCCGCCTTCGTCCGCCACCCGGACCGGCTGACGACTCCCCTCATCCGGAAGGGCGACGGTTTCCGGGAGGCGTCCTGGGACGAGGCGCTGGGCCTGGTCGCGGAGCGGTTGACCTCTATCCGCGATGCCCACGGCCCCGACGCCCTGGGCTTCCTGGTCTCCGCCAAGTGCACTAACGAGGAGAACTACCTGGCCCAGAAACTGGCCCGCGCCGTCTTCAAAACCAACAACGTGGACCACTGTGCCCGCCTCTGACATGCCCCCACGGTGGCCGGTCTGGCCGCCGCCTTCGGCAGTGGCGCGATGACTAACTCCACCCCGGAGTTCAGTCAGTACACCCGCTGCTTCCTCATTACCGGCTCCAATACTACCGAGGCCCATCCCCTGGTCGCCAGCCATATCCTTAAAGCGAAGGAGCAGGGGGCGAAAGTGATCGTCATTGACCCGCGCGAGGTCCAGATCGGCGGTCTGGCCGACCTCTACCTGCGCCCCCGCCCCGGCACCGACGTCGCCTGGCTCAACGGGTTGATGTATGTCATCATCACCGAGGAACTGGCCGACCAGGAGTTTATAGAGAACCGGACCGAGGGGTTTGAGGAGATGCGGCGGGTGGTTCAGGGGTATCCCCCGGAGCGGGTGGAAGAGATAACGGGCATTCCTGCGGAGGACCTGCGCGCGGCGGCGCGGATGTACGCCCAGAACAAACCTGCCGCCATCCTCTACGCAATGGGCATCACCCAGCACACCACCGGCACCGATAACGTCAAGAGCATCGCCAACCTGGCTATGCTGACCGGCAACCTGGGCGTCCCCGGCGGCGGTGTCAACCCCCTGCGGGGCCAGAACAACGTCCAGGGCGCCTGCGATATGGGCGGCCTCCCCGACGTCTATCCGGCCTACCAGCGGGTGACTTTGCCGGAGGCGAAGGCCAAATTTGAGGCCGTCTGGGGCGTGGAGGGTCTGCCTGATAAAGTCGGCCTGAGCGTAGTAGAGATGGTCAACGCGGCCGGGGAAGGCCGCCTGCGGGGCCTCTATGTGATGGGCGAAAACCCCCTGCTCTCCGACCCCGACATCCACCACGCGCGGGAATGCCTGGAGAAACTGGACTTCCTGGTCGTCCAGGACATCTTCCTGACGGAGACGGCCCAACTGGCCCACGTAGTCCTGCCGGGCGCAGCGTTTGCCGAAAAGGACGGCACCTTCACCGCCACCGACCGGCGCATCCAGCGGGTGCGGAAGGCGGTGGACCCGCCGGGCCAGGCGAAAGCCGACTGGGAAATCCTCTGTATGCTGGCGAAGCGGCTGGGCGCGGCCGGCTTTGACTTCGCTTCCCCCCAAGAGATTATGGCCGAAATCGCCCGCGTCGCGCCCAGTTACGGCGGCGTCACCTACGAGCGACTGGACCGGGAGGGCTTCCTGCAGTGGCCTGTGCCGTCGGCCGACCACCCCGGCACTCCATACCTGCACCGGGAAAAGTTCACCCGGGGCCTGGGCCGTTTCCACGCCGTAGAGTTCCGGGAGGCCGCCGAACTGCCGGACGAAGAGTACCCCTTCATCCTCACCACAGGCCGCATCATGTTCCAGTACCACACCGGCACAATGACCCGTCGGTCGCCCAAACTGGAGCAGGAAGCGCCGGAGCCGTATATAGAGATGAATCCGGAGGATGCCGCCCGCATCGGCCTGGACGGGGCACGACGGGTACGGGTGATCAGCCGCCGGGGCGAGATAGAAATCGCGGTGCGCCTGACGGAGCGCATCCGGCCCGGCGTCGTCTTCATTCCCTTCCACTACGCGGAGGCGGCCGCCAATGCCCTCACCCACGCCGCGCTGGACCCCGTCGCCCAAATCCCGGAGTACAAGGTGTGCGCAGTACGGATGGAGCCGGTCACGGAATACGAACTACGGAATACGTAGTACTCCGTACTCCGTACTCCGTAACTCCGTACTCCGTAACTCCGCACTTCGGACGATGCACGAACTCTCCGTCACCCAATCCATCCTGGACATCGCCCTGGCCCACGCTCAGGGGGCCGGGGCGAGTCGCATCTTGAAGGTGAATCTGGTCATCGGAGAACTCTCCGGGCTGGTAGGGGAGTACATCCAGTTCTATTTTGACTTCGTCAGCAAGGGGACTCCAGCGGAGGGCGCAGAGTTGACCTTTCGGCGTGTGCCCGCCCGTTTTCGCTGCCTGAACTGCGGGGCGGAGTACGAGCCGAAGGGAGCAGATTGGACCTGCCCTCAGTGCGGCCTGCTCCAGCCGATTGCCGTGGGGGGCAAGGAACTGCTGGTGGAGAGCATAGAGGTGGAATAACAGGTCGCACACCGCAGGGAGCAGCCGGTGGCGCGAGATTCACCTTGCCGATGGAGCGCAAGATGGAGCATTTGCCGGTGACGGGGGTAGTGCTGGCGGGCGGGGCCAGCCGTCGGATGGGGCGAAACAAAGCGTTCCTGGAACTGGCCGGACGCCCGCTGATCGCTCATGTCCTGGACCGGATGGCCGAGGTCTGCCAGGAACTCCTGATTGTCGCCAACGACGTCCCCCGGTACGCCGGTCTGGGTGTCCGGGTTGTGCCCGATGTGTTCCCCAACGTGGGGGTCCTGGGCGGCCTGCACGCGGGACTTCAGGCCGCCCGGCACGACCTGATCCTGGCCGTCGGTTGCGATATGCCCTTTCTGAACCCGGCCCTCCTGCGGGCCTTCGCGGCCTGGGCGGAGGGGTACGACGTGGCCGCGCTCCGGCAAGAGGAGCAGGTGGAGACCCTCCACGCGGCCTACCGCCGCACCTCTCTCCCGGCGATGGAAGCCGCCATCCGGGCTGGCGAACGACGGATTATTTCCTTTTTCCCGGACGTCCGGGTCCGTTACATCGCTCCAGAGGAGGCAGAGATGCTGGACCCCGGCCTGCGCTCCTTTCGCAACGTCAACACTCCCGAAGAGTGGGAGGAGATACTGCGGTCATTGGGATAAATTTCCAGATAAGTTTGGGTTAAAAGCCTTGACAGAGCGGGCGCATTCGGGCTATAATGAGAACAGGTGTTCTAAAAGTCACGCCCGGAGGGAGCCCGATGCGCCAGATGCTGGAATATCAGGCCGACCGCA
>JASFBC010000243.1:0-54250 GCA_036172315.1 Anaerolineae bacterium | reverse complement strand
CACCGGCGCCCACCTGCACTGGGACTTCTGGGTAGGGGGCGTCAACGTGAACGGCCTGCGCTGGGTCGCTGCCGACGGCCCCTGGGCCGTGCCAGAGCAGTTCGGTGCTCCCTGAGGCTTATCTGTTCATGGACGCCACTGCGCTGCGTGGCTGGCTACAAGCGATTGACTACAAACGCTGTAACTATTCCGCCCGATGGAGATCGCCCTCCTGGCGCCGATGGGAAATCGGCCTCCCTGCCACAGACCATAGACGACGGTGGTCAGTGGTCCGTCGTCCATCCTGAACGAACGGCGCAGGCCGTCCAAGAGGCCGCAGGCCCAGGGAGGCTGACTTCCGTCAGCGCTGAATAGTTACCAAACGCTTTTGGATTCTCCGACGCGCTCTGGGGAAGCGTCTGGGGCGCTCTCGGGCCCGGAGCAACCGGCGGGCCTGCCGCTCCCAGCGGGCCGGCACCAGCACCCGGACCTCCCCCAGTCCGTCCACTGTGATTCCCAGGGCCCGCCCGGCACTCTCGTAGCGAAGGATGGCGGGAATGCCGTGGCTCCGGAGGTAAGTCCGCACCACTTCGGCCTGCAACAACCCCTGGGTGATGGTGACCACTTCGTAGCGGGTCAGGTGGAAGATTCGGCGGGCTGTCATCATTCTCCCCGAGTGAGATTCAATGGCGATTCTGCCTCCAGATCCTGCCCGTCGGCGAGGAATCCGTAATGCCGCCCTCTCCAGTTTCTTCCTGGGATGGGCGCCGATCCTGGGGAAACTGGCCTACGCTCAGGGTGTCACCCCGTTCAGCCTGGCCGCCTTCCGCACACTGGTGGCGGTTCTCCTTCTCTGGGGATGGTATCTGCTCTTCCGGCGGGACTGGCTGACCCGGCTGCGGCTGGGAGAGATGATCGGCTGCATCGCCGTTGGCGTGATCAACGGCATCGGTTCGCTGCTCTATTACTCTGGCCTCTCCCGTCTGGACGCGTCGCTGGCCTCGTTTCTGAACACCCTGTATCTCTTGTGGGTGGTGCTCTTCCTGGCGGCGTCCGGTCAGCCGGTTGGACAGATCACGTTGTTGCGGATCGCGCTGGCGATCGGCGGCGTCTACTTCCTCACCGGGGGGAGCAAAGGGGAGCCGAACTGGCTGGGCGGGATGCTGATGGTCGCCTCTGCGGCGACCTTCGGATGGCATCTGGTGATGGGCCAGTGGCTCCTGGCCGATCTCCCCTCTCAGGCTGCAACCCCCTACATCCTCACCACGATGGCTGCGACGGTGGGCCTGGCGCGGGCCCTTCAGGGGAGGCCGGTGGAGCCCATTCCCGCAGGGGGATGGGGAGCCATTGTTGCCCTGGGAGCCACTACCGCCATTTCTCGCCTGCTGATGTTCGCGGGCCTGCGGCGGCTGGGCGGCATTGAGACGGCCCTTATCAGCCTGCTGGAACTGATCGTCTCCCTGGGGCTGGCCTTCCTGCTCCTGGGGGAACGGATGACCCCCTTGCAGTGGGGCGGCGGCATCATCCTGATGGGCGGTATTCTGCTGGGCGCGCTGGAAAGGCCCCAGCGAGGGTAGGGCAACCTCGCAGGAGTTGCCCTACCCCTGTATGCTCAGTGCGCGCACCGGACAGCGCGTGACGCAGAGGCCGCAGCCGTAGCACTTCTCCGGCGTCAGCACCGCCTTCTTCTCCACCACGTGGATGGCGTCGTAGACGCAACTGGCCTCGCAGAGGCCACAGCCCGTGCAAGCGTCCACGTCCAGAATGGGCGGGGCGTGGGCGGTGCGGAATGTCCACTCCTCCCAGCGGCGAATCGCCAGCCCCCGTACCTCCTCCACCGAGGCGTACCCGTGGTCGTCCAGCCATTTTTCTATCTCCCGGGCGACTTTGCCGAAGATGCGGGGTCCCTTCAGGATGGCCGCTGTACAAATCCCCACCGCGCTGGCGCCGACCATAAAGAACTCTATGGCGTCGGTCCCCTTGCTGATGCCGCCGACGCCGATAATGGGCAGGTCTACCGTGCGGGCGATGTCAAAGACGCAGCGGAGGGCCAGCGGTTTCAGCGCCGGACCGGAGAGCCAGCCGTACCCCTCCCGGCTTCCCATCAGCAACCGTCCGGTCTCCACGTCCACCCCCAGACAGGGGCCGAAGGAGTTGATGGCGACGATGCCGTCGGCCCCGGCCTCGGCGGCAGCGCGGGCGGCGGTCTTCATGTCCCGGAAGGGGCTCAGTTTGACGAACACCGCTACATCCACCGCCGCCTTCGCGGCCCGGATGGCTTCCATCATCGGCGTCGGGTCGTCGCCGATGTAGTGGGTGGAGAGTTCCAGCGCGTCGGCGAAGGGGCGCACCCGGGGGGCCAGTTCGGCAATCTCTTCGGCGGTGTAGCCGATGCTGATGATGAGGGGGAGACCGGTCTCCTTCGCCAGTGGGTACTCCCGCTGGATGAACTGCTCCACCGGCAGTTCCGACCAAAGTTCGGTGTTCAGGAACCCCCCGGGGATTTCAGCCATATTGGGGGTGGGGACAACAGCGGGGCGGACCGACACCGTTTTGGAGACAATAGCGCCGGCCCCCCCGGCGGCGCAGGCCTTCATGGCCTCTCCATTCCAGACCGGCGGCCCGGCCGCCGGAAGGACGGGGTTCTTTAGGGAAAGCCCAGCGATATGGACGGTAAGGTTGGCCATCGGCTCCTCCTGGAGACTGCGTCTGAAAATTGGGCCGCGCGAAGCGGCGCTTCCCTTCGTTTATGCCCGCTGCGAATGGAGAGGATCAGGATGGCGGGGTTAGAGGAAGGCGGATGGTGAACCGGCTCCCAGCGCCGTACACGCTCTCTACCGTAATCTCGCCGCTATGGAGGCGAATCAGTTCGCGAGCAATAGCCAGCCCCAGCCCTACCCCTTGTTGCTCCATACACTCCCGATCTATCTGCCGGAACCGTTCAAAGAGGTGGGGGATGTCCTCCGGGCGGATGCCCACGCCGTTATCGGCCACGCTGACTTCCACCCATTCTTCGGACATCCCGACTTCCACCATAACCCGTTTCCCCTTCCTGCTGGAGAATTTGATCCCGTTGTCTATCAGACGGCCCAGGGCGTCGGTGAAGAACGGTTCGCAAAGGGGGACAGGTGGCAATTGGGAGGGCACACGCACCTCCAGGCGAACGTTGTGCTGGGTGGCCAGGGGTTCGTATCGGCTCACCGTCTGCCGGACCAGTTCAGCGAAATTCCCATGGGGGCGGACCAGCAGGCGGAATTCAGTGGCTGCCTGACCGGTATCCAGCCGGATCAGGGTCAAAAAGTCCTGGACTAACTGGTTGAGCCGTTCCGAGCCGCGCCGGATCCCCTCCAGAAATTGCTGCAGGTCTTGCGGAGATAAGGAAGGGAGTTCCTCCAGGGCCATTTCGGTGTAGCCGGTGATGTAGGTCAGCGGCGTGCGCAGTTCGTGGCTCAGAACGGTGACAATCTGCTGCTTCAGGCGGTCAAATTCACTGGCGGTGGCCTGTTGAACCTCCTCGGCCCGCCTCAGGCGGGAGCGCACCACGACCAGGAGTTCCTCCGGGTCAAAGGGCTTGGTGAGATAATCCTCCGCTCCCAGACCTTTGCCCCGCAGGATGTCCTCCCGGGTCGTCCGAGCGGTGAGGAAGACAAAGGGGATGGTCAGGCCGTCGGGGCGGGCGCGGACGGCCTGGTAGAACTCGTAGCCATCCATATTTGGCATCATAATGTCGGCAGCGATGAGGTCTGGCCGGACCCGCTCCATCACTTCCAGGCCTTTCTGCCCGTCGGTCGCGGTCAGGACGGAATAGCCGGCCTGCTCCAGAATCTTCTGGATGGCACGCAACAGGGGCTCATGGTCTTCCACTACCAGGATGCGCGGTGCGGTCACACTTTGCTATCTCCTCTTCCAATTTCTCCACCTGGTAGGTATATACCCGCAGCCCTGGACGACGGTAGTCGTCGGCGGAGAGGCCGGCCTTCAGGCAGAGATGGGCCATGAACTCCCGGGGATCGGGCAGTTTCTCCCAGACCTGTGGTAAGAAGGTGGCCCGGTGCCAGCCGCGCTCAATGATGACCCCATCCACTCCCGGGCGGAGTTTTGTCAGAAGGTCTGCCGGCCCTTCGTACTCCAGCGGCTGAGGGACGGTCAGGACAGAAATCTCTATGTGGGTCCGGTCCAGTTCCCGGCGGGTTAACGGCGGGAAGCGAGGGTCGTGGAAAGCAGCGGCGATGGCATTTTCCTGCACGTCCAGGGCCAGCGGGCGACGCGGCTCTATGGAGCCGATACACCCCCGCAGTTCCCCACCGATGGTCAGGGTAACGAAGGAAGCGCCGGGCCGTCGCAGCGTCTCCGAGAGGGTACTCAAGTCCACCTCAGGTGGGTCCTGGCCCTCCAGGGCTCTGGTGATAGTCTGGCGGGCCAGCGTGAGCAGATACCGTTGGTCTTCAGGGGAGAGGGCCATATTCTACCTCCCTTTCATCGGGCCAGTTCCACTCCCCGCTCCCGGCACCGTTCCTGGACATCGGGCTCCGGCGCCAACGTAATGAATACCCCGTGGACCGTTTTATCCGGGTTTAGCCGGCGCACCAGTTCCACTTTATCGGCAAAGTCATCCACATCCTCGGGCTCGGCCGCGCTTTTGACTTCAAAGACCAGGTACTCACTATCGCTGGCGACCAGGTCAACTTCTTTTGTCCGTCCTCGGGGGAAGACCCAGCCCTCGGTATCCACAATTTTCTGGCGAAGACGGATGCTTTCGGGGCGAATATCCGGACGTTTCAGGGCCAATCGCAGAGCGCCGGCTACTACATCCTCCAGTCGCCGCCCGGAGCGGACCTGGAAGCGCCCGACGACCATCTCCACCCAGTCTTTCAAATCCTGGAACTGCTGCTCTAACCGGTCAAATCGCTGATCAGCGGTTTCGCGCCACTGGTCTATTTGGTCAAACCGCTGATCGACCTGCTCAAACCGCCGGTCCACCTGCTCAAATCGCTGGTCTATTTGGTCAAACCGCTGGTCAATCTGGTCAAATCTCTCGCGGGTTTCCTGCTGGAATTCATGGAACTCGGTGCGCAGTTCCCGCAGTTCGGCCATAATGGCCACCACTTCTTCCCGGCGGGCCAGGGTGTCTATGAAGACCATCTGCACCCGTCGCAGCAGTTCCGGGTGGCGATCCAGCAGGTCCGGGAGGCGGGTCTCCAGGATATACAGCAGTTCCTCATCGGTAAGGTTCAGGATAAATTCTCTAATCATTTGGCTCCCTTACAGTGAGCACGATCAAACAAGCCTACCGGGAATATTACCCGAACACGACGGCGGCGTATCCGACGAAGTCGGTGGCAGGGCCCCGGGGCATCACCTGATGGCTGTTGGTGTACTCCAGCAGCACGCCCTTGCTGGCACCCAGCGCGCGGGCGGCAGCGATGGTGGCCGCGATGGCGCCTCCGCCACAGGCGTTATGGTGAGTCTCCGTCTCGGGGACGACCGCTTCGGCCCGCAGTTCCAGCATCAGACGGATCACCCGTTCGTCATTGGCGCGGGCCCAGGCCAGTGCCCGCTCCCCACTTCCGGCCGGGGCAAAGCCGTAGTACATCGCCCCATAGTGGGTCAGGTCGGAAGTGCCCACCACTACTACCTGTTTCCCGGACCCGGCGATGGCGCGGGCGATGGCCTCCCCGGCCCCCACGGCCCACTCGTCCGGCGAGACCAGGATAGGGAGAATCCGGGCCTGAGGGAAGAGATGCTGGATAAACGGAACCTGTACTTCGGCGGAATGCTCGCCCGCATGGGCCTCTGGAGCGTCCACCAGCATCCCATTCCCTTCCCGGATGACCGCTTGGGCCAGGTCTGCATCCACTTCCACCTCCCCCAGCGGGGTCAGCCATGCCCCGCTCCCGTACACCGCTGGTCGGGATCCCCCCCAGCGGTGGTTGGCGCTGAGGAGGACGACGGTGTCGGGGGTGAACTGGGAGCGGATGGCCGCGAAGACCTTGGCGGCGGTGGGGCCAGAGAAGACCCATCCGGCATGGGGGACGACCCCGCCGACAATCCGCTCCGGCAGGCCGGTAAGTGGCTGGGCCGGCAGGCATTCTTCAATCATCCGGATACAGCCCGCACGGTCGGCTGGATAGAATTGACCGGCAACCACAGGACGTCGGACACGCATCTTATCCTCCCTGGGATAGACCATATGGCAGACCACAGACGACAGACCACAGGCGATGAACTATTTCCCATTATACACCCGATTCAGCTCAGGGGCAACGTTTTCCCCCGGGCCGCCACGCGCCGGCGGATGGCCTCTACGCGCTGCAGGAGGGGCGGGTGGGAGTGGTAAAAGATAACCGCCAGAGGGTGGGGAAAGAGGTTGGAGAGGTTCTTCTCGGTCAGGCGGATCAGCCCCTCCTCCAGTGCGGTAGGGTGGTCATACAACTCCAGGGAATACGCGTCGGCCTCGTACTCCCGACGGCGGGAAATCCCGTTGGCGATCGGGGCCAGCAGCAGCCCCAGCGGCGAGATGACGATGCCAAAGACATATAGCCCAACCGCCGCCACCGGCCCGACCGGCCCCACGGCGTGGTAGAGGTCTTCCATCCCCACCATCGTATAGAGCCAGGGGTGGGCCAGCACCCGGGCCATCACCGCCAGCCCGAGGCCGGAGAGCAGAATCCCCCCTATCATCCCCTTCAGGATGTGTCGTTTCTTCCAGTGCCCGATTTCATGGGCCAGGATGGCCAGAATCTGGGGATGGGAGAGTTGCTCCAGCAGCGTGTCAAAAAGGGCGATGCGGCGGTTCCTCCCGAAGCCGGTGAAATAGGCGTTGGAGTGGGTGCTGCGCAGCGATGCGTTGATCTGGAACACCCCGCCCAGGGGGAAGCCGGCCTTCCGGGCCAGCGCGAAGATGTCGTCCCTGAGCGCCTCGTCCTGGAGCGGCTCAAATTTGTTGAAGAGCGGGAGGATAACCACCGGCGCGATGTAGGCGACCAGCAACTGGAAGAGCGTGACGAATCCCCATGCCGGAAGCCACCACGTCTCCCCCATCCGCTCCATCAGGAAGAGCAGGACGCTTCCGAGTGGGACCCCCAGTGCCAGGGCCAGGAGCAGAGATTTCCACTGGTCTGAGAGCCACGTTTTCCAGGTGATGGTGCTGAAGCCGAACTTCCGCTCCACCCCGAAGTCGGAGAGGAGGCCCCAGGGCAGGCCGGCCAGGTAGGAGAGGGCTCCGAGGATGGCCAGCACCGCCAGCCCCTGGACGACGCGCGCCGCTGGGAGCGCGGCGGCCCAGCGGGCCAGTGCAGGGAGCAGGCCGGAAAGGAGAATCCCCAGCGTCACCGCCAGGTCGGTGATCCGGGCAGCTTGGGCCAACCACGTTTGCGCCCTCCGGTACGCGACCATCTGCGGGAAGCGGGAAGTATCCAGGTAGGCCGCCCATTCCGGTGGCAGCGGCATCGCCGCCCGCCGCTTCAGGTAGGCCAGATTCAGCCACGAGAGCGCGGTTGTCAGGATGAAATCTGCCAGCAACAGCGAGATGATGACCAGCATAGCAATTTTGTAGCGCAGACTGTTAGCCTGCGACCTGGACCCTGATCTACGGTTCTATGCGGACCTCCGGAGGGAGCACCAGGTAGTCATCCGGGATAGGGGTCCCGTCCACCCTGGTGGCTGGGAGACGGGTCACTGTGGTATCGTAGAGCCCCACCGCCAGCCGGTACATACCCGGTCCCACTCCATCCAACGGCAGGATGACAGTCTCCGTCACCACCTCCCCGGCCGTCCACCAGGAGGTCGGGTATTTCCCCCCGCGTGGCGGCGAGTCGTTCTGGGCCACCACAGTCTTTGTCGCCGGGTCAAAGAGGTGGACGAAACGGGTGTAATCTCCCTGGGGGGCCGCCAGCGCCTGCCAGTACAGGGTCAGATGCAGACGGTCTCCCTCCCGCTCCACGCTGTACCCAACCAGCCGAATCTCCCTACCGAAGGTAATCTCCACTGGATAGGGGACGGGCGGCAGCGTAAACTGGCGCGGGGTGGGTTTTTCCTCATAGGGCATTTCAAGGGGGATAGTAAACGGCCCGACCGGCCGCTCTCCGATGGCCTGAAGGGACGGGAAACGGTAGAGAACCACATGCAGGGTATACTCTTCGCCCTGAGGGAGGTCGGCGGGCAGGGGGAATTCGTACCGGTCAGTTACCATTTCGCCAGGCGGCCAGAGACTGGTGGGGAGGAAACCGTAGCCGGGCTGGGTATCCATCACCTGGACCTCCTGCCCCCGGGCGTCCCGCAACCGCAGGGAGATGCCGTAGTTGGCCGCGATCGGGCGCCGGGCCCCCCAGACCAGTTTCACCGCCAGCCGGTCCGGCGCGCTCTGGGCGACGGTGGCGCTGTAGAGGCGGATTTCAGGGCCGAAGGGGTGCAGGACCGCCGCCTCTGGCGGGAGTAGGGGGCCGGCAGCCACCCGGACTGGGGCCAGGTAGACCGTCCCCATCTCTGCCCCGGATGGCGTCCGGGGGGTCAGTTCCTCCTGCAAGCCGAAGAGCCGCAAGCGCAGAAAATAAATGCCGCGCGGGATGTCGGGCGGGAGAGTCAGCGGGCATAGATGGGCCGCGCAAATCGTCTCCGCCAGCGGGGGCAGGTCGTACCGCACCGCCGCCGGAGAGACCAGTGCCAGTGTCACCGTGAGGGAGAGACGGCTTTCTATTTTGACCGTCACGGTCAGAGGATCGCCCGGGGAAGGGGTGTTGTCCGAAAGGGTGTACCCCAGCAGTTCGGCCCATCCGTCTCCGCCCTCAAATCGGACGCCCCGAGGATTGGGGTGGAGGTAGGGCATCTGGATGAAATCCATAGTCAGGTTCTGGTAGACATCGGAGGCTGGCTGAGGGGCGCCGGGCGACGGGTGCAGGAGGAACAGGCCGCAGAGGGCGTAGAGGAGAATCGGGGCTCGGAGGGCGCTACGGAGCGAAGCGGAGGAGCGCCTGGCCCCCACCACTGCCATTCCCAGGACGGTGGCCAGGGAGAGGCTCTCTGCTATCGCCCGCACGGGGGTACGGCCCAGCCAGAGGACGACCATGTGTTCGCCGGGCGGGACCCGCAGGGCCAGGTAGCCAGAGCCCTCCAGCGGCCCCACCTCCACCGGCTCGCCATCCACGGTGGCCCGCCAGCCTGGCCAGTAAAGGAGGGGGAAGGCCACACCACCCCCTTCGCCCGCTACCCGCCAGACCTGACGGGTGGGTGCGGATTCTACCTGTGTTGCCTCCAGGCGCGCCCCGTCCAGCGGGATCGCCCTCGGCGGCGCGTCCGGCTCCACCACCGCGTCGGACGTGAAAGGGCGGGGGACGACGTCCCGATAGAGGTACTCGTGCCGGATGGTCGTCCCGATGTTGCCGGTGAACAGTTCGTAGAGCAACAGCCGCTCCCGCGTCACATCCTCCGGGCCGATGGGAAGCCGGTCGGGGTGGAGGGGGACCAGTACGGCGGCGGCGAGAATCAAGCCGCAGAGGAGCGCGGTGAACCGCGTGCCAGGCACTTGGAATATGCCGGGCACGTTTTCCAGCGCGGCGGCCGCGAAGAGGGCCTGTACGGAGAGAAAGCGCCAGGGGAACTGGACCATCGGCAACAGCGGCAGGTGGTCCCAGAAGGGTTTGCTGAGAGGGGTAATCATCAGGGTGGAGAGGATCAGCCCCAGCAACAGATACGCGGTGGCCTGTAGGGGCGACCTTTGCGACCGCCCGACCCGCGCCGTTGCCAACCGGACCAGCAGCACCAGTCCCCCCAGCGCCGCGCCGACGGCCTGGGGAAGCCCCATAGCAAAGGGGGTCCGGTCCGGAGAGGAGAGGGAATAGTCAAAAAAGAAGCGATTCTGCACCAGATTTCGCGCACGGAAGTGGTTAACATAGTGGAAGTACCCCTGGGTGACCGTCCCCAACTGAGCCAGGTTGCTCTCGCCCAGGGCGGGAAGCCAGAACCAGGCGGAAAGGAGCAGTCCCAGCCCCAGGGCCCCCAGGTCTTTGAGGGTGTGCATATCCGGGCGGCGCATCAGCACATAGAGCAGGATAAAGGGGGTGAAGATGAAGGCAGAGATATTGTGGGTGAGCAGGAGGCCGGCGTAGGCCAGGGCGGTTCCGACCCGGCGGAGCGGGCGGCCTTCGGGGAGGCTCAGCGCCCAGAGGACGAGGGGGTAGAAGACGAAGGCGTAGAACTCGGAGAGGGAGTCGCCCCGCACGTAGACGTTGACCAGATGGAAGGGAGCGACGGTGTAGGCAACAGCCCCCAGCCAGGCCGCCCATGGGTGGGCGGTCAGGCGGCGCATCCAGCCGTACATGGCCAGCGCTGCGGCCAGGAAGCCCAGGCTCTGGGTGATTTTGACGGCGGTGAGGATGTCCAGTCCGACGACCACCAGCAGGCCGGCCAGGTAGTAGGGGAGGGCGGCGTAGTAACTGAAGAAGGGGTAGCCCAAACCGTAGGCGGCATCCGGCATCCAGCGAACAGGGAAGACACCAGCCCGGAGGTTAACCGCCATCTGGTGGACGCGCTGAAGGAGGAAGGGGCTATCTCCCCCGCCGCGCGTGTTGACGATGCCCGGTCCCCAAAGGGGGATTGCCGCCGCCAGCGCGACAGCCAGGAGCAGGATCCCTGGGAAAACATCGGTATGTCGGTTCATTTCATAGTGGAAACGGCTCCTCCGGTGGCAGCCAGAAATTCCAGAATCCGCTCGGTGACCTCGTCGGGCGTCAGGCGATCGGTCTCCACCCACAGATCTGCGTGGGCGCGGGCATGGGCCAGCCGGGCCGTCATCTCCTCCCACCAGGCCGGAGGGAGTTCCCGCGCCAGCCGCCGCTCCGCCGTCTCCCGGGAGACGTCCAGGTAGACCAGGAGGTCAGGCTTGGTGATGTGCTGCCACATCGCGGGGACGCCGGAGTGCTCCTGGGCGATCTCGCGGGCGGCGATGCCGCGCTCCCGCAGGGCCCGCACCAGTGTGCTCTTCCCTGCCCCGCACGGCCCGACAACCCCGATTTTGACCCCTGACGACGGACCACCGACGACGGACGGCCGTCGCCTGTTGGTTTGTCGGTTCATCTACGTTCCCGTACCGACCTGGACATACAGCCGGCGGACCGGGTCGCCCGTCTCGGGATGGGCGCGGAGGACCAGGACGCTGATGTCATCCCGGGGGCGGTGGTGTTCCAGCGCCAGCGCGCGGGCCAGCAACCCATCCGCCATCTGCCGGGCATCCAGGCCGCTTGTGGCCATCTCCCCGACGACGGCGGGAAGGTCCATCGGGCCGCCCCGCCCCTCACCGGCCAACGCCAGCCCATCCGTATAGACAACAACGACCAGGCCCGGCTCCAGAGCCACCTCAGCGATGGCCGGGCGGGTGCGGGGGTAAATCCCCACCGGCTGGGACGGCGCGTCCAGCAACTCCACCTCCCCATCGGGCCTCACCACAATCACCGGATGGGGGTTGTTGCGGGAGAGGACCAGGGTGCCGGTAGTGAGGTCCACGGAAAGGATGTTCAGGGTAGCGGAGACCCGTCCGCCTTTCTGAGTGTAAAGGAAGTCGTGGGCGGCGCGAGCGGCCGCGCCATCCCGTACCCCCTCGGCCAGTTCGGCGATGGCTTTCCGGGCTACCTGCTGGCTGACGGCCTTCGCGGCCCTCCCCGACCCCTGCCCGTCAGCCAGCACGAAAGAGAAGCCGCCCCGGGGGCGCTCAATCATCTCCAGCGTGTCCCCGCTCTCCTGGCTGGCCCATTTGGCCACTTTGGCGACGGCAACTTCTATGTACATACATAACCCCCACCGGAGGGCATTATAAACCGAAGAGGGGTTTCCCGCAAGGATTCGTTTGCACCCTGGTCATTTTGCGGTACAATCACAATCAGCAAGAGACAAGAGGCAAGAGCACGCCTGCATCCTGCATTCCTTTTCGGGGGGCGTCCAATGGCAGAAGTTGTCCGGATTGAAAACATCGCCCGGTATGTCGGTCAGGAAGTCACCCTCCAGGGCTGGCTCTATAACCGCACCGATAAGGGCAAACTCCAGTTCCTTCAGGTGCGGGATGGTACGGGATTCATCCAATGTGTCGTCTTCCAGAAAGACGTGCCGGAAGAGCTCTTCGCGGCGGCGACCCGGCTGACCCAGGAATCGTCCCTGGTGGTGACCGGCGTGGTCCGGCAGGACCCCCGTGCCCCCGGTGTCCCCCCGGGCTACGAACTGAGCGTCACCGACCTGAAGGTGGTCCAGATTGCTGAGGAGTACCCCATCCAGCCCAAAGAGCATGGGGTGGATTTCCTGCTGGATCACCGCCACCTCTGGATTCGCTCCCGGCGGCAGTGGGCCATCCTGCGGGTGCGCGCCACTGTCATCCGTGCCATCCGGGACTGGCTGGACAGCCACGGTTTCATAAACATGGACACGCCTATCATCACCCCGGCGGCCTGCGAGGGGACGACCACCCTCTTCCAGACCGACTACTTCGGTGAGCCGGCGTACCTCAGCCAGTCGGGCCAGTTGTATAACGAGGCCAACATCTACACCTTCGGGCGAGTCTACTGTTTCGGCCCCACCTTCCGCGCCGAAAAGTCCAAAACCCGTCGCCACCTCACCGAATTCTGGATGGTGGAGCCGGAGATCGCCTTCTGTGACCTGGACCAGTTGATGGAGATAGAGGAGCAATTCGTCATCCACATCGTGCAGACCTGCCTGGAGGAGCGAGCGCAGGAACTGGCGCTTCTGGAACGAGACACCCGACTGCTGGAGAAGGTGGAGCCACCGTTCCCACGCATCTCCTACGACGAGGCACTGGATATTCTGGCCCGTATCCGTCAGGAGACAGAGGACGAGGAACTGCGGGAACTCCTGAAGATAGAATGGGGGGACGATTTCGGCTCCCCGCATGAGACCGAACTGACGAAGCGGTTTGAGAAGCCAGTGTTTGTTTACGGCTACCCCACCCGGGCCAAAGCGTTCTATATGGAGCCCTGGCCGGGGCGGCCTGAGATCTGCAAGAGCGTGGACCTGCTGGCGCCGGAAGGGTACGGCGAGATTATCGGCGGCTCCGAGCGCATCTCCGACCCCGACCTGCTGGTTCAGCGGCTGAAGGAATGGAACCTGCCCCGGGAAGCGTTTGAGTGGTATATTGACCTGCGTCGGTACGGTTCCGTGCCCCATTCTGGCTTCGGCCTGGGCGTGGAGCGGACGGTGGCCTGGATTTGCGGTATTGACCACCTGCGGGAGGCCATCCCCTTCCCCCGTACCCTGAAGCGGGTGTACCCGTAGCACGGATTTTCTCCTCCAGAGATACCCATGAGCACGAAAGGCCCCGTTGCTCCGCGTCCCCTGAAACAACGGATTGCCGGACTGATGCGCCGGTTCCCCTTCCTGTACCCGCTGATCAGCCGTTTCATCGGGCTTTTCGCCGCCCGGTTCACCGTCGGCGTGACGGGGGTCGTCTTCAACGAACGGGGAGAAATCCTGCTGCTGGAGCACGTCTTTCGGGGGCGCTATCCCTGGGGCTTGCCAGGCGGCTGGGTAGGGCGGCACGAACGGCCCCAGGACGCGCTCCGGCGGGAGTTAAGGGAAGAAGTGGGACTCTCCGTTCGGGTGGGCCCGCCCCTGCTGGTGGACCTGGATGACCTTCCCGGCCATCTGGAAACGGCTTTCCTGTGTGAGGTGGAGGGAGAAGCGGGCCCGCTCAGCAACGAGATTCTCGCCGCCCGCTGGGTCCCGCCAAATGGGTTGCCTGAGGGACTGAAGCCACTGGAGCAGAAGATGGTGGACTGTGCCCTCCGCCTGGGTCAGGGTAAGAGTGCCCTCTGAGCGATGGTTAGGCGGACCGCTGCAGTGGGTGGAGGTAACACCGGCAATCTGGTGCTGATATATCAACAAGGGAATGCTATCATCACGGTGGCAGTGATAGTGCAGGGCGATGGGGTATTGGTGATGATTGTGCAATCATAACTACCACCCTGTATTGCCGACCTGGGCAACGTTTTCGTTTGGCGGGGAAACGTAGCGCAAGATTTATTTTGCGCTCCAAAGGGAGATGGTTCAATTTTGGGGGAAATTTGTTTGCACTTTTGCGGGCGTTCCCCTGGAAGATGAACCATCCCGCTGTCACAGAAAATATTTTTAATAAGGAGACTACGATGGACCTGTTCGCCAAATGCGCCACTTTCACCGACGCCAAAGAAGCCCAGGCGATGGGGCTCTATCCCTACTTCATCCCTCTCACCGAAAGTGAGGGACCGGTCGCCTGGGTGGGCAATCATCGCCTGATTATGATCGGCTCCAACAACTATCTGGGCCTCACGATGCACCCCAGGGTTCGTCAGGCCGCACTGGACGCCATCCAGCGCTTCGGCACCAGTTGCACCGGCTCCCGCTTCCTCAACGGCACGCTGGAACTCCACCTGGAACTGGAGCGGCGGCTGGCCCGCTTCGTCGGCAAAGAGGCCGCCCTGGTCTTCTCCACCGGCTACCAGACCAACGTCGGCACCATCTCGGCGCTGGTGGGCCGGGGTGACTTCGTCATCACCGACAAAGAAGACCACGCCAGCATCATTGACGGCTGCCGCCTCTCCTATGGCGAGATGCGCCGCTTTGCCCACAACGACGTGGACGCGCTGGAGCGGGTGCTGGCGCGCCTCCCTGAGGAGACCGGGAAACTGGTCGTGGTGGACGGTGTCTTCAGCATGGGCGGCGACATCGCCCCCCTGCCTGACCTCATCCGGGTCTGCCGGAAATACGGCGCGCGGCTCATGGTAGATGATGCTCACTCCATCGGCGTCCTGGCCGATGGGCGGGGCACAGCGGCCTACTTCGGCGTCACCGACCAGGTGGACCTCATCATGGGCACCTTCAGCAAGTCCTTTGCCAGCCTGGGCGGATTCATCGCTGGAGACGCCGACGTTATCCACTACATCCAGCACTTTGCTCGCTCCCTCATTTTCAGCGCCAGCATTCCCCCTGCCAATGCCGCCGCCGCCCTGGCTGCACTGGAGATTATGGGGACGGAGCCGGAGCACTCCCGACGGGTCGTCGCCATCGCCGAGCAGATGCGGGCGGAGTTCCGCCGCCTGGGCTTCAACATCGGCAACAGTCAGACCCCCATCATCCCCATCATCATCGGCGACCGCAACCTTACCCTCCTGGCCTGGAAGATGCTCTTTGACGCCGGTGTCTACACCAATCCGGTCTTCTCTCCGGCTGTACCGGAAGGCCAGGAACTGCTGCGGACTTCCTACATGGCCACCCACACCGACGAGCACCTGGAATTTGTTCTGGAGGCCTTTGAACGGGTGGGTAAAACGCTGGGGATTATTTGAGAAATTTAAAATTAACAAGACATAATGGCGGAATGAGCAATCGCACCCCCTTCCCGTTCGCAGCGAGTCGCGGAGCGAAGCGGAGTGGCGTCTGGTTCCTGCTCCTCCTCACCCTCGCGCTGGGGTTGGGGGCGCTGGTGGCTTGCGACGCGCCGTTCACCCCCGCCTTCACTCCCACCCCGACGCGGACACCCCGGCCCACCGCCACCCCGACGCCCACGCGGACGCCTACCCCCGCGCCCACCCCCACGCCGGCCTGGCCGGTGACGGTGGGATGTGAGCCTGCCGTCCCCGCTGAAGCCTGCGCCCGCCTGCGGGCCGCCGTAGAGGCCGACCCCGTTCACTTCCTCTGGGCCGATGACCCCGCCGGGACTCAGGTCCGGCTGGACGGAGAAGCCCTCCCCAATGCCCGCCCCGTCGGCGCCTGGACTTACGTTCTGGCGGCCCCCTTCTTCACCCCGGACGATGAGGTTGCCCTTTCGGACCTGCAGGCCACATGGACGGGCGCCCCGACCGGCCCCTTCGCCCTCCACCCCCTGCTGGTCACCCCCGACACCCTGGGGGTCTTCTCCACCCGGTGGGGCCCGCCGACGGGTCAGGCGGTCCGGGTCGTGGAGCCCGGAGCCCTCTTCACCGAAGCGCTGAACCTGAACGGCTGGGCCCTGGTCTCCTTCCACGAACTGGAGCCCCGCTGGAAAGTCCTGCGCGTGGATGGCCGCTCGCCCCTGGAAAAGGGGCTGGCGGATTACGGCCTGGGGGTTCCCCTTTACCTGGGGGCCGAACGCCGCACCGACGCGTTCCCCTTCCTCCCCACCGACTTCTCTAACCGGGACGAGTCCCGCATGGCGGTGGTGGCGATGACCGGCGTCACCGCGCTCACCCGGGGGACGGCCCAGACGATGGAGCAGAAGGGCGTTACCTATCCGGCCCGCGATATCGCCCCCTGGCTTCTGGAGGCCGACCTGACCCACATCAGCAATGAGGTCTCCTTCACCCCGGATTGTCCCGTCCCGCCCCGCCTGGGGACAATGACCTTCTGCGCCCATGAGCGGTACATAGAACTGCTGGACGCGGTGGGGACGGACATCGTAGAACTGACCGGCAACCACAATAACGACTATGGGACCGGCCCCAGTCTGCATACGCTGGACCTGTTCCGGCAGCGGGGGTGGCGGTGGTTCGGCGGTGGGGCCAACCTGGCCGAAGCGATGATGCCGGTCACGGTCACCCTGGGGCCGAACCGGCTGGCCTTTATCGGGTGCAACGCCGTTGGCCCGTCCTATGCCTATGCGACGGAGGATTCCCCCGGCGCCGCCCCGTGTGGGGACTGGGCCTGGATTCGGGAGAAGGTGGCGGCCCTGCGGGCGGAGGGGTACCTGCCTATTGTCACCGTCCAGTACTATGAGACCTACGAGTACTCTCCCACGCCCCAGCAGGTGGCCGATTTCCGCGCTCTGGCGGAGGCCGGCGCGGTGGTGGTTCAGGGAAGCCAGGCCCACCAGCCGCAGGGGTTTGACTTTCACGCGGGGGCTTTCATCCACTATGGCCTGGGGAATCTGTTTTTTGACCAGATGCAATCGCTGGGGACCCGCCAGGAGTTCATAGACCGGTTGATCTTCTACGACGGGCGGTTATTGGGGGTAGATTTGCGGACGGCGCTTCTGGAGGAGGGAGCCCGGCCCCGGCCGATGGCGCCGCCGGAGCGGCGGGCCCTTCTGGACGCGGTCTTTGCAGCCAGTCCAGGTCGGTAGCAGGCGGGTAACTATTCAGCCCGATGGAGATCGCCCTCCTGGCGCCGATTGGAAATCGGCCTCCCCTGGGCGCTTTCGTGCCGGGCGTCAACCTCCGTTGACGCTCGGAAAGGGCGGCGCAGGCCGTCCGGGGGCCGCAGGCCCGGGGAGGCTGACTTCAGTCAACTGAATAGTTATGCAGGCGGTAAGGGCGGGGCGGCAGCCGAAGGCCCCCACCCCCAACCGGTTATCTCCCCTCATTTGGATTTCAGCCCACTGCCGGTCAGTATCACCACCACCGTCCCCTCCAGATAGGGGTGCAGGAGATCCAGCGCGGCGACGGCCAGGGCGGAGGTCGGCTCCACGAAGAAGCCCTGATGGGCCAGCCGCTGCCGGGCCGTCAGGACTTCTTCATCCGTTACCGCCAGAAAGGCCCCGCCGCTTTTGCGGACGATCTCCAGGATGGCCCGCCCGCGCACGGGCGCCGCGATGCGCACCCCCTCCGCGACGGTCTCCCCCTCTGGGACGGGCAGAGGGTCGGCGGCGCCAGCCTTCCACGCCGCCGCCAGAGGGGCGCAGGCCGCCGCCTGGACTCCGAAGAGGCGGGGCATTCGTCCCCCCAGTTCGGCGAACCCCTGAGCCAGCCCCAGAAGCAGGCTCCCATGCCCCACCGGAAGGACGACGGCGTCGGGGAGATGGCCGCCCAGTTGCTCCCAGATTTCGTACGCGGCAGTCTTCATCCCGGCATGGATGAGAGGATGATAGACGTGGCTGGCGTAGACGGCGCCGGAGGTGGCGGCCTCCAGCACTGCCCGGGCGGCCTGGCCGCGAGGGCCGGGCACCGGGACCAGATGGGCGCCGTAGGCGGCAATCTGGGCCTGCTTCCCAGGGGAGGCATGGGCCGGGACGTAGATGGTGGCCCGGATACCAGCGCGAGCCGCGTAGGCTGCCAGGCTACAGCCGGCATTGCCGGAGGAATCCTCCACGACATGCCCTACGTCCGCCGCTGCCAGCGCCGTCACCAGCACTGCTGTCCCCCGGTCTTTGAACGAGCCGGTGGGATTGAGGAACTCGCATTTCAGGAAGATGGAGAGGTCTCCCCAGCGAGCCTCCACCAGGGGGGTCATCCCTTCCCCCAGGGTAACCGGGGGGACATCGGGCGGGACAGGCAGGGCGTGCCGGTAGCGCCAGAGGGTGAATTCATCCCGCCGGATCTGGGCCGGGTTCAGCACGGGCGCGCCGCGCAGGTCCAGCACCCCACCGCAATCGCAGCGCACGCGGGTGGGGTCGGGAGGATACGTCCGCTGACAATGAGGGCAGTAGAAATCCAACTCCCCTCCCGAGAATGTCAGACGTAGAGATTGTTGAAGTACTCAATCAACAGGGCATCCGCCAGGGGGTCCGGCAGCAGGTCCGGAATCTCGTTGATGAGGGCCAGTTCCTCAGGCAGTTCGGTGCCCTCAATTCCCATCGTCCCCATTAACTGCCGGAACGCCTCCTGCGGGTTGGGGCTCCCCAGCGCCCAAGCCACCATCGCCCGGACGTTCCCGGTATCTATTAGCGTGGCCCGTTTTACCTCTTCCACCGCCTCCCGCAGGTCTGCCAGCGGTGCGTCCACCTGATGCGCGTTCCCGTAGTGCACCGAGATGTGGAGGCTACGGGGGGTGACCGGTGTGGACGGCTGGGCCTGGATGTACCAGCCGCGCCGGGCCATCGCGTCCGCCAGTTGGAAGACGTTGATCTGGTCGGACGTGAAGGAGAACAGGCACATCGCCGGTTCGCCCAGAACGCGCAGTTCCGGAATTTCGTTGATGCCCCGGATGAGCCGCTGCGTCGCCTCGTGCACCGTTCGCACGATGTTGCAGAAGCCCTCTTCGCCCAAGTAGTTCAACACCGCCCAGGCCCCGGCCATCGGCCCGCCCGACTTACTGCTCAACATCGTCGTGTTGATAAGGGCGTAGGCAGCAACTGGTAGCGGCGAATCTCCTTACTGCGGTAAAGGATGGTGGAGGCTCCCTTAGCCGCATAACCGTACTTGTGCAGGTCGGCGGAGATGGAGGTGAGGATACCCCATTTTGCGCAGGAAGGAGAGGTAGAACCCACCCACACAGGCGTCCACGTGGAAAAATCTCGGCAATCTGGGGGATGGGGTCCACCACCCCCTGCGACCAGTTGGGGGCCGAGGCGACCAGGAGAATGGTATGGGGGGTGATGGCGGCCCGCATGGCCTGAGGGTCCACCTGGAACGTCCGGGGATCCGTCTCCACCACCACGGGGCGGACGCCCAGGTAGTGGGCGGCTTTGTGGAAGGAGCCATGGGCGGTGATGGGAAGGACCATTTCCGGCTGGGTGATCTCGGGGCGGTGGGCGCGCGCCCAATCCCGCGCCGTCTTCACCGCCAGCATGTTGCTCTCGGTCCCGCCGGTGGTCAGGTGGCCGACGACGTTCTCATCGCCCCGGAGCAGATCGGCGACCATCCGCACCACCTCCATCTCCAGTCGCAGCAGGCTGGGGAAGACGGTGGGGTCCAGGGCGTTCTCGGTGAGGAACATGGTATAGGCCCGGTTAACCACTTCGCGGACCTCGTCGCCGGGGTTGTAGACGTAGGCCCAGACCCGCCCGGCCTTCCAGTCCAGGTCGCGGGCCTTGAAGCGCTCTAGTTCGGCGAAGATTTCTCCTTGCGGACGGCCTTTGGGGGGGAAGTGGCATGGTTCCTCCAAGAAGATGCCCTCGCGACGGTAACCGTGCCGAGCCGCGTCGTCGTCCACAATCTCCGAAAGGACGGGGAGTGGCATAATCATAGAGCCGGCCAGCCCCGGGGCCGCCAGGACCGTCCCCAGAAAGCCCATAGAGAAGTTGCGGGCGAAGGTCATCAGGAGAGAGAATCCAGGCCCGTCGGTAGCCCAGCCGGGGGACAATGGGCCGCCAGAGCAGGATGGAGGGCGCGGTCAGCAGAATGGGCACCCCCAGCAGAAGGGCCTCCACGTCTCCAGGATTCATGCGGACCCCGAAGACCTCGGTTGGGCCCAGGATGCCCAGGGCGTACTTGCGCCAGAAGGGGAGCGTCGCGGCCAGAGCCAGCCAGATGTACTCCTTCGCCATGTTCGCACCCAGGAACCACCGGAAAGGACGGCTGGAGAGAACAATTTCAAGGAGTGAAGCGACCCGAGGGTGGTCTCTTCCTCCAGCGGGCGTTCCCGGATGCCGAACGCGGCGATGAGGTATCCTGCGGCGACCAGCGCGCCCATAATGGCCCCCATCCAGATATGTCCTACCGTATCCGCCAGGATGGGCGCCAGGATGTAGGAGAGCAACAGGGCGATGACCGCCAGTACCTCTCGCGCTGCGGAGAGATTCACCCGGTCCCGCTGCCAACGGCCCCTGTGAGGAAAAGACAAGGGGGAAAGAGACTATATCCCCAGATATGCCTGGCGGATTTCCTTTTTAGCAGCAATCTCCTGTGCTGGCCCCTCCATCCAGATGCGCCCTTCGCTGAGGACATAGGCGTACTCACTGATGGCCAGCGCCATATGGACGTTCTGCTCCACCAACAGAATGGTCAATCCCTCCGCCCGCAATTGCCGCATCGTCTCGAAGAGGCTCAGGGAGAGGATGGGCGAAAGCCCCAGGGAGAGTTCGTCTATCATCAGAACCTCCGGCTCCGCCATCAGCCCGCGCGCCACCGCTAACATCTGCTGCTCCCCGCCGCTCAGCGTACCCGCCTTCTGATGCTGCCGCTCTTTCAGACGGGGGAAGAGATCAAAGACCCGCTCCAGGTTTTTCTGGCGGTGGGCGACTGCCCGGCGGGAAAAGGCCCCCATCTCCAGATTCTCGGCGACCGTCATCTCGGTGAAGAGTTGCCGCCCCTCGGGGACCAGGGCGATACCGGCATTGGCCCGCTCGTGCGGCGGAAGCCGGGTGATCTCCTTCCCCTGAAAGAGGATTTTCCCCTTCCACGGGCGGAGAAGCCCGGTAACGGTCCGCAGGAGGGTGGTTTTTCCCGCCCCGTTGGAGCCGATCAGGGTGGTCAGTTTCCCCTCCTCCAGCCGGAGGGAGACCCCCCAGAGAATCTGGACCTCGCCATATCCCGATGCGACGTCCTGGACTTCCAGCACCGCGCTCATCATGCCCCCTTCTCGGATGATGGGCGGGGGTCATTTCCCTCACCCCCCAGCAGATGCCGGGCCAGTTTCGGGTCGCCCAGGTAGGCCTCAATGACACGCGGGTCATTGGCAACTTCCTGCGGCGTCCCCTCGGCGATCTTCTTCCCGTAATCCAGCACAATCACGTAGTCGGAGATGCCCATCACCGCCTGCATGACGTGCTCAATCATCAGGATGGTCACTCCCTCATCCCGAATCCGGCGCAGGAGGTCCAGCATGGCCGTCACTTCCGCCGGGTTCAGCCCCGCCAGCACCTCGTCCAGCAGAAGAAGGTACGGCTGGGAGGCCAGCGCGCGGGCCAGTTCCAGCCGCTTTTTCTGGGCAATGTTGAGGCTCCCTGCCAGTTGGTCCGCCCGCTCCGCCAGCCCGACCCGCTCCAGCATCTGGTCGGCAACGCGGGCAGCGGCGGCGTACGAGAGTCCCTCCCGCCCGTAGCACGCGCCGACTATCACGTTCTGGCGGACAGTCAGTTCGTTCAGTGGACGGACGATCTGATGGGTGCGAGCCAGGCCCCGACGAGCGACCTCATAGGGCGGCTGGCCGGTGATGTCCTCCCCCCGGAAGATCACCTGCCCGCTCTCCGGTGGATAGACCCCGTTGATGACGTTAAACAGCGTCGTCTTGCCGGCGCCGTTAGGGCCGATGAGGCCCAGAATTTGTCCTTCCGGCAATCCGAAACTGACGCCTTGCAGGGCCTGCAGGCCCCCGAACCGTTTGGAGACGTTCTCTACCTGAAGAATCATCCGGCCCTCCTCGTTCGGGAACGCAGATTGATCCCCGCCCCGCTTATTCCAGCCATCGCCGCAGGACGAGGAAACGGCGGCGCAGCCAGCCGACGAGGCCCGCCGGGATAAAGAGCACAATCAGCAGAAGCGCCAGTCCGGCAAAGGCCAGGTGAAGGCTCTTGAAAAGGGGACTGGTCAACAGGTATCCCCGCAGCCGCTCGTAGGCCGCCGCGCCCAGGATGGGCCCCAGGATAGTCCCGTTCCCTCCCAGCATAATCATCACCAGCACCTCAATGGACATGTGCAGCCGGAAGGCGTCTCCCGGCTCCACGTTGCCGTTCTTAAAGAAAAAGAGGGTACCGATGATGCCGGGGAAAAAGGCGGAAATCACGTAGGCGATGGTCTTAGCCAGCGGCGCCCGGACGCCCATGACCATAGCGGCATCTTCGTCCTCCCGGATGGCCAGCAATCCCAGCCCGAAGCGGGAGTTTTTGGTCGTATAACTGACGACGACGGCGATCAGTGTCGTGAGGAGAAGCAGGGTGTAGGTGAGCCAGAGGGCCTGGGGCGCGCCGCCATAGCGGCGATAGGCGGCGAAGTTGACGAAGAGGCCAGTGGGGCCGCCGAAAGGGCCAAAATTGTTGACGAAGGCCCGCGCCGCCTCATTGATCCCGATGGTCGCCAGGGCGAAGTAGGCGCCCCGCAGCCGCAGGACCGCCAGTCCCAGGAGCGCAGCCAGCAGCGCAGCGGCCAGTCCTCCCACCAGGGCCGCCGGGGTCAGGTGCCAGCCGTGCTGGCTAATGAGATAGAAGCCGGTGTAGCCGCCCAGCCCGAAGAAGACGATGTGGCCAAAGTTAACGTAGCCGGTGTAACCCATCAGGATGTTCAGACTGGAGGCCAGCGCAACGTACATCAACATAGTGAAGGTCATCTCGCGGAGGGTGTCCTTACGGAGGAGGAGAGACACCCCTCCACCCACCAGGACCAGCAGAAGGGGAATCCAGAAACCGGGTTGACGCCAGGGTTTCATGTCCGTGCTCCTAAGAGGCCACTGGGGCGGATGAGCAGGATGAGGACGAAGAGGGTGAACTCCAAAACGGGCACCCAACTGACCGGCAGGACGATGGGGATCAGGCCCTCCATCGCGCCCAGGATCAGGCCGCCCAGGAGGGCCCCCAGCGGGTTACCCAGCCCGCCCAGGACACAGATGACGAAGGATTTGGATTGATAGCCGCTACCGCTCAGAATGGTGAAGGGGAAGAAAGTGGTAATGAGACCTCCGGCCAGCGCGGCCAGGAGGGTACCAATCCCGAAACTGAGCGCCAGGGTCTGGGCAGGAGGGATGCCCATCAGGGCGGCGGCCGCCCGGTTATTGGCGACGGCGCGAATGGCCTTCCCCGGTCGGGTTCGGTAGAGGAAAAGATAGAGCCCGGCAGTAATCAGGACGGCCGCCGCCGCCGCTGCCAAACGGGTACCGGGGAGGGCCAGGACGCCTGCCCGCACCGTCCCCAACGAGAAATCCACATTGTAGAGGGAGGTGGTAAAGACTGCCGTCCCGATGCCGATGACCATCATATCGACGGCGAACGTGGCCAGCAGACTGGAGAGATGAGGGGCATTGATAATGCGGTGAACCGCAACACCATAGAGCAGGAAGCCGAAAAGGAGGCTGACAGGAGCCAGAAGCAGGAGAGCCAGATAGGGGTTCAACCCCAGATGGGTGAAGGCCAGGTAGATGCCGAACATTCCCAGCGCCATAATAGCGCCGTGGCTGAGGTTGATGACCCGCATCACGCCCCAGATAAGGCTCAGGCCCATTGCAGCCAGTCCGTAGACAAATCCCAGCAGAATGCCATCTACCAGCGAAGCGAGGATTTGGGCCAGCATACGTCACTCCTTAAAAAGCCTCCCGCAGGCCCTCCCGGGCCTGCGGGAGAGGGGAGGGGATTAGCGGGAGAGCGGATAGAGCGGCTGGGCGGACTGGGCCTCAGCAGGCCAGACCACCTGTTTGACCAGATTGCCCGCCGCGTCCTTCTGCCATTGGATATAGACCATCTCGTGCGCGATCTGAAGGCCGTGCGCCTCGGCGGAGGTGTCAAATTTGATCGCGCCGTAGAAGGTCATAATGCCCATCCCATCCAGCGCGGCCTTGACCTTCTCGGTATCCAGAGAGCCGGCGGCTTCTATGGCTTTCTGGAGGATCAGGCCGGCCGCGTAACCGCCCGCGCTGTGGTAGGAGGGGTCTTCGTTGAATTTGGCCTTGTATGCGGAGACAAATTCCTCCACTGTGGGGCCGTACCACTCCAGCCCGGCGGCCTGGGCGGCCTCGGGCGAATACTTGGCCTGGGGCTCCCACTGGCTCGGCCCGATGATGCCCAGCGCGGCGTCGCCCAGTTCGGCGAACTTTGGCTCCGGCGGGGCCACCAGCAGGGCGATGAACTTCACCGGCACGCCCTTCTCGTGCAATTGGCGGGCGAAGGTGCTCCCGTCGGCGAAATGGCCGCCGCCCATAATGGCCTCCGTCCCGGCGGGAATCTTGTTAATGAAGGGCGCGAAGTCCGCCGTCCCGCTGTCGTACCCCTCGTAGAGGACGATCTCATACCCCTTGCCTTCGCCGTAGGCTTTCGCCACGTCGCAGACGTCGGTGGAGAACTTATCGTTCTCGTGAATGATGGCGACCTTCTTGACGGTGGGGTCCAGCGCCGCTAACAGGTCAAACGCGCCTGTCAGGTAGCGACTGGCCGGGGTGTAGGTCTGGTAGACCAGGGTGTAGCCCTTTTTGTAGGTGCTGTCGGAGGCGGCGCCGGTGGTGATCATAATCTTGCCGTACTGCTCGGCAATGACCGCCGCTGCGTCCGCCAGGCCACTGGAGTACGGGCTGATCAGAAAGTCCGCCTTGTCCTCGTTGATGAGGCGGGTGTAGAGTTCCTGCACCCGGTCCTTGTTGCTCTCGTCGTCGTAGAATTTGGCCTCAAAGAGGACGATGGTCCCGTCGGCCAGTTTCAGCCCGCCCGCCGCGTTGACCTGCTCCATCCACAGGGTGAGGCCGTTGATCTGACGGGTGGATTCCACGTTCAGTTTCCCGGTCTGAGAGGCAGTGAAGCCGATCACTACTTTCTTGACGACCGGGGTGGGGGTTGGGACCTCCGTGGGAGGCGCGGCTACAGTGGGAGTCTCGGTGGGTTTGGGCGGCGGAGGAGTAGGTGTCGGCCGGGCACAGCCGACCAGGAGAGCGGCCATCAGCAACAGAGTCAGGGCGATCGGAACGCGTTTCATGGGTCCTCCTTTATGGCTGGGTTGAGTGATTGACGGAGACGGCATCGCGGCAGAGGGAGCAATAAGGGGAGCAGTCATCCTTCTCTGCGACCACCTCCTTTCCCGACATCGCAAAGAGTGCGGCCATCTCTTTGCATCAGGTGGTTAAAGTATATCACAGAGCGGGAAACTCCGCAACTTCCTGTGGCGTTTCATTTACCGTTTGGAAACATACGCCTCTATCTCCTCCCGCAGCGCCGGTTCGGTGTTGAGGTCCAGGGCACGGGTGAACTCGGCCCGGGCCGCATCCTCCTGGCCCCGCAGGGCGTAGAGACGTCCCAGGTCGTAGTGGGCCACCGCCAGGTCGGGTGCCAACTCCAGCGCTTTCCGGAGCGCCTCTTCCGCCCCAGCGTAGTCCCCGGCGAAGAGGAGGGCGCGGCCCAGCAGGGCATGGGCTGAAGCCGCCTTGGGCGCCAGACGGACGGCCTCGCGGGCCGCCGCCACCCCGCGCGCATCCCCGGGAAACCGGTCCAGATAGAACCGCGCGACGGCTTCCCGAATATGCGGGTCTTCCGGCGCCAGGCGGGTGGCCTCTGCCAGCCAGACGTCGGCAACCGCGTATTGCCCCAGGTCGGCGTAGAGGAAGGCCAGGTAGAGCGCGAAGGCCGGGTTCTGGGGGTCCAGATCGTAGGCGGCCTCCAGATGCGGGCGGGCAGCGGCGGAGTTCCCCTGGTTCAGGTAGTGGAGGCCCAGCAGGGAGCGGGCCAGGGGCGAATCCGGCGCCAGTTGGGCGGCGGTTTCCAGATGGGCAAGCGCGGCCTCCGGACGGCCTACCTCCTCCAGCGCGCGCCCCAGCAGAGCGTGGGCATCAGCAAAGTGGGGGGCCAGGGCGGTGGCGCGCCGCAGCGCCAGAACCGCCAGGGCTGGCTCGCCGAAGGCCAGCGCCACCTGGCCCATTCGGGCCAGGCGGCGCGACGTCTCCTTTTCCTCCAGCGCGGCCAGCACCGCTTCCGCCAGCAGGGTGCTGGCGGCCTGAAGGTGGGCCCGGGCGGCGACCGGGTCCGTGAGAGCCAGCAAAAACCCCAGTCGCTCCTGGGCCTCTGCGTCGGCGGGGTTGCGCTCCACCAGGGTCCGGTAGGCATCCCGCGCCGCATCTCTCCGCTCCAGCCAGAGGTTCCCCCGCGCGACCAGACGGAGCGTATTCGGGTCGTCCCTCAGGGCCAGCGCCTGCTCCCCTTCCGCCACGGCCCGCTCCCAGTCCCCCTGCGCGGCGCAGAGGGCCACCCGCAGGGCAGCCACTTCCCCCGGGTCGGCTCCCCGTGCCTGTGCCCGAGCCAGCGCGTCCCGTCCCTCCTGGGGACGGTTCCAGCCCTGATAGAGGCGGGCCAGCCTCAGGTAGGGGATCGGGCTATCCGGACGGGCGTCTGCCGCCTGCCGGTAGATCGTCTCCGCCGCCGACCGCTCCCGATTCGCCGCGCGGGCATCCCCCAGGGCCAGCAGGGCCGGGAACGGATCAGGGGTCACCAGGGGACTGGTCGCAGGGAGGGATGTCAGCGGCGTCCCGCAGGCACTCAGCAGTGCCAGCAGGAGCAGAGCCGCCCCCAAAGATGCCGATTTCAGGAATTCAGTGGACAAGCGGACGACGCGGATGCAAATCGGAACGCCCCACATCTATTGTCCGTGTCCGTTATTGCCCCTGCCCCTATTCCAGCCGTTCCTCCACCCGGATGCCCCGCTCTTCCAGTTCCGCCAGCACCAGCTGGTAGATTTCGGGCCGGACAGGAATATGGACCCCGGTCAGCCGGATAACACCCTGCAGGATGAGCCGGGTAGCGATGGCGGCGGGGAGGCCTACCGTCCGCGCCATGGCCGTATCGCCGTAGGGGATGCCGAAATCCACCAGCCAGGAGCGAATCCGCTCCCGGCGGTCCGGGTATTCGGCCACGAAGTCGTGCAACAGCACCACCATATCCCGCTCGCCGGGGGCATACTGGAGTTTCTCCTGCATGCGGACGGCCAGGACGTCCAGAATCGTCCGCTGAGGCGGAAGGGGGGCATCGCTGAAAAGCCCCAACCACTCAAAGCGGTCCAGAACAGGGGAGTCTTCGGGCAGGTTCAGGTGGACGGCCAGGTCCCGGCGCAGGTCGGACGTCTCCGGACAGCCGATCAGTTGGGCCAGTAATTGCCGGTAGGTCATCCCGGCCAGGTCCTCCCGCTCCGTCAGGTCCAGGAGCCCCAGTTCCACAAACTTCTGCCAGGTCTCGCACCAGCCAGGATAGCGGAGGGTCCCCCGGTACATTGTACGGGCCTCCGGGATGCCGTAGAGGTCAATATGGGAGGGAGTCCCGGTTGGGGTACGCCTCCAGCACGCCGACGCCCTCTACCGGCACGGGATGACGGGTGGCGAAGAGGTGTCGGTTGGGAACCTCCACCACCTGCCCGTCTTCCAGATAGCGGGCGTCGTTGCGGCCGGCCAGGAGTACCCCCCGGGGGCTCCAGGAGAACTTGTAGCCGAAGGGATTGTGTTCGCCTCCGGTGCGGGGAGGCCCCCGTAGTAGGAACGGAGCGAGATCACTCGCCCGCCGTCCGCGTGGACCCGGTCAATTACCCGCCAGGTCAGCCTGAGCGACCAGCGCGTCCAGCCGTTCCGGCTCCCGTTCCATATCAAAAGCCAATGCCTCTCCATTGGGACGGTCTCCGATCAGCGCGCGGGCCTTTTCCACCGTCCGGCTGGCGACGGCAACCCGGAAATCCGGCTGGTCCAGCAGATATCGGACCAGTGGACGGGCAACCAATCCGGCACCCGGAACGAGAACTCGCGACATTCGTCCTCCTTAGCAGTTTGTTTTAGCGGTGAGTGGCTTTGCTGCCTGCCGCAAACCTCCCCGATGTTCAGAACGGCCCGTAGCGGATCAACACGGCCACGGCCATAAAGACGACCGTCACCAGGACCACCCACAACCAGAGCGGGAGCGACCATCGGAGCCATTTGGGGTAACTGACGGAGGTCAGCCCCAGCGAGATAAGCAGGACCGCGTTGGTGGGGTATACCATGTTGGAGAAACCATCGCCGAAACAGTAGGCCAGGACGGTTGTCTGGCGGGTAACGCCCAGAAGTTCCCCCAGAGGCAGGAGAATAGGCATCATCAGGAAGGCCTTGGCCGATCCAGAAGGGACGAAAAACTCCAGAATTAGGGTCAGGCCGTACATAGCGAGAACAGCGACCAGGGGGCTGGCCTGGCTGAAGGGCCGGGATGCCCAGTGGAGAATCGTATCCATAATGCCGCCCTGGACGACGATATGGCGGATGCTGGCGGCCATCAGGATGAGAGGGATGCTGGCCGCGATCCCCTTCCACCCCTCTATCAGTGCCTGTCCTACCGCCTTGCCGCCTGCGCCTGAGAGTAGCCCTGCTCCGACCCCCGCGAGGAGGAAGAGCAGACCCACTACCGGCAGCGTGTAATCCGAGAGGGCGGGGGTAAACGGACCGACAAACAACACAACCAGGATGAGCAGGGTAAAGACGCCGAACCAGGTCAGCGCGCGGCCCACGTGGGGGGGCTCACCGCCGGGCCCGGACTGCATGGCCTGGTACTTTCCCCGCTCCGCTGGGTCTTCTTGATGGACAGGGGAACGGGTCGGGTCCCGCTCAATCCTTCGGGCGTAGTTGGTCAGGAAGGCCGCGAAGAGGGCATACACGACGAGAAAGACAGGGAGTCGCAGCCACCAGCCCGAAAAGAGGGGCAGATCAGCCAGTTTCTGGGCAACCCCAATGGTGAAGGGATTGGTGAGGGCCGCCGAGAAGCCCAGATTGGTCGCCAGCACGGACATCCCCAGGCCCACCAGAGCGTCCCAGCCCAGGGAGTAGGAGAGAACAACCATCACCGGCACCAGCGGGACGACCTCCTCAAAGATACCGAAGAAGGCACCCAGCGCCATAAAGAAGAACGAGATGACCAGTAAGAGGGTGTACTTTTCCCGCCCGAAACGCCTCACGATGCGTCCGATGGCAGCCCGTACGATGCCGCTCCGGTCCAGCACCGCAAACGAGCCGCCGATAAAAAGAATAAAGATAATGATAACGATGACCGTCAGATTACCGGGTGCGCCCAGCACCTCTATTGGAGCCGTAAACCACCGCCAGATAGGATAATCGGGCCGCTGGGTCATCCGGTATGAAGTAGGGTCAATCATTTCCCGGCCATCTACTGAGACACGGTTGTACATCCCGGCGGGGACAACGCGGGTCAGCAGACCCGCCACCATCATCAGGGTAAAGAGGATAACCAGCGATTGGGCAAACGCACGGGCACTGATGCGGGCACTGGCCCGGGGTTCCATGCTTACCTCCTTTGGAGAGATGCCTTCAAGTATAGCAGAGATTGGCAGGGATGCAATGGGTCATCTCGCTTGCCTCTAACCTAAGGCGGTGTTATAATACTGCAAACTGGGTTGGGGAGGCCGGCCAAGTGCCGATGGAGGGCAGGGGCAACGTAGGGGCAGGCCTTGCGCCTGCCTCTACGTTGGGCGTTTTGCGCGGGCGTTGGCCCTGGAGTGCGCCGATTTGGAAATCGGCCTCCCCGGGGCGCTTCGTGCCAGGCGTCAACCTGCGTTGACGCCCTGGGAGGACGGCGCAGGCCGTCCTTGGCCAGAGGCCCAGAAAGGGGCTGACTTTCCGTCAGCGCATAGTTACGGAGGAGACCCGAGGAATGAGCACATACCTGTACATTGTCCAGATTATCCTGGGCATAGCGCTCACGGCGGTTATCCTGCTGGAGGTTCGCAGCAGCGGGCTGGGCGCCATTTTTGGCAGCGGCGAAACCTCCATCTACCGAACCCGGCGAGGCGTGGAGAAAACCCTCTTCATCGTCACCATCATCCTGGCTGTTCTCTTCTTCATCATCGCCATTCTCAACGCCGTCGTCATCGGTCCAGCGTAAGCGCGTATGGCACGAACTGTCCGCTGGCCGGCCCTGCTCATCGGCGCTGGAGTCACCCTGCTGGTTATCGCACTGGTCTCTCTGGCATTCACCTATACCACCGTCACGATCCCGGCGCCGGGAGGGACTTATGTGGAGGGAATAGCGGGATTCCCCCATGCGATCAACCCGCTTCTGGCTGCCTACAATGACGCGGACCGGGACCTCTGTGCTCTGGTCTATAGCGGCCTCACCCGGATGAACGCCCGGGGCGAAGTGGAGCCCGATCTGGCCCTGAAGTGGGAGACTTCCCTGGACGGCCTGACCTACATTTTCCATCTGCGCAGCGGGCTCCGCTGGCCAGACGGTGCTCCTCTGACCGCCGACGACCTCCTCTTCACCATCGGTCTGATGCAGGACCCCGACTTTCCTGGCCCCTCTGACCTGGGCGCCATGTGGCGCACTGTCCAGGTTTTCAAGGACGATGACCGCACTGTCCGATTCGTTCTCTCCGAACCGTTCGCGCCGTTCCTGGATTACACCACCATCGGACTCCTCCCGGCCCATATTCTGGAGGGCGTGCGGGCGGCTGACCTGCCGCACCTGGACTTCAACCTCCAGCCGGTGGGCAGCGGCCCATTTCAGGTGTCAGAGGTAGAGACTCAAGAAGGGGACATCGTCTCTATTTTGTTGAAGCCCAATCCGGAATACTATGGCCCTAAGCCCTACCTGGAGGGCGTACGATTTCGCTTTTACCCGTCTTATCAGAGCGTGTTCCGCGCTTTCCAGGCTGGAGAGGTAGAGGGAGTGGGACGGATTGGGCTCTCGGAATTGCCCCAGGCCCGGCAGGAGGTGAATCTCAGCCTCTATTCCGCTCCGATGGCCGACCAGGTGCTTGTCTTCCTGAACCTGGCAAAGAAAGAGGAATTGCCCTTCTTTCAGAAGAAGGAAGTCCGGCAGGCGCTCCTCTACGGCCTGGACCGGCAGGGGCTGGTGGAGGGTGTGCTGGAAGGACAGGCTATTGTAGCCCACAGTCCCCTTCTGGCCGGGACCTGGGCCTATTACGAAGGCATCCGCCACTACGAGTACGACCCGCAGAAGGCCGGCGCGTTGCTGGATGGAGCCGGGTGGAAAATCCCTCCGGGCGGCCGGGTGCGGGTAAAGGGGGAAGTAGGTTTTTCCTTCACCTTACTCTCTTCCACCGACCCTGTGCTGGTGGCCGTTGCCCAGGAGGTGGCCCGTCAGTGGCAGGCCATCGGTGTTCATGTCAGCGTCATCACCGTTCCTCCCCTGGAACTGCGGGACCGGCTGGAACGGCGGGACTACCAGGCCGCGCTGGTGGAACTGGCCCTCCCTGGCAACCCCGATCCTTATCCCCTCTGGCATCAGACGCAAATCACCGGCGGGCAGAACTATGCCGGGCTGGATCATCGGCGGATCAGCGAGGTTATAGAGACAGCCCGCATCACGGTGGACCCGACCCGTCAGGCCGCTCTCTATCGGGAATTTCAGGAACTCTTCGCTGAGGAAGTCCCCGCCATCCTGCTCTACCAGCCCGTCTATACCTACGGTGTGAGCCGGAAAGTCCAGGGCGTTCAAATCGGCCCGCTGACGACGCCCTCTGACCGTCTGGCGACCATCTCCTCCTGGTACATCGCCACCCGGCGGGTCATTGTCAGTCAGGCCGAGGTCGCGTCCCGCCCATAGTCAGCAGTGGGGCGGTGCTTCACCAGATGCGAGTTTCGTGGACGTTGACCGCCAGCCACCTGAAGTAGTTACCGTCTATCGCACCAGCAAGATATGACGCCGCCGGCAATTGAGTGTCGTATGGGGTCTGATGAAGCGAATCCTGATTGCCGATGCGAATGAGGCCTTTGCGATGCTCCTCCAGCAGGAACTGGAGAGCATGGAGATGCGCGCGGATGTGGTGGCCAGTGGGCACGAGGCCTTGCAGGCCACCGCTGCCGCCGATTACACCATGGCCATTGTGGATATGGGCCTCTCTGACTTTCCTGCCGCCCAACTGGTGCGCGCCCTGCGCCAGGGGCACCCGGACCTCCGGCTGATGGTCATCCCGCTGGAGGGCGAAGAGATTCCAGCGGAACTGGCGGATGTATCCATTCAGGGTACTCTCCCCAAGCCCTTTTTTCTCCCCGAACTACCCGAACGGATCCAGCAGGCTCTGGCCCGACCGTTGACGGCCCCGAGACAGACGGAAGGGGCACCCGCCCGTGCTTCTGTAGGAGGGGCGATTCCGGACGTTCTGCCCCTGATGTCCCGGCTGGCGCAGGAAGTGGGCGCCGAAGCCGTCCTCCTGATCCGGGGGGGCGAAATGGTCGCCCATACGGGCCGGCTGAGCGAAAACGGCGTTTCCACCCTCACCTCCCTGGTGGTCGATGCCTGGCGGGCATCCACACGCGTCGCGCAGATTCTGGGCAAAGAACAACTTCGCTTTGAGCAGAGCATTGAGGGCGCCGAATATCTGCTCTACTCCCTGGCGATCGCCGATGACCTTATCCTCTCCGTCGTGGTGGCGAGCAAAGTCCCCCTGGGCATGATCCGCCACCGGGCCAAAGAGACGGCGGAGGAGATCCGGCGGATGTTGTAGTGTCGGGGTGCGCGGCGCCCTCCACCCCGCGACCCGCGCTATGCGACTGATCCTCATAGACGGTCACGCTCTGGCCTACCGGGCCTTCCACGCCCTGCCGCTGGAGGGCTTCGCCACGCGCGACGGCGAACCGACCAACGCCACCTACGGCTTCACTTCCACCCTCCTCCACATCTTTCAAGAACTGAAACCCGATTACATCGCCGTCTGCTTTGACGCGGGGCACTCCGGACGGGATGAGATTTACCCCGACTACAAGGGCCACCGGGACCGCATGCCCGACGAGATGCGCGTCCAGATGGACCGCATCCGTCAGATTGTCCAGGCCTTCGGCATCCCTATCTTTGAGATCCCCGGTGTGGAGGCCGACGATCTGATGGGCGCCCTGGCCCGTCAGGCCGCCTCACGGGGCCTGGAGACGATCATCGTCACCGGCGACAAGGACCTCCTCCAACTGGTCGGGCCGGGCGTGAAGGTCTTCCTGGCCGGCCGCCGCCTCTCCGACGGCACCCTCTACGACGAGGACGCCGTCCGCGCTCGCTACGGCGGCCTCTCCCCGACCCAACTCCGGGACTTCAAGGCCCTGGTCGGCGATAAATCCGATAACATCCCCGGCGTCAACGGCGTCGGCGAGAAAGGGGCCACCGACCTCCTCCGCAAGTACGGCTCTCTGGAGGAGATCTACCGCCATCTGGAGGAGGTGGCGCCGCTCCGCTATCGGGAGGCGCTGGAGAAAAACCGGGATGCCGCCTTCATGAGCCAGCAACTGGCGACCATCCGCACCGACCTGCCGGTCCAACTGGACCTGGAGGCCTGCACTGTCCGCCACTACGACCGGGCCCGGGTGACGGAACTCTTCCGCCAACTGGAATTCCGCTCCCTCCTGGACCGTCTTCCAGCATCCGTTCGTGGTCAGGCACAGAGCGATAGCGGAGTGCCGGCTGGACGCCCAGAGCATCCCACCCAACTCCCCCTCTTTGAGGTGCCCGAAAAGAAGCCGCCTCGTCGGGCCGCGCCGACCGTCCCTCACATTGTTCGGGAGCCGGAGGAACTGGCCGCGCTGGCGGCGCAACTGGCCCGGGCTCCTGCCGTCACCTTTGACACCGAGACCACCTCCGAAGACCCCATGCGGGCGGATCTCGTGGGCCTGGCCTTCACCGACCGGGAGGGCGAGGGCTGGTACATTCCCATCGGCCATCGCCGGGGCCGCCAACTCCCGCTGGAACGGGTCCTGGAGGCCGTCCGGCCCCTGCTGGAGGACCCCCGTCTTCCCAAGCAGGCCCACCACGCCAAGTACGATATGACTGTCCTGGCCCGCCATGGGATTTGGGTGCGCGGCCTCGCCTTTGATACAATGATCGCCGAATGGCTCTGCGACCCCGCCAGCCACAACCTGGGCCTGAAGAGCCTGGCCTTCATCCGCCTGGGTGTGGAGATGACCAGTATCCAGGACCTCATCGGCTCCGGGCGCAAGCAGGTCACGATGGCCGAGGTGGAGATAGAGGACGCCGCTGCTTACGCCGCCGCCGACGTGGATATGACCCACCGGCTGGTTCGGGTCCTTGCACCGGAACTGCGCCAGAAGGGCCACTGGGAACTCTTCGTGGAAATGGAACTCCCGCTGGTGGAGGTCCTGATGGAAATGGAGATGACGGGGGTAGCGCTGGATGGGGGGTTTCTGGAGCGGATGTCCGCCGAACTGGGCGCGCGGATGGCGGAATTGGAGGACGGGATTCAGCGGATGGTCGGGATGCCCTTCAACATCAACTCCGGTCCACAACTGGCGGAAGTTCTCTTCGGCATCCTGCGGCTGCCGACAAAAGGGGTCCCCAAGACCTCCACAGGCCGCTATTCGCTGACGGCGGACGTGCTGGAGTCCCTGCGGGGCGCGCATCCCATCGTGGACCTCATCCTGGAGCATCGGGAACTGGCGAAACTGAAGTCCACCTACGTGGACGCGCTCCCCGCGCTGGTGAACCCGATGACCGGACGCCTGCACACGTCATACCACCAGACGGGGACGGTCACCGGACGGATCTCTTCCAGCGACCCGAATCTTCAGAACATCCCCATCCGCTCCCCGCTGGGGCGACAGGTGCGACGGGCCTTTGTCGCCCGGCCCGGTTGGGCCCTCCTGGGCGCCGACTACTCCCAGATTGAACTGCGCGTCCTGGCCCACATCTCCGGTGACCCCGGCCTCATCGCGGCTTTCGCACGCGGGGAGGACATCCACGCCTCCACCGCAGCAGCGATTTTTGATATTCCCATAGACCAGGTTACCCCGGAGCAGCGCCGCTTCGCCAAACAGGTCAACTTCGGCCTGATCTACGGGATGAGCGTCGGGCGGCTGGCACGGGATGCGGGCATCCCTCAGATGGAAGCCGAGAACTTCGTCGCCCACTACTTCGGGCGTTTCCCGAAGGTGCGGGAGTACCTGGAGCAGACCCTGGCCCGGGCCAAAAATCAGGGGTATGTAGAGACCCTTCTGGGCCGGCGGCGGTACTTCCCGGTCCTCCAGAGCGCCTCCCCGGCCCAGGAGCAGGCCCGGCGGCGGGCGGAGCGGGAGGCCGTCAACGCACCCATCCAGGGCTCCGCCGCCGACATCATCAAACGGGCGATGCTGAACCTCCACCGCGCGCTCCATGACCGAGGCCTCTCCGCCCGGATGATCCTTCAGGTCCACGACGAACTGGTCCTGGAGGTTCCCCAGGAGGAACTCCCGGTGGTGACCCCGCTGGTTCAGGAGATCATGGAATCCGCCTACCCCCTGCGCGTTCCTCTCAAGGTGGACTTGAGTGTGGGGGCAAACTGGGGGGAGATGAAGGCGCCTTATCTCGCTCCCCGAGAGGGGGATGGATCCTAAAACCAACCAGGATCAAGGTATCATGACGATTGGTGAGAAGTCCGGAAGTCTGACCGATGTACCTGGCATCCGGGTGGGACATGCCACCGACCCGGTAGGGCTGACGGGGTGCACCGTTGTCCTGTGCGAGGAGGGGGCTGTGGGAGGGGTGGACCAGCGGGGCGGCGCCCCCGGCACCCGCGAGACGGACCTCCTCCACCCGATGCATCTTGTGGAGAAAGTCCACGCCGTCCTGCTGACTGGCGGCTCCGCCTTCGGCCTGACCGCTGCCGATGGAGTGGTGCGCTATCTGGAGGAGCGGGGCGTTGGCTTTGATACCGGCGTGGCGAAAGTCCCCATCGTCCCGGCGGCCGTCATCTTTGACCTGAACCTGGGCGACCCGGCCGCCCGGCCGGACGCGGCGATGGGCTACGCCGCATGCCAGGCCGCCACCGACGGCCCCGTGGCCGAAGGGAACGTCGGCGCGGGGACAGGAGCCAGCGCGGGCAAACTCCTGGGCATCACCCGCGCGATGAAGACCGGCGTCGGTAGCGCATCAGTCCGGCTGGGGGATGGACTCGTCGTGGCCGCGCTGATGGTCGTCAACCCCTTCGGCAACGTGGTGGACCCCCAGAGCGGGCGGATTCTGGCGGGCGTCCGACCGCCAGATATGGAGTACCCCGCCGACTCTCTCATCCTTCTGCAATTCTTCTATGAACATGGCCTGCTCCGCCCTTCTCCGATGGCCAACACCGTCATCGGCGTGGTGGCGACCAACGCGCGGCTGAGCAAAGAGGCGGTCAACAAAGTTGCCCAGATGGCCCAGGACGGCATCGCTCGCACCGTCCGCCCGGCCCACACTATGTTTGACGGCGATACCCTCTTCGCCCTGGCGACCGGGGAGAAACCCGCAGATGTAAACGTGGTGGGCGCGTTTGCCGCAGAGGCAGTGGCGCAGGCCATTGCGCGGGCCGCAACGACGGCGGAGAGCGCCGGTGGGCTTCCGGCATGGCGTGACCTCTTTGGCAAATCTGGTGATATGAGGTAGAATATCGCCACAAGCCGCTCCGAGTTGGCATACTCGGCGCGATTTTGGGAGACGCTGCAGAACACCTTGGAAAGGAGCGCACAACGCTCCTGCGAGCGCTTTGAACGGAGACTTTACCCATCCAGGAGGCCGCTCATGCCCAATCCCGAACTCCAAACCATCGCCACTCTCTTGCTGGAACGGCTCCAGCAATTTCAGCCCGTGGTCCTCACGGAGGACGTCGGTACTGTTGTGGAAGTTGGAGACGGCATCGCCCGCGTCTCCGGACTCCCCACCGTCCAGATGAGCGAACTGGTCACCTTCCCCGACGGCGCGATGGGGATGGCCTTCAACCTGGAGGTAGATAACGTCGGCGTCATCATTATGGGCGATTATACAGGCATCCGGGAGGGCGACCTGGTCCGCCGGACCGGACGCATCGTCTCCGTGCCAGTGGGAGAGCCCCTGCTGGGCCGGGTGGTGGATGCGCTGGGTCGCCCCATAGACGGCAAAGGCCCCATTCGCACCGACCGGTATCGCCCTATTGAGCGCATCGCCCCGGGCGTCGTCCTCCGTCAGAACGTGGATACCCCCGTCCAGACCGGCATCAAGGCCATAGACGCGATGATCCCCATCGGCCGGGGCCAGCGGGAACTCATCATCGGCGACCGGCAAACGGGCAAAACGGCCATCGCGATAGACACTATCATTAACCAGAAAGGAAAAGGCCTCTACTGCATCTACGTCGCCATTGGGCAGAAGCGGGCTCAGATTCGCCAGGTCGTGGCGACGCTGGAGCGGTACGGCGCGATGGAGCATACCATCGTCGTGGTGGCGTCCGCCTCGGAGCCGGCTGCGCTTCAGTACATCGCCCCTTACGCGGGCTGCGCGATGGGCGAGGAATTTATGGAAAGCGGAAAGGATGCCCTGGTTGTCTACGACGACCTCTCCAAACACGCCTGGGCCTACCGCCAGGTCAGCCTGCTCCTGCGCCGTCCGCCGGGCCGGGAAGCCTACCCTGGCGACATCTTCTACCTCCACTCCCGCCTGCTGGAGCGAGCGGCCCGCCTGGCCAATCACTATATTATCGTCCCCAAGGACGCCCCGGAGGGCGTGAAAGAAGGGGTGGACGGTCAGGTCTATATCGGCCCGCTGGGCCGGGAACAGGCAGAGGAACGGCTGAAGGAATTGGGCAACGGCTACGAAATCCGCAAGAAGCCCGGCACCGGCGGCAGCCTGACCGCGCTCCCCATTGTGGAGACCTTGCTGGGCGACGTGACCGCTTACATCCCAACTAACGTCATCTCCATCACCGATGGGCAGATTTATCTGGAGACAGACCTCTTCAATGCCGGCATCCGTCCTGCCATCAACGTGGGTATCTCCGTCTCCCGCGTCGGCGGCGACGCCCAGACGAAGGGGATGAAGCAGGTCGCCGGTGGCCTGCGGCTGGATATGGCCAGTTACCAGGAACTGGCGGCTTTTGCCCAGTTGGGCTCTGAACTGGACGAGGCGACCCAGCGGAAACTGGACCGGGGCCGCCGTCTGACGGAAATCCTCAAACAGCCTCAGTATGCGCCGGTCCCCCTGGAGGAGCAGGTGATGATCATCTACGCGGGCACCAGGGGCTACGTGGACCACGTACCGGTGGCGAAGGTCCGGGAGTACGAGCGCGCGTTCCTGAACTTCATGCGGAGAATGCACCCGGAGGTCGGTGCGGACATCGCGGCCCGCAAAGCCATTACCCCTGAGACCGAAGAGGCCCTGAAGGCCGCTCTGGAGGAGTTCAACCGACGCTGGACACTGTGAGCCGGCAGGGGGGGCAAAGCCGTCGGGGATGGAGTGAGGAAGGTGGGTGGTTTGCGGCTGGTGGAAAAACCGAGACCCCGTTAGAAACTCTCTATAGTGAGCAGTCCCTTATGGAAACCTTACGGGAAATCCGAAGAAGGATTCGCAGCGTCCAGAACCTGGCTCAGATGACCCGCGCGATGGAGGCGGTCTCCGCCTCCAAAGTGCAGAAGGCCCAGGCGGCGGTCCTGGCGACCCGCCCCTACGCTCACCGGGCCTGGGAGGTCATCGTTAACCTCTCCGGCGTACGGGGCATCCCTCTGCATCCGCTCCTGACCGTCCGGGAGCCGGTCCGCTCGGCCCTGGTTGTCGTCTTCACCAGCGACCGGGGGCTTTGCGGCGCCTATAACCACAATGTGGTCCGCGTGGCCACCGACTATGCCCATCTGCTGGATGTGCCGGTACGGTATGTCGCCGTCGGCAAGCGCGGGCGGAACATTCTCTGGCGACTGCGGGCGCCGCTGATCGCCGAATTCCACGGCCTGCCGGCCGTCCCCCGCCTCACCGACATCACTCCTGTTGCGCGCCTGGCGATGGACGAGTTTCTCTCCGGCGAAGTGGACGCGGTCTTCCTGGCCTACACCGACTTTATCAACCTGCTTCGCCAGCGGCCGGTAGTCAAACGACTGTTGCCCCTGCGGCCCACCCGGCTGGAGGAGCAGGCCGTCAGTGAACATGTGGTGGATATGCAACCCGCCGGAGTGGCGGATTACATCTACGAGCCGTCGCCGCAGGCATTGCTGGATGTCGTCCTGCCCCGCTTCACCGAACTGCAGGTCTACCAGGCCGCGTTGGAAGCGGCGGCCAGCGAGCACGCGGCCCGGCGGGTGGCGATGCGCAATGCCACTGACAACGCCGAAGAACTCATCCGGGACCTGACCATCATTCGCAACAAAGCCCGTCAGCACGCCATCACCAAGGAGTTGCTGGACATCGCCGGCGGCGCGGAGGCCCTGCGGCAACTGCAGGAAACCGCAATATGACCGAACTGGAGCAAATCGTGGACCAACTGCGGGCTATGGGTGCCCACCGGATTATCCTTTTCGGCTCTCAGGCCCGGAGGCAAGCCCGCCGGGGAAGCGATATAGACCTGCTGGTCATTATGGACGACGGTCGGACTTTTAAAGAGCGAATGCGGGATATTTATGCCCGCCTGGAGACCGATGCGGATGTAGACATCTTGGCCTACAGTCCGGAGGAGTTTGAGCGCATCCGGAGGCGTCCTTTCTTCCAGCGCGTCCTGGCGGAAGGAAAAGTACTCTATGAGGCCTGAGTTTCGGGAAGAGGCGGAATGGTGGCTCCGGCAGGCGGAATCGGATTTTTCCGCGCTGGACATCCTCTTCCATGCCGGGAAATACGATCTGGTGTGCTTTCTGGCCCAGCAGGTAGCGGAGAAAGCCCTGAAGGCCTATCTGTTCCTGCAGGGCGAGGAGCCACCCCCCACCTATTCTATTGCCCGGCTGTGCTCGGTAGCCGCCCGGTTTGATTCGTCTTTCCAAGCCCTTCGGTCTGAGGTGAAGGGATTAACCCCCTATTATGTGGACGCCCGGTATCCCAACGCGCTGGAAGAAATCCCCGCCCTCTACTTTGAGGCCCGGGATGCGGAGGAAGCGATGCAATTGGCTCAACAAACCCTTCACTTTGTGAAAGAACGGTTCCCGTCCCCTAATTCAGAGTGAGGAGGTGCCCTCTATGCCCCGTCAGGTAGTCGGCAAAGTGGCGCAGGTCAAAGGTGGCGTGGTGGATGTAGAATTTGCCCCCGAAGACCTCCCGGACATCTACAGCGCGGTGGAGATTCCGCTGAACGGACGCCGCCTGGTTCTGGAAGTGGAACAGCAATTGCCTAACAACTGGGTCCGCTGCGTGGCCATGGATACTACCGATGGCCTCCAGCGCGGACTGCCGGCTTACACCACCGGCGAGCCGATCAAAGTGCCCGTGGGCCCGGCCACGCTGGGCCGCATCTTCAACGTCCTGGGCGAGCCCATAGACGGCAAAGGCCCGGTGGAGGCGACGGAGTACCGGCCCATCCACCGACCCGCCCCGCCCTACGAGGAGCAGGCTACCTTCAGCGAGTTCTTTGAGACCGGCATCAAGGTTATAGACCTGATCGCTCCCTTCACGCGCGGCGGGAAGACCGGCGTCTTCGGCGGAGCCGGCGTCGGCAAAACGGTCATCATTGCTGAGTTGATGTACACCATCGCCAAGTACCATGGCGGCGTCTCCGTCTTCGGGGGGGTGGGGGAGCGGAGCCGCGAGGGGACCGAGTTCTACCTCTCCCTCACCGAGATGGGCGTGATGGACCGGGCTGTGATGGTCTTCGGGCAGATGAACGAGCCGCCGGGCGTCCGCTTCCGTGTCGGTCTGACCGCGCTGACGATGGCGGAGTACTTCCGGGATCAGGGGATGGACGTGCTGCTCTTCATTGATAACATCTACCGTTTCGTGATGGCGGGGATGGAGGTCTCGGCGCTGCTGGGCCGGATGCCCAGCGCGGTCGGCTACCAGCCCACCCTGGGGACCGATATGGGGGAACTGCAGGAACGCATCACCAGCACTCGGCGCGGCTCCATCACCTCTATGCAGGCCGTCTACGTCCCCGCCGACGACTATTCCGACCCCGGCCCGGTGACCACGTTCGCCCATCTGGACGCGACCATCGCGCTGGAGCGGCGGCTGGCGGCCCAGGGGCTCTACCCGGCGGTGGACCCGCTGGCTTCTACCTCCCGCATCCTGGACCCGCGCATCGTCGGTGAAGATCACTACAACGTAGCCCGCGAGGTACAGCGGGTGCTTCAGCGCCAGCAGGACCTGCAGGACATCATCGCCATTCTGGGCGTGGAGGAACTTTCGGAGGAGGATAAACTTATCGTCGCGCGGGCCCGCAAAATCCAGCGCTTCCTCACCCAGCCGATGCACGTGGCGGAACGGTTCACCGGTCGGCCCGGCCGCTATGTCCCCATCGCCGAGACCGTCCGGGGGTTCCGGGAAATCCTGGAGGGGAAGCACGACGACTTGCCCGAAGAGGCGTTCTACATGGTCGGCACAATTGACGAGGCGGTGGAGAAAGCAAAGCAACTGGGAGCCAGGTGATGGTTTGCGGAGAGAAGAGAATCGGCTTCTATAATAGGGGCACCCCGCGCGATCACCCGTCAGGCAGGCCTCAGCGGAGAAGAGTTTTTGCGGTTGATGCGCCAATAGGAGAAGGAGTATGGGCTTGCGGTTGGAAGTGGTGACTCCTGAGAAACAACTCTTCAGCGGCGAAGTGGATTCGGTCCTGGCTCCTGGCGCGGAGGGGCAACTGGGCATCCTGCCCCACCACGCGCCCCTGATGTCCACTCTGACGGTGGGGGAACTGGTGGCGCGAAGGGGAGAGGAGGAGTTGATCTTCGCCATCCACGGCGGTTTTATCCAGGTCCTCCCGGACCGGGTGATCGTGCTGGCGGATATAGGGGAACGGGCAGAGGAAGTGGACATTGAACGGGCCGAACGGGCCCGTCGGGAGGCGGAGGAACTCCTCAAGAAAGAGCCGCCCTCGGAGTTGCGGGCGGAGGCCATGATGGCTCTGCGGAAGGCCCAACTGCGCCTGCGGGTTGCCCAGCGTCACCGTCCCCGCCGCCCCCCCGAAGAACACAGGTAGCGCAGGCTGTTAGCCTGTAGCGCAGGCTGTTAGCCTGTAGCGCAGGCTGTTAGCCTGTAGCGCAGGCTGTTAGCCTGTAGCGCAGGCTGTTAGCCTGCAAAAGTAGGCCTGGCGGCCTGCGCTACGTCCCGTATTTCACGTTTCACTGAGGAGGCCAACTTGCCAGGTAAAGAAATGGGCATTGATCTGGGCACCGTCAATGTCCTGGTCTATGTGCGGGGCCAGGGCGTGGTCCTGCAGGAACCGTCGGTCGTGGCAGTGTCGGTCCATGAGCGCAAAATCATCGCCGTGGGGGAAGAGGCCCGGGCGATGCTGGGCCGTACTCCCGGCACCCTGGAGGTCGTCCGCCCTCTGAGAGACGGCGTCATCGCCAACTACACCGTCACCGAGCGGATGCTCCGCTACTTCATCCGCAAGGCGGGCGGAGCGTCCTGGCTTTTTCGCCCCCGGGTGATGATCAGCGTCCCCTATGGGGTGACCAGTGTGGAGCGGCGGGCGGTCCGGGAGGCCGCACTGGATGCTGGTGCAGGTCGGGCGCATCTGATCCCCGAACCGCTGGCAGCGGCGATCGGCGCGGGCCTGCCGGTGGACACGCCGTCAGGGAATATGGTGGTGGACCTGGGTGGTGGGGCCAGTGAGGCCGCCGTCATTGCGATGAACGGTATTGTCGTCGCCAACTCGGTACGCGTCGGCGGATTGCGACTGGATGAAGCGATTATCGCCTATGTCCGCCGCAAGTACAACCTGCTCATCGGCCAACCGACGGCGGAGGAGGTCAAAATCGGCATCGGCAGCGCGCTTCCGCTGGACCCCCCTCTCAAAATGGAAGTCCAGGGGCGGGACCAGGTGACGGGGCTTCCGCGCATTGTGACTCTGAGTTCGGACGAGGTGACAGAGGCGATCAGCGAGCCCCTGATGGCTATGATGGGGGTCATCAAGGGAGTGCTGGAGCGCACCCCACCGGAACTGGCCTCGGACATCATTGAACGAGGCATCGCGCTGGTAGGTGGAACGGCCCTTCTGCGAAAGATAGACGAACTGGTCACCCGTGAGACGGGAGTACCGGCCTGGGTGGCTGAAGCGCCGATGGCCTGCGTGGCTATCGGGGCCGGGAAGGCCCTGGAGCAGTACGAGACTCTCCGGCGCAGCGTGCCGGATATGGACGCGTAGGGTCTTCCTTCCCCATAACGAAAAACAGGGGCCGGGCGGCTTTGCTGCCCAGCCCCTGCTTTTCCCTGCCCTTATCTTCGCAAGCCTCGCCGGGGGATACACACAAGCAGGGGGCAACAACCCTTGTTGCCCCCCTCATCCAGCGAGTTGTGCGGGAAAGTCGTCGTTATTCGGTCAGCGCCCGGCGCATCTGCTCCAGTTGCCCGGCGAAACTGGCGTCCACCACCCGGTCGCCAACGCGGACGACCAGCCCACCCAGCACCGCCGGGTCCACCCGGAAGACGACATCGGGCTCCCCGCCCAGCCGTGCGGCCAGTTCCCGTCGCACGATAGCGGTCTCCGTCTCCGTCAGCGGGACCGCGCTGGTGACCACCACTGGCCCCTCGGCGGGCTCCATCTCCTCCGGCAGAATTTCCACGCGACCCGCACGCACTCCACTGAAGAACTCCGCCACCAGCGCGCGCTGCCGCTGCTCGTCCAGCGCCTCTCCCACCAGTTTGTGGGCCGCCGCCATCGCCAGTGCGACAATCTGCTCTCGCATCTGGCCCAATATCTGAGCCCGCTCCGCCTCCACCTCCTGGCGGGCCGTTCTACGAATGCGCTCCGCCTCTTCCCGCGCCTGAGCCAGGAGTTTTTCCCCCTCTTCCTGAGCCCGCTGCCGGGCCTCGGCGACCAGCCCCTCCGCTTCCGCCCTGGCGCGGGCCAGAATCTCCTCCCGCTCTGCCTCTATCCGGGCCCGCGCTTCCTCCGCCGCCCGCGCGTCCTCCACCCCTTTCTGAATCCGTTCTTGTCGTTCCCTCAGAATACGCTGGATGGGCCGATACCCGACGGCATTGAGGATGAAGAGCAGAAGGAGAAAGGCGGCAATCTGGGCCAGCAGCATCCAGGGATTGATCCCTAAACCCTCCATGCGGGCCTCCTCACGCCACAAAAATCAGGATCAGCGCGACCACCAGGGCGTAAATAGCGACAGCCTCGGCAAACGCAATGGCCAGAATCATGTTGGTCAAGACGATGCCCGATGCGTCGGGGTTCCGCCCGGTGGCTTGGGCTCCGCCCAGACCGACCAGCCCGATACCGATCCCCGGCCCGATTGCTCCCAGACCGATGGCCAGACCGGCCGCCAGCAACTTGATGACGTCTTTGCTGATCTCCATAGCCTCCTCCTTGCGTTTCGCATTTAGTGATGCTCTCCGTGGCCCGCAGTCGCCACAGCCGTGAAGGCCGCCGTCAGCATCATAAAGACCAGCGCCTGGACTGCGCCCACAAACAATTCCAGGATGTAGAAAAGCACCGGCGCCACAAAGGGCACCAGCGACGAGATGACCAGCAGAAGGACCATTCCAGCAAAGATGTTGCCGAACAACCGGAAGCCGAAAGAGACGATCTTGATGAACTCACTTATCGTCTCCAGCAGGCCCACCAGGAAGTCCATCACCCCCATCGGGCCCCCGCTGATCAGAGCCTTAATGTTGATAAAACGGGAAAAGTACCCCCACCCCAGTGCCTGCACCCCGTAGACCTGGGTCATAAAGACGGAGATGAGGGCCAGCGCCAGCGGGACATTCAGGTCCGTGTTGGCGGCCCGCAGGAAGGGGACCAGCCTGTACTCCCCCGGCCCGTGCGTCAGAAAAAGGAACAGCCCCACCTGCCGGACGGCGTGCCCTTCCCCTTCATGGACGCGTTCTATCAGGCCGACGGTGTCAAAACCCGGAAAGAGTTCAATCCAGTTGGCGACCAGGATGAACAGGAAGAAAGTGATGAGCAGTGGAAGCATCTTCTCCGCCCGCTCACCCAGGATGCTGCGCAGGAAGTTGACGAGAAACTCGTAGACGGCTTCCACTAAATTTTGAAGCCCGCGCGGCACCATCGCCTCCGGCCGCCCGGCGCGAATATGCCGGGTGCCGGCCAGGAAAAGGCCAATGAGCACCAGATCGGCCAGGAGCAGGCCCACCAGCGTATTTGGCACCCGTACCGGCCCCACCGGAAAGGTCTCTGCGGCCATCTGGATATGCGGCCGCACCACCCAGTTCTGCCCCACCGGACCGATGATGCACGAAAACGCGCACAGGCCGATCAGGATAATAACAGCCAGGACCGTAACGACTCGCTTCATCCCCACCTCCGAAATAGAGAATCAGTGACTCTTTGATTCTCTTGATTCTTCCGATTCCCTTGGCTGGGCACGGCGGGCGGCAGAGAGGGCCAGCCGGACCACCATATAGAGGCTGACCGGGATGCTCGCCAGCACCAGTCCCAGGGTGAACCAGGGTTTGGTCCCCAGACGGCTATCCAGCCAGAGGCCTGCCCCCAGCGCCAGCAGGATAATTACGACCGTCAGGCAACCGATCTGCGCGGCCGCCTCCGCCAGGAACGCCCCTTCTCGCCAGCCCAATCCCTTCCGCTCGCCCATCCCATTCCCTCCTGTCCAGTGGCATAGGCATATCCTTACGCCTCAGAACCACCCCGCGCTCGCCTGCCACACCCACTGATAGACCGGGTAGGCCAGAATGCCCAGGAGAACGATCGCCGCCATTGTGATGCCCAGCACCCATCTGGACGGCGCAGGCACTTCCAGCGGTTCATGCTCCTGCTCAGAGCGGCGCTCAAAGACCACCTTCACCACGTTCAGGTAGTAGTACAGGCCGATGATAACATTGATCACGCCCACCACCGTCAGCGCGATGAGGCCGCTCTGGATCGCGCCGGCGAAGATGAGCAACTTCCCCACAAACCCGCCGAAGGGCGGCACGCCCCCCAGCGAGAACAACGCCAGCATCAGGCTCCACCCCACAAACGACGACCGCCGGGCCAGCCCGGAGAAACTTTCTACATCCTCACTCCCGGTCAGGTTGGAGACCAGTACTACCACGGCGAACGCGGCGACGTTCATCACCGTGTAGACGATGAGGTAAAAGGCCGCCGACGCCACCCCCATCTGGGAAGCCGCCGCCACGCCGATCAGGACGTACCCGGCCTGGGCGATGCTGGAGTAGGCCAGCAGCCGCTTGATGTTCTTCTGCCAGACCGCGAAGGTGTTGCCCAGTGTCATCGTCACCATAGAAATGGCGACCAGGAGCACTACCCATGTCGTCTCCAGCGCGGGGAAGAGGAATCGCAGCGCCCGCAGGAGCACCGCGAACCCCGCCGCTTTGGAGCCCACGGAGAGGAACGCGGTGATCGGCGTCGGCGCGCCCTGGTAGACATCGGGCGCCCAGAAGTGCATCGGTACCATTGCCACCTTGAACCCGAAGCCCACCAGCACCATCAGAAAGGCCAGTACCGCCAGCGGGAAGGGGATGTACCGCATCGCCTGCGCCAACTGGCCGTACCCCGTCCCGCCCGCGAAGGCGTAGAGCCAGGAGAAGCCATAGAGCATCACCGCCGAACTGAAGGCCCCGAACAGGAAGTACTTCAGTCCCGCCTCCGCCGACTGCGGCGTCTCCCGCATATAACCCACCAGGACATACGCGCTGATGCCAGTCAGTTCCATTGCCACATAGAGCATAACCAGGTTCTCGGCGACCGCCATCAGCGACATCCCCAGCAGCGAGAAGAGAAGCAGGCCATAGTACGGCCCGTCCTGCCGGAGCGGGCAGAAGTCCATAGAGATCAGCGCCACCAGGATACCGCCCAGCAGGAAGATCACACGGAAAACCCCGGCGACGCCGTCTATCCGCACCGCACCGCCGAAGGCCGGCCCCTGTGGCATCGGCACCAGCAACGTGACGGCCAGGATGAGGATAAGGCCTCCCGCCGTCCACAGCCCCAGCGTCCGCTTCCGCTGGGCCGGCAGCGCCAGGTCCACCCCCAGCACCACTGCCGCCAGGGCGAGGATGAGGAGTTCCGGCAGGATAGAAAGAAGCCATGTCGGGTTGAAGGCCGTGACGCCCATCTATGCACCTCCCAGGACGGCCAGGACGGATTGGACGCCGGATTGGACCACCGGCAGGACCAGGAGCGGGTAGATGCCGCCCCCGATCAGCGGCAAACTCATCAGCGCTATGGCGACTTTATCCAGCGGGCCGACCGGCGGGATGTTGGCGAATTTCGGCTTCAGTTCGCCCATAAAGACGTACTGGAACGCCCGCATCATATAGGCCGCCGTCCCGATAATCCCCAGCGCCGAGATAATGGCAATGACCGGATACCAGGGCGCCAGGCTGGCCGCCTTCCACAGTCCCATAAACACCTGCACTTCGGCGACAAAGGCGAGGAAGCCGGGCATCCCCATAGAGGCAAATCCGGCGATGGCAAAGCCCAGGGCCGCAGGCGCCAGCCGCCGGATCATGCCACCCAGTTCCCGGATCTCCCGGATGTGGGTCCGGTCGTACACCATCCCCACAATGGCAAAGGACATCGCGGCGATGATGCCGTGGGCGAACATCATAGTGACCGCGCCGCTCCAGCCCAGGTCGTTCATTGCGGCGAAGCCCATCAGCACCACCCCCAGGTGGGCGACGCTGGCGAACCCGATGATGTACTTGAAGTCGGTGTGGACCAGGGCGATGAACGAGGCGTAGACAACGTTCATCACCATCAGGAAGACGACGTAGGGCATCCAGAACTTCGCCCCCTCGGGCAAGAGCAGCACCGCGACTCGGAAGGCGGTGAACGCCCCGACATTCTTCAGCACGCCCGCATGGAGCATGGAGACGGCGGTGGGCGCCGCCGCGTATCCGTCGGGGGACCAGGAGTAGAAAGGCCAGAGACTCGCCAGGACCCCGAAGCCCACGAATATGGGCAGGAACCATATCCGCTGGAACTCCGGCGAGAACTTCACCCCCCCCAGCGCGACCATGTCAAAGGTGCGCAGGCCGGACGTAAAGTAAATGGCCAGGATGCCAACCAGGGCGACCAGGCTCCCCAGGAGCAGGTAGAGGGTCAGTTTCATCGCCCCGTACTCCCGCAGCGGCTTCCAGCCCCAGTTGACAATAAGCAGGTAGATGGGGAAGAGGACCAGTTCGTAGAAGAGGACCAGCAGGAAGAGGTCCAGGAGGGTGAACGCGCCGAAGACCCCCACGCCCATCAGCAACAGGAGGGCGAAGAACTCACGGGGTCGCTCCTCTATATGCCAGGAGATGAGGACGGCGCAGAAGAGGAGCAGCGCGTTCAACAGGACCAGCATCACCCCCATCCCGTTAACGCCCACATAGTAGGACGAGCCGATGACGGGGAGCCAGGGCATTTGCTCCACGAACTGGTAGCCGCCCAGGGCCCGGTCGTAGGCCAAAAAGACCCAGATGGCCATAAATAGGGAGATAAAGGCGCCGACGGCCGCCAGCACCTTCGGCTCCGTCTGCCGGTCCTTCGGCAACAGCAGAATCAGGACTGCGGTGATTGCAGGTGCGAAGATGATGACACTGAGGAACGGGAAGGCCATAGTCACCTCACCTTGTGGTCTCCTGATGGAGAATCTCTTTTACGGCTTGCTTCAACGCGGGAATTTTGCGCGTCACCACGTCCCAAACGATCTCGTAATCCACGCCGAAGTAGGCGTGAATCAACCGGTCCCGCATTCCGGCCATCGCCCGCCATTCTACTTCAGGGTACCTGCGGCGAACGTCCTCTGGAATCCGTTTGGCCGCTTCGCCGATGATTTCCAGGCTTCGGACAAAGGCTCTCTGCAGAGTCTCGTCCCGGACGAATTCCTCGTACATCAGCCCGGCGCTACGCTGGGTCAGATATTCGGCCTCCGCCAGAATGTGGTGCAGGTATTCAAGAAAGGACATATTCCAGTTCGGACTCAATATAGGGCCGGATGTACGGGCTCACGGACTCCGGCGTGACCAGTTCCACCGGACGCTGGAGCAATTCCTCCAGGAGAAAAACCAGCCCCATGAAGTTATCAAACGTCTTCTGGCCTGGCTCAAATTCCACCCAGAAGTCCACATCGCTCTCAGGCCGTGCATCCTCACGGACGAAGGAGCCAAAAAGTCCCAGCCGTTTGACCCCCAAACTCTGCACTTGAGCCTGATGTTTTTGCAGAATCCGGACAATCTCCGCTCTGGTCTGCACCACGGGTCTGTTTTACCTCTGTAGCAAGTCTGGCATATCTTGCTGGAAGGGTCCTTTCGCAGCGCCGAGAATACTCCCACAGGCAACTCAATGGCAACCTTTACTGTTTCCATATCGGCCCGTTATCCGACGCTCCTTTTGGCCGCTGTTGTAGGCGGCATCTCCGCCGGCATAGGGCACAAATGGTTCTTCGTTCCTCAACCGACTAACCGCATCACTGCCCCATTGAACAGGTTGATCAGCCACGACGGCCATACGCCGATCACGAACATCAGCACCATCAGCGGCGCCAGTGCCACGACCTCGCGAGCATTGATCTCTGGCATCCTCTCCCAGCGCGGGTTCAGCGGCCCCAGGAGGACCTTCTGAATGGTCCAGAGCAGGTAGGCCGCCACCAGCACCAACCCGATCGTCGTGGCGGCGGTGATGGCCGGGAAGACCGCCCAGGCCCCCCGGAAGACCATGAACTCGCTGACGAAGCCGTTCAGCCCGGGCAGACCCAGCGAGGCCAGGGTGCAGAAGAGCAGGATGCCGCCGTAGGCGGGCACCACCACTCCCAGCCCGCCGAAGTCCTTCAGGTTGCGGGTGTGGGCCCGCTCATAGACTACCCCGACCAGGGCGAACATCGCCGCCGCCGTGATGCCGTGGTTGAACATTTGCAGGACTGCGCCGTTGGCTGCCAGCGCCGCATCCAGCGCGTTCACCCCACCGCCCAGCGCCTTCGCCGCCACCGCGACCCCCAGCACCACAAAGCCCATATGCCCCACCGAAGAGTAGGCCACCAGCCGCTTGAAGTCGTCCTGGCCCAGGGCGGAAAGGCCGCCGACTACCGCCGCCGCCAGTCCCAGAAGCGCCAGCACCCCCGCGTACTGCACCGACTGCTCCGGGAAGAGGGGAAGCACCAGCCGCAGGAAGCCATAGGCCCCCAATTTCAGAAGCACCCCGGCCAGAATCATAGAGCCGGCCGTCGGTGCCTCGGTATGGGCATCGGGCAGCCAGGTATGGAAAGGCCAGATGGGGACCTTGATGGCGAAGGCGATGGTGAAGGCCCAGAACCCGATGGTCTTGATCACCGGGATGGGCAGGCCGAAGAGGGAGCCGGTGAACGCTGGCCAGACCTTCTGCAATTCCACGATATCAAAGCTCTTTGCTGTCAGACCGATGACCTGGATGGCCAGCAGGAGCCCCAGCGACCCCGCCATTGTGTAGAGCAGGAACTTGAAGGCCGCATAGGTGCGCGCCGGGATCTTATACCCACGCCACAGTTCCCGCTCCCCATGCTCGCTCCCCCAGCGGTTGATGAGGAAGAACATCGGGATAAGCCCCACTTCCCAGAACAGGAAGAAGATCAGCAGGTCCAGCGCCACGAAGACCCCCAGCATCCCCGTCTCCAGAAACAGGAAGAGGGCGAAGTAGGAGCGGACCTCCTCGTGGATACTGAAGGAGACCAGGAGCGCCAGCGGGATGAGGAAGGTGGTGAGGAGCACCATCACCAGGCCGATACCATCAATGCCCACGTGGTATGAAGAGCCGATGAGAGGGAACCACTCTATCCGCTCCTCAAACTGGAATCCGGGCGCGCCGGGCTGGAAGTTGATCCACGTCACGACCGAGAGGGCCAGCGGGATCAGGCTGATCAGGAGCGAGAGCCACTGGATGAGCCGCTTCTGCTCCTTCGGCAGGAGCATCACCAGTCCGGCCCCGAGCAGAGGGATGAAGAGAATCAGGCTGAGCAGATGTTGCCAGAAGAACTCCACGGTCGGACCTCCGTAACCGGATTCATTGAAAATAGGACGCAGATTAACGCAGATGAACGCGGATTTTTCCCTTAAGGCCGGTCCACGGGCACAATTTCAATATGCGGCGAAGTCCGCAGGCTTTCAATAAAAGCGATGACCATCGGCCGGGGAATCCGAGGCGGGCGGGCCATCAGGGCAACCAATTCGGCGACAACGTAATTGATGGTTCTCCCACCCCCATACCGGCTTGCCCAATTTAGCCTGATGTTCACAACCCCCTTATGGCGTCACCCCCAGATAGAGTAGATACAGCAGCGCGAAGGTGCAGAGGAAGAACAGCACCGAGACCAGGTAGTGTTGCACCTGCCCCGTCTGGAGGGCCTGGCGGAACTCCCGGCCCACCAGGCCGACCAGTTTCGCCGACCCGTCCACCATCCCGCCATCAATGACGTAGCGGTGGATCCAGCGGTTGAGGATGCCCCATAGTTCGCCCAGGCGAGCAAATCCGTGCAGGATACCGTCTATCAGTCCCCGATCTATCCCCTCGTAGGCCTCTTTTGCCAGCCAGAGGGCGGGCCGGATGAGGGCCAGGCCGTAGAATTCGTCAATGTAGTACTTGTTGCGCAGGACGGTATGCACCGGCCCCAGCCAGCGGAGCAGTGGGTCGGGTTGACCTTCCGCCAGCGGGCGCCAGCCGTAGACCAGCCAGCCGCCCAGGAGCCCCAGCAGCGCCGCCCCCACCGAAAGCGCGACCGGGACCGGGTTGAACGGGAGCGCCTCCGGTGCCTCCCCCAGCGTCGCACCGACGAAGTGGTGGAACCAGTTGCCGTGGAAGAGCGCCCTGGTCACCTCGCCCAGCACCGGGAAGTCCTCTGGAACGCCAACAAGGCCGAAGAAGACCGCGAAGAGTGCCAGCACCACCAGCGGCCCCGTCATCACCCAACCCGTCTCGTGGGCATGTTCGGCGTGGTGGCTGCGCGGCCGGCCCAGGAAGGTCAGGCAGATCTGCCGCATGGTGTAGAACGCGGTGAGGAGCGCCCCCGCCGCCAGTGCCCAGAAGACCGTCGGGTTGTGGGCCCAGGCGTGGGCCAGAATCTCGTCCTTGCTCCAGAACCCGGCGGTGATAATCGGGAATCCGGCCAGGGCCAGCCCGCCCGCTAGGAAGGTCCAGAACGTCACCGGCATCCGCTTCCGCAGGCCACCCAGGTTCATCATATCCTGCTCGTGATGAGTGCCGATGATGACCGACCCGGAGCCCAGAAACAGGAGCGCCTTGAAGAAAGCGTGGGTGACCAGATGGAACGCGGCGGCGATGTAGGCCCCGATGCCCAGCGCAGCGACCATGTAGGCCAACTGGCTGATGGTGGAATAGGCCAGCACCCGCTTGATGTCGTTCTGGGCCACGGCGATAGTGGCGGCGAAGACCGCGCTGAAGGTCCCGATGACGGCCATCGCCTCCATCGGCGGCGTCCCGGCGGCATGCTCCAGCCCCACCGAGAGGAGCGGGAACATCCGCACCACCAGATAGACACCTGCGGAGACCATCGTCGCGGCGTGGATCATCGCGCTGACCGGCGTGGGGCCCTCCATTGCGTCCGGCAACCACACATGGAGCGGGAACTGGGCCGATTTCCCCACCGTCCCGGCGAAAATCAGAAGCCCCACCGCTGCCGCGACGGAGAGGGTGGGAATCACCGAGGGCGTGATCGCCAGTTCGTGCAACACCTCCTCGTTGCGCAGGATGGCGTCAAAACTGAGGGTGCCCGTCTGCGCGTAGAGGTAGGCGATGCCGATGAGCATAATGACGTCGCCGATGCGGGTGGTGAGGAAGGCCTTGATCGCCGCCCGGTAGGCCGACGGCTTCTCAAACCAGAAGCCGATGAGCAGATAGGAGCAGAGGCCCATAATCTCCCAGAAGATGAAGAGCACCAACAGGTTGTCGGAGACGGTGAGCCCCAGCATGCCGGTGGCGAAGAGGCTGATGTAGGCGAAGAACCGGCTGTAGCGCGGGTCCCCGTGCATGTAGCCCACGCTGTAGATGAAAATCGCCAGACATGTGATGGAGACGAAGAAGAGGGTGATCGCCGTCAGCGGGTCCACGAAGATCCCCATCTCCAGCGCCACGTCCGCCGAAGGAAGCCACGGGATGCTCACGGCAATCGGATGCTCGTAGAGGGTTTCGCCGCCCCGGCCGACGACCGTCCAGAAGACGAACTGGGCCATCAGGAAGGAAATGCCCATCGCGCCGATAGCGATGGAGTGGCTCAGCCGCTTCCAGCGGTTGAAGAAGAGGACGATGAGCGCAAAGGCCAGGAACGGCGGCAGCGGGATCAGGACGGTCAGGAGTTCCAGGGGTTGGCGAGGGTCCATATCGTCGCTCCTACCATTTCAGCAGGTTGATCTGGTCTATATCGGTGGTCCGGCGGCTGCGGTAGATGACGACGATGAGAGCCAGGCCGACGGCAACCTCCGCCGCCGCGACGGCGTAGATGAAAGCCGCGAAGGCCTGACCGACGGCGGTCGTCGGCTCGCCGTACCGCCAGAAGGCCAGCAGGTTGAGAATGACACCGTTGAGCATCAGTTCCACGCCCATCAGGATGGCGATGGCATTCCGTCGCGCCAGCACACCGTAGGTGCCGATACAGAAAAGAGCTGCTGCCAGGATGAGGTACCAGGATAGGGGGATCATCGCAAGCGTTCCTCCTCTCATTTTCTCGCTGCTCGCCCGAGGATCAGACGCCAGATACGGCGGCGCAGCCAGTTGCCGACCAACCCGGCCAGAATGATGGCGATAAAGAAGCCAACGAAGATACTCAGACCCAGCGCACCCCCAATCGGTTGAGGTAGCCGCTCCGCCAGGCCGGTCCTGATAAGCCCGTACCACATCAGCGCGTACAGAACGATGCAGAGCACAATGAAGATAAACGTCAACAGGCTCACGATGCGCCCGATACAGGAGCGCTCCAGAGCGCGGTCCGCCTCACTTGCTGCAGCCAGAGCACCCCACTGTCGCAAACTCCGTCGCCGATTGAATCTGCTCATCTCTTGCCGTCCTTTCATGGGTCTTCGCGGCGCCAGGTCCGTTTTCCGGCAACAGGCCCCTGCGCCACCAGATGGCCGATGGACATCCGCCCCTGCTCCCAGGCCTTTATATCAGGCTGGAAGGGTGCCAACGATCCGATCTGCTCAAGGCTTGCCGGATGATTTCCGCTTGGGTCAATCCGCGCTCGCGGGCCAGCCGCTTCGTAACGTCTCCTGGTGGGGTGCCAG
>JASFBC010000242.1:0-3190 GCA_036172315.1 Anaerolineae bacterium | reverse complement strand
TAGAGTTCCACCGCTGCCGTCACCCGGTCTCGCAGGATGTCACTGGGCGTACCGTCGGGCCAGTAGCCAGCGCCGAAGACCAGCGCCACCGGGCGCTCCGGCACCGCCGCCGGGTCGGTGGAGATGAGCCTCCGGTAGCGTACGGTCAGCGTCCAGAGGGTCCAGCCCCCGACCGCGCCCAGGACAGAGAGGAGGAGAAAACAAACGAGCGCCAATTTCCTATTTTTGAAAATACTTCTGAGGGACATGGGTCAGAACAATCGGCTCCAGCAGGTCCAGATGCCGCAGGTTAACAAAATAGTGGCAATTTTCCACCAACCGCTGGAAATCCCGTCTGCGGGCCAGCCAGCCGCCTCCGTCGACGAAGTTGATAAAGGCCCGCTTCTCATTGTACCGGCTGTTGGAACGGCGGATGTCATTGTAGGCGATCTCCATATCCCGTGCTTTGGTGCTCTGAGCGCTGCTGGTGGTCTCCTGGAACGAGCACATCAGAATCACCCAGGGATCGTCCAGAGAAGGTACGGCAAAGTCTACATCCACATTGACAAAGCGCGACCGCCCCTGTTCAAAGCCAATTCCGTACCGCTCCCGGATTTCCTCCAAACGTCCACGAATCCGGGCTTCCACCCGATACCCCTTCCGACCGCCGTACGTGCCGATGAGGGCGCGCTTGTAACGGGCTTTTCGCGCCGCTACGGGGCTGGCAGCGATCTCCTGGAAGTTCAGCGCTTCCAGATAATAGCGCGGAATAACGGGCTGCAAATCCGGGTCACGGACGCCGTCCATCAGTAAATGGGAAATCAGCGATGCGAAGTCCGGGTCGGTCCGAATCCGGCGGGTGACCTGATCCATCGTCCATTCCCGGTCCAGCGGAACCGGAATCCGGCCAATCTGACGAAGCAGGGAAATAATCCGCAGGAATTTTTCCTCCGAGAGTTCCACCTCGCGCAGAACAAACTCCAGTGCTCCCTCCTGCTCCTGCAACAGGGCCGCCAGGGAATCCGGGTTTATCACACCCTTCTCCACCCCACCGTACTGTTCGGCTATCCGGAGCAGGCGCTCCACTTCCTGGTCTATCTCCCGCTCCAGTTCCTCATCCACGAAGAAAATGGTGATAGAATTCCAGGCCTCTTCAAAGGAGAGTTTACGCGGCGTCTGAGCCATTATCTACCTCCAGTTTGGCCGCCTTCAGGGCTTTTCCCCAGGTCGGGAAAGCCTCCAGGAATGGCTCCAGCCCATACCGGCTCATCTGGCGAACGTCATCGGGCGTGGGCAGTCGGCCCAACCGGCGGGCAATCTCCCGCAGTTCCAGCTGGAGGGCTTTCTTGTTGTGGCGCGGGCGCGGCCGGGGCACCGACGGACGGTACACATCTCCCCATACCTCCACCTGAGCCAATTTCTCCCGGATGATGGCCACGTAGGCCGGGTCAATATCTATGGCGATATACCGCCGCCCCAACCGGGCCGCTGCTACTGCCGTCGTCCCCGTTCCGGCCAGCGCGTCCAGCACGATGTCCCCCGGATTGGTGGAGAGACGAATCATCCGCTCCATCAGCGCGTCCGGCAACTGGCAGGGATGATAATCCCGGTGGCGGCGATGTTTGATCCGGTGGATGTCCCACCAGATGTCCGTCAGCGGCTCTTTCGCGTCGTCTCCCCGAACCTTGCGCCATCGCACGCAGGACGAACGCAAGCAATAAAAACGGGCATCCATCTCCCCGACGTCCTCGTAATGGAACGTAAAATCGGTGGGATGTTTGGTGTAGAAGAGCAGGGCATAGTGAGCCGGCATTATCTTACCGCGCGGCTCGGAGAGCGCGTCCCAGACAATCCAGTTCTGGAAATACAGACGACGATTCAGATAGGCGGCATGGTACATTCCCCAGCGGGGCAGGTTCAGGACGTAGAGGGAACCGGTGGGCTTCAAGATGCGGATGTACTGGTCCAGCCAGGCATTGCACCAATCCAGATAGGCATCCCGGTCCTTCCCGTCGTCGTATGTCATATACGCCTTATCCAGGTTGTACGGCGGATCGGCGAAGACCAGGTCCACCGATTCATCCGGCAGGGTCGCCAGGACTTCCAGGGCATCTCCCTGGATGACGGCGTTGACGGGCAAGTCCCCTTCCGGTCCAGCCTTCGGGACGGCGAAGAGGCCGGGAAGAGGAGATAGGCGGTACCGGGCGGGCACTTCGGCCAGCCGCACTTCCCCCATTCGGGCAACCCGTTCAGCAGGGCCGATCACTCCCTCCTGCGTCGCCGCATCTTCAGAGCGACCGGTGGGAGAGACCAGTTGCAGCAGGGTTTTCAGGACAGATGCAGAGATGCCGGTATAATTATTCTCCGGCGGCAGGTCTTTCCAGACGTCAGAAATGGCGACCCCTTCCGGGTGCATCAGATGGCTTTTCCCGCCCCAGTCCCGGAGTGGTTTCCCGCAGGCCCGACAGTATCGGTGCGGAAAACGGACGCGCGAGATCCGGAACGTCTCTCCTTTCGCAAACATCAGGAGTGCCGCATGGACGGAAGGAAGCCGTCCTCCCAGGCGCGGGGCCGACTCTACGGCGATCCAGTACTTGAAGCGCAGGCGACCGTCCAGATATATGCCCAGGTCCGGCAGGTTTTCGGGGATCCCCTGCACAAACAGCAGTCCCCCATCCCGAAGGGCTCGGATTGCGACATCCAGGCAGGGAATCCACCGCTGGGGCTCGTCGGTCCCGGTTGCCAGAATGACAAAATCCAGCGAGCCGGCCGGCATTTCCGCCAGCAATGAGAGCAACCGGTAACCCGTCAGATAGCGTACCATCGTGTCTGTTCTCACGGCACCCAGGGAGTCGCCGCTGCCACCGTCTCCAGGTCCGGCCCCCAGAGGACGGTGACGACGCGGCCGGTGCGGTAGAGGTAGGCCGCTCCCGCCGGCCCGCTCCAGAACCGCCCCGTCAGGCCCAACGGAGGATCGGTGGCGACCAGCGGCGGGTTACGGAACCCGGGCACCAGCAGCGCATACGCGCGCTCAAACTCCACCGCCTCTTCCCGGTTCTCCCATACCAGTCGCCAGGCGATGACCTCCCGGCCCGCCGCTGGTCGCCACCGATCCTCCGCTGGGCCTGACGGGGCGGTTCTGGAGCGGGCCGGCGGGAGCGGCCTACCTCTACCGCACCGGCCGCGTCGTCACCGTCCTCTGGGGGCCGGA
>JASFBC010000241.1:0-3186 GCA_036172315.1 Anaerolineae bacterium | reverse complement strand
CGCCCCAGAAGCGCCTGCGCGCCGACCATCTCGGGAGTGCCACCTTAACCACCGATGCCAGCGGCAACCGGGTGGGCGAACTGCGCTACAGCCCGTATGGCGTCCTACGCCACCAGTGGGGCAACACCCCCACCGACCGCCGCTACACCGGCCAGCGCTGGGATGGGGCCCTTTCCCTCTACGACTACCGCGCCCGCTACTACGACCCGCTGCTGGGGCGCTTCGTGAGCGCGGATACGGTGGTGCCGGAGCCGGGGAACCCCCAGGCGCTGAACCGGTACGCGTACGTTTACAACAACCCGCTGAGATACACCGACCCCAGCGGGCACTGGATAGAGACGGTCTGGGATATCGCTAACATCGGCTGGGACATCTATGAGGTCTACCGGGACCCTGGGAATGTCTGGAACTGGGTGGCGCTGGGGGTGGATGTAGGGGCGGCGGTGTTGCCGCTGGTGCCGGCAGGGGCAGGGCTGGTAGTGCGGGGCGGCAAAGTAGCGAAGGTGGCGGTGGAGGTGGCCAGCCATCTGGATGAGGCGAGGGATGTAACCCGCATCGTGGCGGAGGCGGCCAGCCACGCCGATGAGGCAGTGGATGCACTGAAAGCAGCAAACATTACTAAGGCGAGCATTATTGCCGACCTATCTACGGGAACAACACAATCGCGGCGAATTGCCCGGGCAATGGAGGAAGGGAAAATCGGGGTGAACATCCTTGGCGAGGAAATGTTTGAGAAAGCGTACCGATATTATGGGGGCCGAGGAACACCTGCTGCAGTGGATGCATTTGCGGTGGAAGAGCAGATCTACTTGCGAAGACAAAGCCAAAATGTCTTTCGGGACGTAGTTCATGAAGGGACGCACACGTTGGATTATATAAGTGGATTCCAAGGGACGGTTGCCCAGTGGGAAAAACGAGCCTATTTCTTTGAGCGCCAGTTTCAGTTATACAAGGGCCGGTATACCGAGTTTAAAACGCTAAATGACATCTTACAACACATTAAGCGAGCCTATTAGGAGATGAGAGCATGGATGAGATAATGATGGCCGAGATGGTAAATATTGCCCTAGGGAAATGTGAACCTATTGCTACTTATTATTTTGCGAAACTACCTTTAGAACCCATACAGATTAGGTGGGGATGTATGCGTATCTTAAAGTGGCTACGGATTCAATCAGTTGCCTTCCGGGTTCGTCCATTGGAATTGAAACCATCCTCTCCTATGGATCAAGCCTGTGTTCAATTGGTTGAGACAGCTGATTTCCTGAAGCATATTGTGCAGATCAGGGATAACAAGCTGATATTTGCGGAAGGAGTTTCTTTAGAGGAGGCCAAAGCGATGATGGCATATGCGAAAGAGCATTACCAGCCGCCCTTATTTGTTAGTAAAGAATAGCAGTGGGATAATGCCCTGGCCCTCCACGACTACCGCGCCCGCTACTACGACCCGGCGCTGGGGCGGTTTGTCAGTGCGGATACGGTGGTGCCCAAGCCGGGCAATCCGCAGGCGCTCAACCGGTATGGGTACGTTTACAACAACCCGCTGCGGTACACCGACCCAACGGGATACCTCACCGAAGAACAGATTATGGCTTATTTGGGCGTCAAGACCTGGGAGGGAGTACTGGCCCTTTTTGAAAGGGGAGGAGCCCTGGAAGGAAAGTGGGGCTGGCTGGAGACACTCAGATGGGCTCGATTAGGGGATGAGATGCTCTTCTTTAGGAACTTTGGTGGTCTTTGGCCTTCTGATGAGGCCCTGGTGTTTCAGGGCACCCTTGTAGACTGGGAAGGGCAGCTCTACATCCGGTCAAAGGAGGCCTGGATACCAGCGAGCAAAGCAGCCTGGCTGGGTAACGCCTACGGTGTTGCCCGGCTGTATAGTGATGAGCACAAGGTATACCTTGGCACACTCTATGCTGAGCAGAGGTACTATCACCTGAAGTTTGATCCAAGTAAGGTGGATTGGGTAGGGGTTGGACTTGACACTGCTGGGATCATTGCCGATTCTATTAGTTTTGGCATAGGAGGACGTGGAGTGAAAGCGGCTAAGATAGCTAGGGCTGCTGAACAGGCTAGCGTGCTCATTAGCGACATCAGCCTATACAGAACGGGCATACCCTTTGCTCTCAATTATACCAGGGGAGATGCCTCGCTGCCTCAGGCGATTGATTTCGCTCTAGATGCCCTCGGACTCTATATACCGTTCGGGCCTGACGCGATCAGTCTTGCGTGGGAAGTGTCTAAAGGCTTCTACTTTATGCCATAACAAAAAGGAGTATATCCTATGGATATTGATCGTCTAAGGTTGGGTTGTGTAGGCAGCTTAATGATACTTCTTGGCTTGGCGTGCGGAATGCTGTGTCTGCGTCTCTGGCTCAATCCCAGTATTCTGTCTCCTGATTCCTGGCTGTACCAGTGGATCTATGGGAGTTTCTACTCTTGGGGGCGAGCAAGAGACTCTCAACCGCTGCTTAGCAATGAGGAGATTCAGGCCTATGCAATTAGAGCAATGGTTGCCTGCATTCTGTCAGTTGTTATCGGTTTTCTTGCTATAGCAGCATCTCTCAAGAGATAATAGCCGAGCAACCCCCAGGCCCTGAACCGGTGTGCATACGTTTACAACAATCCGCTGAGATACACCGACTCTACCGGCCACTTCGCCTGGTTCGTCGCTGCACCCGTGGGGGCCCTGATCGGTGGCGGGGTCACTTACGGCTTCCAGGTCGCCGCCAACATCAGCCAGAACGGGCTAAACGTGCAGGCCTTCACCGAAGTGAACTGGGCCGCGGTAGGCGGTGGGGCCGTAGCTGGTGCCGTTGGAGTGGCTACTTTCGGCGTGGGGACGGCGGTGCTGGGGACCGGCCTGGCCGGGACGGTAGCGGCCGGGGCCATCAGCGGGGCGGTGGCCGGGCAGGCCGCGCGGGCGACGGAGAATGTCCTCAGCGGGCAGGAGGTGACGGCGGGGCTGGGCGATCCGGCCCAAATCGCGGCCGATGCGGCTATTGGCGGTGCGTTTGCCGGGGTTGGGTATGGCGTGGGGCGGCTGGTGTCACGGCTAGCGGTGGCCAAAGCGGCCCGGGATGCAGCGGCGCAAGAGGCACAATCCCTAATTGACGACATCGTCCGCACAGAGATGAAGAACGTGCGATTATCTCAGTATCCGCAGTATGATCCCACTATGCCTCT
>JASFBC010000240.1:0-5973 GCA_036172315.1 Anaerolineae bacterium | reverse complement strand
GATCACGCGGTATCTGGACTTGAGCCGGTTGCACACGCTCTATCCGAGGCAGCGCAAGCGGCAGGGAGGGTAAGAGGGCGCAGGTGTATTTCCCTTCTGGGATGCGGGGAATCCCCAGGCGCTGAACCGGTATGCGTACGTTACCAACAACCCGCTGCGGTACACGGATCCCAGTGGCCACTGCCCGTGGTGCGTCGTCATCGGCAAAGTGCTCCTCCAGACGGCGGTGGATGTGGGCATCGACTACCTCATCGCCCGGGCCACCGGCACCGACTTCAACCTGGTGGGCTCTCTCAAAGTCAACGCCGCCCTGAACGTGACCACCCTGGGGGTGGGGAGCACGGTCGCCAAGCTGCGCCACCTGGGGAAGGTGGCTGCGTTAGCTAGCCACGCGGATGAGGTGGCGGATGCGGCGCGGGTGGTGGCGGAAGCGGCCAGCCACGCCGATGAGGCGGCGGATGCGCTGAGAGCGGCGGAGCGGATAGAGGAAGCAGCAGGCGTGCTGCGAGGAGTGGAAAACGCTACGGAAGCCACCAGGGATGCATCTAGACTACCGAGGCGTTTCAGTCGCTATATGTCTAGATCAGAACTGGAAACAGTACAAGAAACGGGCTTATTGCGCGGCGGGCGTCCCGGAGAGACGTACTTTACCACGAACAGATGCCGAACAGTTCGGAGTGCAGAGGAGAAGTTGGCATTACCTCGTGCGCCTGAGGTACGCTTAGATTTTGAAATTGTCAATCAACCACGAATTTACGAACCTCGTAAAGTTGCACCAGCCTTTGGAAAGCCTGGGGGTGGAATAGACTATTGGAGCCCTGATCCGGTCAGAGTGAGAATCATCAGGTGGTGCGATTTGAGATAAGGCGATGGCTAAACAGCCTGTGTCAGTAAAGAGGAGGTTTCTCATGTCTGCAATTCAAGATGTGGTAGTCAAACTAATGATTAACGAGCCTTTGGACGCCTGTCAGACATTAAGGGGAAAACTTATCCGTCCGATCAGGTCTCTGGAGGAGAACAATTTGTATCACCTCTTTCAGGATAATAATGGCAGGTGGTTAGTTATCAAACCACGATATGAGGGTGAGCAAGTAGAAGAGGTTTATCTTGGTAAGAGGATTCAGGTCGCTATAGCTTCTATTGCGGATCAAACTGTGATCAACAGCTATTACTTCCGGCTAAGTCAAGTTAATTACTTTGGCGTTGGTTCTATAACTATCTCCGAGGATTAGCAGATTGGGCGCTTCATGAACTTGCTCTACATTGTCTAGCGGTGGAACCTCCCAGGCCGCTTCATGTAGCCAGCCTTAGTGCCCCCTCCGAGAACCCCCAGGCGCTAAACCGCTATGCGTACGTTTACAACAACCCCCTGCGCTACACGGATCCCAGTGGGCACTGCCCGTGGTGCGTTGTCATCGGCAAAGTGCTCCTCCAGACGGCGGTGGATGTCGGTATTGACTACCTCATCGCCCGGGCCACCGGCACCGACTTCAACCTGGTGGACTCTCTCCAAGTCAACGCCGCCCTGAACGTGACCACCCTGGGGGTGGGGAGCACGGTCGCCAAGCTGCGCCACCTGGGGAAGGTGGCTACGTTGGCGACCCATGCCGACGAGGTGGCGGATGCGGCCCGCCTAGCCGGTCACATGGGAGATGGCGCTCATGCCCTTATCACTGCAAGCCGCTTGCGCCAGGTAGGTGCTCACTCTGATGAAGGGGCGCGACTGATCAAAGCCCTTGCTGAACAATCTACGCGTGGCTCCGGCAGCCGGGTGGTTATCGGCAAGTGGGTTGAAGGCGGTGGTTACATCGCCGAGGCTCAGAAGCACGGCGGCATCTACTTTGAGACGGCAGAGGGAGTGTGGGATGCATTGGGCAAAGACCCTGAGCTAGCGTGGGCCGTCAACGAGCAGTTCTTACGAAACCAACTCGAGGCCGGAGTGAGTCGGATCGAGCTGGTGGAAGAGACAATCGAACGGGTGTTGAGAGATCCAACGAGATCCAAGTCTTTCACGGCTAGGGAAATAAGGTTCCTATTGCAAGAAGCGGCAAACTACGGCTACGAACTGATTGGAAACAGCTGGGTAAAGGTTCGTTAATTTGGAGGTGCTGATGACTTCTATCGAATGCGCTGAATTCTTAGAAAGAATACGACGATATTGGACGTTTCTCTTCGAACAATATGGCTTTGTAGTTATCCGTGAAGCGGAGGCTCCGGGCGGAAGCCGCTGTTTGATCGTGCTTGAATCACCAGTCTGTCGCCTGAGATTTATCCAGAACCGATGGGATCTCTACGTTGATATTGGGACTTTGGCTGCTCCCATTGACTGGGAAGACAGCGTACAGGGAATCAAGTATTGGTATAGTATAGGCGAAATCTTTGTTTTTGTAAAGAAGACGCCGTTCAGGATTGAAGATTTGCTTCAGGAAAAGCCTTTGCTGAATATTGATCAGCAATTGTGTGAGCTATCTCGAGAGTTACAACCCGTTTTTGGGGAGGTGATTCATCTCTTTCGGGAAGATACATTTGGACAATGGCAAGACGAATATAAGAAATGGCGAGATGAAAGAGAACGCGAATTTGAACAGCAGTATAAAGAATGGGAACGAAAACCACGAGAGCACAGATTGAGCGCGCCCGACGAAGATATATCTGAGCGGTAGGTCACCATTGCATTACTAACCCATGGTGCCCCAGCCGGGCAACCCCCAGGCGCTGAACCGCTACGCCTACGCCGTTAACAACCCAATACGCTAAACCGACCCCAGCGGGCACTGGCCGTGGTGCGTCGTCCTCGGCAAAGTGCTCCTCCAGACGGCGGTGGATGTGGGCATTGACTACCTCATCGCCCGGGCCACCGGCACCGACTTCAACCTGGTGGACTCTCTCAAAGTCAACGCCGCCCTGAACGTGACCACCCTGGGGGTGGGGAGCACGGTCGCCAAGCTGCGCCACTTGGGGAAGGTGGCTGCGTTAGCTAGCCACGCGGATGAGGTGGCGGATGCGGCGCGGGCGGTGGCGGAAGCGGCCAGCCACGCCGATGAGGCGGCGGATGCGGCCCGGATCGTGGGAAAAGGCTTGGGACAGTGGGTCCAAAATGCACCGCACATGTCTGCCGAGGCGCTAGACTATCAGGAATTCGTCACGGGTGTTAAAAAGGGTTTTGAGTTTCTGCGCAACGGCGTACACTTTGATGGCCTCCGCGTGACCGAAGCCGGCGAAACAGTGCTCCTGGATGCGAAGTATGCAGGAGCAGGCGCAGACTCCCTGTACAGCAAAGTGGGCAAACTGCCGTTTGCCGCAAAGGAGGTCAGGGAAAAGGCACTCCGTCAGATCGCCGCAGCCGAGGGACTGCGCATTGAGTGGCACGTCAGCGATCGGACGGCCTGGCAGGCGTTGAAGAAATTCTTCAAGAGAGAGGGATTCGGCATTGACGTGATTTTCACCCCTTGGTCTCCATAGGAGGGACAGATGTGGGAAAGAAGAAGATACGACTTGTGCTTATATGGATATCCTCCCCATGATGCGGTCACGCTCCTGCCTCGATTTATCGAGTTGGTGCATCAGGCGGCCGGCCAATCGTTGGTCTGGTGGTCTGCACCGAACCGCCCGGTTCCAACTTCGCCTGAGGGCTGGGCTGCCTTGATTGCGGAAGAGCGTGACCCAGACTACGGGGCGCTCAACCTGACCCTTGCGTCTCCCTGTGGGCTGAGTATAGACCTGAGCGCAGACTGGCCCCCTGTTGCGCGAGCCTTCGACGTGTTGTCCTTCCAGATGGCTCCAGAACATCTCACCGGTCCCCAGGCGCTGTTCGACTTTGACAGCCTGTATACCCTGTTTACCGAAAGCATCCGGCTGTTTCGGCCATTTTCGGCTAGAGTGGATGATGAGGAGTTAGCGCTAACAGAGATCGGGGATATCTACAAGTGGGTTGACACGACCAAGGTGCCCGATACGATCTACTGGTTCAACTACTTTGCTCAGGACATGGTCGAGCGGCTGGGGGGGAGGGAGAAGCTGCTGGCGGCGCCGGCCTATTTGGTCACAACGTTAGAGGAGCCGCCCGGGGTCATCCTGATCCTGCAGCGCGAGCTTTTTGACTACCACAATCCTGAGCATCGCCGGCGACATGAGGAGATCACGCGGTATCTGGACTTGAGCCGGTTGCACACGCTCTATCCGAGGCAGCGCAAGCGGCAGGGAGGGTAAGAGGGCGCAGGTGTATTTCCCTTCTGGGATGCGGGGAACCCCCAGGCGCTGAACCGGTATGCGTACACGCTGAACAACCCGGTGAAGTATACGGATCCGAGCGGGCACTGTCCGTGGTGTGTCGTCATTGGCGTTGGCATCGTTCTCTTCAAAGTCGTCGACTATGGTTGGACAGCTTATGATACCTGGCAATCTAGCCAAGTATTAGCTGACCCTAATGCGAGCCAGGCCGATAAAATGATGGCGGGTTTGAACATTGGAATGGCAGTTGTATTTGAGGCCATAGAGCCCGATGACCTGCTCCCAACCGGCCTGCCCGTTGATGATGTAGCTCGACAGGCCATTATGAAGGGCGCAAAAGAGGCTTATGAGACGGGAGGAGAAGAAGCGTTGGAGCGGTTCATCCGCGAAAAGCTGGGGGAGCACGCTGATGACGTTTTGAATCGCCTAAACCTTGGAACCAAGACCGCCAACGAACTCGCAGAGGAGCTTCCGATCAAGCCGTTAGGGCGTGGTTCTACAGGACGAACAGTAGCTAACAACCTCACAGAGCAACTGGCAATGAAACAAGCCATATCGAACCCGACAGCGGGACGAGTTCTGCGTATAACAATGACTGATCCGAGGTGGCCAGCGAGCGAGGGTTGGGTCAAGATGACACAGAATATTAACGGTGTTGAGATCCATTACGTGTATAATACGATCACGGGGGCGGTTGATGATTTCAAGTTCATAGATCGGTAGGAGGGATTTTGTTCAATGAAAGTGGTCTGCCAGAGTCGCAAGCGGTCAGAGCTGAATATCGCCAGTTGCAGGCAGTATGCAGCTGAAACGGCCTACGAGCTTAGTATTGGAAAGACCTACACAGTCTATGGACAATACCTGGCAGAAGGCTGCCTCTTCTATCTGCTCGACGCACGTGATAGACAAGGCCTGAGTCATCCAACATGGTATCCTGCTTCGTGGTTTACTGTGATCGATGGCTCAATACCCTTGTCATGGGTATTCTCCTACCGTAACCAATATGAACTCACTGGGGTCATGGCGGTATGGGGGTATCCAGAACTTGCCACATCAGTTGACCACTTCGAGGGATTAGAGGAGCGTGAACTAGAGGCGATGCGCATCTTTCTGCGTCGCAAGGCCGAGATCGATGCGGAGGATCGTAGCATGGAGCAGAAGCTGGAATAGACCTGATGAGGACAAGGAAACGAAAACGGAAGGAAGCAACCACACCCGGCTACCCCCTGCCGTTCCCCCTTGGGCAAGCGTACTTTCACTTAAAGCGTCCCCAATCGTCAAATGGACAACCAGGCGGGCGCTGCGCCAGCGGGGGCGTACCGTGTGGTGCTGCTGGGCGCGGGCGAGGCGGCGGCGTCGGGGAGCGAGGACGGCGGGGTCACGCCGGGGACACAGACGCGGACGCGGACGAACTACTACTCTCTGGGCGGGCAGCGGGTGGCCATGCGCCAGGGGGTGGTCGGGCAGGGGCGGGACGTGGTGTCCTGGCTGCACGCCGACCACCTGGGCAGCCTGAGCGAGGTGACGACGGGCACGGCTGGGCTGTCCGCCCGGCAGCGCTACCATCCGTATGGGCAGGTGCGCTATGCGGACGGCACGCCGCCCACCAGCTACAACTTCACCGGCCAGCGGCTGGACGGGACGGGGCTGCTGTACTACGGGGCCCGCTACTACGACCCCGTGCTGGGGCGGTTTGTCAACGCGGATACGATTGTGCCCAACCCCGGCAACCTGCAGGACCTC
>JASFBC010000239.1:0-12432 GCA_036172315.1 Anaerolineae bacterium | reverse complement strand
CCTACAGTTCCCAGGAGGGCGGTGGCCCCGTGGGTGTGGAGCGCGGCTACAGCGGCGGCAGCCACTCCGCTGCCGTCCGGACCGCCAACGGCGGTATCTCCAAGACGGTGACCTTCAGCCCGCCGCCCACGGCTACCCTGGGGACACTCGTCACCTACACCCTCATCGTCCCCGCGCAGCCCATCTCGGCTACCCTCTACAACGTGGTGGTGACCGACACAGTGGACAGCCGCCTTTACATCGAGGACGTCACCACCGGCGGTGGCACGGGCGCGTCGTCCGGCCGGAGCGGGCAGGTGGTGACGGCGACCTTCGCCTCCATCCCCCACGATACCCAGGCCTATATCACCGTCACCGCCCGCATCTCCCACGAATGGCCCAGCCCGGCGTACGATGCCAACGCCGGCGACATCATCACCGATGTGGCGCGGATGAGCCACGCCACCGCGCCGGTCACGACCTCCAACCAAGTCAGCACGACGGTGGGTGAGCCGCATCTGCTGCTGGAGAAATCCGCCGCGAGCAGCACCGGTAGCCTCACCGACCTGGACGGGACGGCGCTCCTGACCTACACCCTCCGCCTGACCAACACGGGCACCAGCCCGGCCTACTCCGTCCACATCACCGACAGCGTCCCGGCGGGCATCTCCGTCACCGCGCTCTACGGCGGCGACAGCCGCAGCGCGCCGGTGGTCGGGCCGGGGGTGCTGACCTGGACGGTGGGCACCATCAGCAACGTCGCTCCGGCCAATGGGGTCGTGCTCACCTACACAGCGCGCGTCTCTCAGGCGCTGGTCAACGCCCGGCTGACCAACACCGTGGATGTCCTCTACCACTCCCTCACCGAGACGATCCCCGGCGTCCGGCCCTACACGAATACCGACTCGGCCAGCATAGCCACCGCCCGGCCGCCGCTCTCCAAAGCCACCGAACCGCCGGTCCTGCGGGTGGGCGACATCGTTACTTACCACGTGGTCTTCACCGTCCCCGCCGGCCTGGCGCTCTCGGGCAACGGCAGTTTCCTCCGCGACGCGCTCCCGCCCGGCCTCTGGTACATCACCGACAGCGAGACCCTGACCTGGACGCCGCCCACGGTGAACGTGACCATCACCAGCCGGGTGAGCAATACGACCGAGTCCCCCGGCTACCAGGTGATCTACTGGCATTTCGCCCCCATCACCAGCGAGCAGGACATCCCGACGGTGGTCACACTCACCTTCCAGGCGCAGGCGGTGGGGCTGCGGATTGACAACCTGAGCCCTGTCTGGACCGAAACCCTGACCACGACGGGCAACTATGCTGAATTGTGGGACCGCGGGACATCCCAGGGCAGTGCGGGAGTAACCAACAATGTCATCCAGCCGTCCCTGAGCATTGACAAAGCCAGCACCCCGCCGCCCGGCTCGTACGTGGGCGCGGGCGATCGCATCACCTACACGCTGACGGTCACCAACTCCGGCCACGGCCCGGCCTACGACATCGTCATCAGCGATGTGCTTCCGGCGGAACTGTTCTATGTGACTTCTACGGTCGCCAGCAGCAGCCCGCCGACCATCACCTTCCTCTCCGGGCCGCCGGTGGGCGCCACAGGCGTCCTCACCTGGCGGGTGAACGAACTGTGGGGCACGGCCTGGAACGCCGGACAACCGGGCATAGCCATCATTACCGTGGTGGCCCAGGTGACCGACACGGTGGGAGCCAACCTCACTCTCACCAACACCGCCGCCGTCCCCTACTACGATTCCCAGCCCGGCGACGGCCCCGGCCCCTACACCCCCGACGAGCGGGAGTACACCGACGGCGCCGACACCCTCTGGCATCAGACGGTGGACGCGGCCATCTTCAAGAGTGTCACTCCGCCTACGGCCACCCTGGGCGATGTGGTGACCTACGTGGTCGTCGTCCCGGCGACGCCCATCACCGCCACCCTCTACAACGTCACCGTGACCGACCAACTGGACGCCCGCCTGCAACTGGCGACCGTCACCGACGGGCCGGACGGGAGCGTGGCCGTTGCGGGCAACACCTTCACCGTTACCTATCCGTCCATCCCGCACGGCCAGCAGCGCTTTATCACCATCACCGCTGTCCTCTCCGACCCGCTGGGGGCCGTGGCGGGCCACATCATCACCAACGTGGCCGTCCTGCGCCATCGGGACGGCGGCCCGACGCCCTCCAACCAGCCGCCCTTCACCGTCACCGAGCCGAGCCTGATGCTGGTCAAGGCCGGTGACCCGCCCACCAGCAGCACCGTCAGCGCCTGTCAATCGGTCACCTACACGGTGCGCATCACCAACGCCGCGGGCGTCACCGTCAGCCCGGCCTACGACCTGGTCTTCACCGACACGCTGCCGGTGGGGATGCGGCAGACCCCGCCTGCGCTCATCACTATCACCCTGAACGGCGCGCCCGTTTCGGCAGGGGACTACGTCACCGGCTATAACCCGGCCACTGGCGTTTTCACCGTCGCCTTCACCCCCGCCTTCAGCATCCCCGTGGGCGGCGAACTGGTGATTCAGTACCGCGCCGCTGTGGATTGCGACGTCCCGGCGGCCACCGACCTGACCAACCGGGCCGAAACCACCTGGTCCAGCCTGCCCGGAGGCGTGCCCGGTGACCGGGACTATGGCCCCATCACCGGCACGACAACCGTCCACACCCCGCTGGCCGTCGGCCTGAGCAAGGTCGTCTCCCCGCCCACGGTCACCATCGGCTCGCAGGTGGTCTTTACCGTGACCGTGCCCAACCCGCCGATCGGCGCGGTGCTGCACAATGTCGTCTTCACCGACGTCATAGACAGCAGACTGCGCATTGACGCCGTCAGCCCCAACGCCGCCTTCAGCGGCCAGGTGGTCACGGCGGCCTTCACTGCCATCCCGACCTACACCCAGGAAATCATCGTCATCACCGCCACGGTGCGGGACCTGATCACCGTGACCGCCGGCACCCAGATCACCAACGTCGCCACCTTTGATTACCAGAACAACCCGTCCGGGCCGATAAACTCCAACGTCGTGACGGTCACGGTGGCCGAGCCCGCCGTCACCCTGGACAAGTCGGTCCAGGTGCCGCGCGACCCGCTGGGCGCGGGGGACCTGGTCACCTACACCCTGGTCCTCTCCAACAGCGGCACCTGGCCGGCCTACGACCTGGTGGTCACCGATAGCCTCCCCGCAGGCTTGAGTTTCTTCGCCACCGTCGGCTTCACCGTCACCGACCCGCTCACGGCGACCCTGGGCGGCAACTACCCGGCCTGGACCGTCTCGCAACTGAACGTGGGCGGCTACGTGTTCATTACCTTCACCGCCCAGGTAGCCTGGGACATCGGCGCGGGGCTGACGTTGACCAATGCGGCCTGGGGCGCGTACGACAACTGGCCCGGCGAGCCGCCGGATGAGCGGGACTACGACATCCCCACCGACACCGTGCCGATACGCACCGGCTACCCGGCGCTGGACCTGGAGAAGTCGGCGGCGCCGAGTCCGGTGGATGCCGGTGGCCTGCTCACCTACACCCTGACCGTCACCAATACCGGCATCGTCTCGGCGACGGGCGTGGTGGTGACCGACGCCGTCCCGGCCAACACGGCTTACGTCTCCTGCGGCCCGCTCCCCTGCGGCGAATCCGGCGGTGTCGTCTCCTGGACGCTGGGCACGCTGGACATCGGCGTCCCGCGCCTCCTGACGATGGTGGTGCAGGTGGCCTCGCCGCTGCCCAACGGCACGGTCATCACCAACACCGCCTGGGTCACCAGCAGCGAAGGGTTGACCGACACCGACACGGTCACCACGCCGGTGGAGAGCGCGCCGGTCCTGAACCTGGTCAAGTTCAGCACCGACGCGAACGGCGCGCCGCTGCGCCCCGGCGACCGGCTGACCTACACGCTGGTCGTCTCCAACAGCGGCAACGAGACGGCCACCAATGTGATCGTTTCCGACACCGTTCCGGCGCACACCACCTACGTCTCCGGCTCCATCGCCGGCGGCGACAGCCGCAGCGATGCCGGCCTGCCGGTGCTGGCCTGGACGATCAACAGCCTCCCGCCCTATGTGCCGATCTATCTGACTTTCGCGGTCACGGTGAACCTGCCGCTGACGGACGGGTTGCCGATCGTCAACACCGCCGCCGTCACCGCCACCGAAGTGCCCACGCCGACGACAGGCACCGTGACCGACACGGTGACCGCCTCCCACACGCTGGGGATCGTCAAGACGGCCCAGCCCTCCCCGGTGCAGGCCGGGGGCCTGCTCACCTACACCCTGGCCTACACGATTACCGGCGACGAGCCGGTCTACGGCGTGGTGGTGAGCGACACGACACCGGAGCACACCACCTTCTACACCGCCACGCCGCCCGCCACGTCCGACCCCGGCGTGGGCAACAGCGGCCCGGTGATCTGGCAACTGGGCGACTTCCTGCCGCCGGGGAGCGGCATCACCCAGGCCACCGGCACGCTGACGCTGGTGGTGCGGGTGGACAGCCCGCTGGTCAGCGGCACGCTCATCTACAACGCCGTCGCCATCACCGACACCTCCGGCCTCACCGACACCGACACGATCACCACGCCGGTGCAGAGCAGCCACGCGCTGAGCGTCACCAAGACGGCCCAGCCCAGCCCGGTGCAGGCCGGGGAGTCGCTCACCTACACCATCACCTGGGCGGTGACGGGCAACGAGCCGGCCTTCGGCGTCACCATCTCCGATACCGTGCCGCAGTCCACCACCTACCAGGCCTGCTACGGCGGCCTCTGGTGCGGCCTGGAGCCGGGCGGCGTTGTCACCTGGTATCTGGACACCGTCAACCCGCCTGCCTCGGGCGTGGTGACGCTGGTGGTGCGGGTGGACAGCGGCGCACCTGCCGGCACGCTTCTTTTCAACGCAGTAACTATCGGCGATACCTCCGGCATCACCGATACGGATGAGATCACGACGCCGGTGGAAACCCGAGCCGACCTGGCCGTCGTCAAGGCGGATGATCCCGACCCGGTAATTGTGGGGACGCTGCTCACCTACACGCTGGTCGTCACCAACAACGGCCCGTCAGTAGCCCGCAACGCTACAGTCACCGACACCCTGCCGCCGGAAGTGGCCTTCGTCTCCGCCACACCCGCGCAGACCTCCGGCCCCAACCCGCTGGTCTGGGCGCTGGGGGACCTGGCCGTCGGCGAATCCCGGCAGCTGACGGTGACCGTGCAGGTGCTGGTGACGACGACCGGCGTCTTCACCAACGGTGTCGTCATCGGCTCCGAGACGCCCGACGACAACCCCGGCAACAACTCCGACGATGAGCCCACCACGCCGCTGGTGCCGGGGCTGGAACTGACCAAGGACGTCGCGCCGGGCGTGGCCGTCCGGCATATGCCCTTCACCTATACGATCCGCATCACCAACACCGGCCAGGTGACCTTCAACCCGCTGGTGCTGACGGACACGCTCCCCGCCGACTTCCACTACGTCGTCGGCTCCGGGAGCCCGTCCGATCCGGATGTCATCGCCGAGCCGCTGTTGGTCTGGCAGAATCTGGGGCCGCTGGCCCCCGGCGGGAGCCTCACCGTGACCTTCGCCGTCACCGCCACGCCGGGGATCACCGGCACCTACTGGAACGTGGCGTTGGTCGGCGGCGAGTACCCGGGCGGCGTCCTCACCGACACCGACGATGCGCCCGTCGCCATCGCGGACCCGGCGGTAGCGCTGGATAAGCAACTGGTCGCGGCCGACCTGGACGATGTCTTCCCCAACTATGTCACCTTCACCATCGTCATCACCAACGTCGGCGTCAGCACCATTGACGTCCTGCCGCTGCTGGATCAGTACGACCCGTACTATCTGAGTTTCGTGACCGCCGAGCCGTATCCTCAGGAAGACACCGACGACGGCCTGCTCACCTGGTACGACCTGACCGGCCCGGCGCCCAACGGCTTCGGGCGTGACCTGGCCCCGGGCCAGTCCTTCCTCATCACCACCGTCTTCAGCGTGGTGCACGACATCACCACGACGGTGAACACCGCTATCATCAGCGGCCCGATAGATGTTTACAATAACCCGGCCAACGATCCGCGGGACGACGAGCCCATCGTCAACGTTCCGACGGCGGTGGAACTCCTGTACTTCCGGGTAGGCGGCGTGGCCGGGCTGAACGTCCGGCTGGAGTGGGCGACGGCGGTGGAGGTGGACACCTTCGGCTTCCGGCTGTACCGGGCGCCGGTGAACGACCGCCTGCGGGCAACGGAGGTGGCCTTCGTGCCTTCGGCGGCGCGGGGCGGCGGCGCGACCTACGCCTACACCGACACGGTGCCCGCTGACGGCCTGTGGTGGTACTGGCTGGCGGATGTGGATACCGGGGGCCGGGAGACCCTGCACGGGCCGGTGAGCGCGGTGGTGGGCGGGGCCATCCTGCCGTACCGGGTCTATCTGCCGCTGATACTGCGCTGATCAGGGTAGTAAGGTTCCTCTTGCGCCACCGGCCAGGGGGCGAAGCGAGCCGATCGGCCCGCTTCGCCCCTTTTCATGCCAGGAAGTGATCGCAGCCCTCCACTTGACAACCCGGCATTTTGGGCTATTCTATCAGCAAGGGTAACTATTCAGCCCGATGGAGATCGCCCTCCTGGCGCCGATGGGAAATCGGCCTCCCCTGCCCCAGACCACAGACCATAGACCACAGACGACGGTGGTCGGTGGTCCGTCGTCTGTCCTGAAGTTTGGCTTTTTCAGGGTAGGTGGTTATAAAATCGCTGAAAGTTGAGGGCGCAGGCCGTCCAGAGGCCGCAGGCCCTGGGAGGCTGACTTTCCGTCAGCGCGGAATAGTTACCAGCAGGAACCTCCGCCCCTTATCTGTACGAAAGGCGCGGCTATGGAGCCCTGGATTGGGTGGATTCGCCTGACGGACGGGCGGCGACAGACAGGGGGGCATCCGGGGAGCGCCTGGCTGACTCCGCCCCTGCACCCGGCCCCGGGTCGGGATGGCGAGCGGTTCGCGATGGTGCTGAACCTGACCGGGCCGTCCTCCTCCCGCCTCTACCGGGAAATTCGGGACGCAGCGGCGCAGGCATTCTGGTCCACTCCCGGAAGCCCCATTGCGGCCTTGCGGCGGGCCGTCATCGCGGCCAATTGGGTCCTGTTTCGCTTCAACCATCAACTCCCCTCGGAGAGCCGTTGTGTGGGGAGCATTGCCTGCGCCGCGCTGCGGGCTGACGAGATTTTCCTGGCCCATGCTGGCCTGGCCTGGTCATATGTCCTCTCCGCTGACGGCGACGAACAGCACCCCGACCGCCCCCTCCCTCACCTGGGGAGCCGATATTATGCCGAGATAGGGCTCTCCTACATCCCCGTCCGGCCCGGCATGACTCTGCTCTTGAGTACCCGGAATTTCCTCCGCCTGGTCACCCCGGACGCCTTGGGCCAGGTGCTCCGGCGGGAGAGGGAGGACATACTGGACGGCCTGGAGCAACTGGCCGGGGAGGAATCGCTGACGGCAGTCGTTCTACGCTGGCCGGAAGAGAGAGCAGTTCCGCTTCCATCTCCGCCCTCCTCCCGCCGTCGGGAAGTAGCCCCTCCATCGGAATGGCCCCCGGTACCTCCTCCCCCGCCGGAGGAAGCGCGACCGAGGGAGATGCTCGCCCCGGAGGAGCCGACGCAGTGGGAGGGCGTTATGGAAGAAGGGGAGGTGGTAGAACCGGAGGTCTGGAGCAGAGCAGCAGAATCTCCCCCTCGGCCTTTCCCGAAGTCATCCCGCCTGGGAAAGGCAGTGGGGGCAGGGTTTACAACGATCGGTAGGGGGCTGGCCGGAGGCGCGACGGCCGTCGTTGGAGGACTGCTTCGGGGAGCATCGGCGGTGGGAGCAGGCCTGGGGGCAGCGGCCGTATCCGCTTATTATGGAGCCCGGGGCTTTTTCCGGCGCGCTCTCCCCGGTGCGGAGCGCCGCCGGACGGCTGGCGTGCGGATCTCCCGGCCTGTCCCCCAGGAGAACCCTCGCCGCATGGCCGCTTTGGCCATTGTCATCCTGATTCTGGTCATCCTGACAACCCTGATTGTCTGGTTTCGGTACGGCCGGGACCTCCGACGAAGAGAGGCCCTCTCCCGGGCCCAGGAGCAGGTTCTGGCCGCGCAGCAGGCACCCCATCCGGAACTGGCCCGCTTCCACTGGGAAGCCGTCCTGGCCCTGACGGCGGACGATGAGGACCCCGAGGCCCGAGCCCTCTACACCATGGCCCAGGACGCGCTGGACCAGATAGACGGTGTCATTCGGGTGTCGCCCGTCCTTCTGGCAGACCTGGGCGAGCGGGTCTCCAGGAGCCGTCTGGTGGCGTGGGATCAGAGTGTGGCGGTTCTGGAGGGAAAGGGCCAGGTGCGCCGGATTCTCATCGGCGGTGGGAGCGAGGAGTTCTCTGTTCCGGGGTCGCCCCCTCTGATAGACATCGCCCGCCATCAACCGGGGCCGGGCCAGCCCTCCCTGGGGCTTCTCATCCTGGGGGCCGGGGGGCGTCTGTGGGCGTATGACCCCCACTGGTCGGAGGCCCGGCCAGTAGCATTATCCCCCGTCCCTGGAGGCCATGACCCGGTGGCGATGGCGACGTACTACGGACGGCTGTATCTGCTGGACCCGGTCGCGGGGCAAATCTGGCGGTACCTTCCCCGGAACGGGGAATTTGCCGAGGGGCCGGAGTCGTACTTCCCGGCGGAAGCCCCGCCTCTGGCGGGAGCGCGGGATATGGCGCTGAACTACAACGTCTACGTCCTCTTTGAAGACGGGGGAGTGGCCCGCTATCAGGAGGGGAAAGCGGCCCCCTTCTCGGTCAGCGGCATTCCGGCCCCGGCGGCCCGTTTCGCTGCGCTGACGGTGGATCCGGAACTGGAGAAGGGCCCGGTCTATCTGGCCGATGGGGCGACAGGGCGCATTGTCGTTCTCTGGGAAGACGGGGCATTCTGCGCCCAACTGCGCCCTCCGGGGAAGGAATTCCAGGGGCTTCGGGCGCTGGCGGTCAGCCAGGCGGGAGACGCTCTCTTCGCCCTGGCGGGGGGGAAGATATATCGGGTGACCATTCCCCCGCTGCCCTGTCGGTAACGTCCTAACCCTGGGCCTGCAGGACCGGCTCGGGCATCCGAAGCGATGAGACCTCTTCGCCCGCCCCGACCCGGGTGAAAATCAGGCCCGATTCCCCCACGTCTACCTGGACCCGGTCTCCTCTGCGAAACTCTCCCCGCAGAAGTCGCACGCTGAGCGGGCTTTCCACGTGCCGCTGGAGGGCCCGCCGCAGCGGCCGGGCCCCGAACTGGGGATCATACCCTTCTCGGGCCAGCCACCGGCGAGCCGCCGGGGTCAACTCCACCTCCAGCCCCTGCTCCTTCAGCCGCTCCGCGATCTCCCGCATCTGCAGGTCCACAATCTGCTCCATATGCTCCAGCGTCAGCCGGTTGAAGATGATGATTTCATCTACCCGGTTAATAAACTCCGGGCGGAACGTCTCCTTCAGGGCCCGCTCAATGCGTTGACGGTTTTCCTCCTCCTCCCGCCGCTCTGCTCCTTCCCGCAGGAACCCCAGTGTTCCGCCTTTGCCCGCAAACTCCGTCCCCACGTTGGAAGTCATAATGATGACCGTGTTCCGGAAGTCCACTGTCCGGCCCTGGCCGTCGGTCAGGCGACCGTCATCCAAGACCTGGAGCAGGGCGTGGAGGACCTCGGGGTGGGCCTTCTCTATCTCATCAAAGAGGATGACCTGATAGGGGCGGCGGCGGACGGCCTCGGTAAGTTGGCCGCCCTCCTCGTAGCCGATGTAGCCGGGCGGAGCACCGAAGAGGCGGCTGACAGTATGCCGCTCGTGGTACTCGCTCATATCAATGCGCAGGAGGGCATCCTCGTCGTCAAAGAGGAACCAGGCCAGGGCCTTGGCCATCTCCGTTTTGCCCACGCCGGAGGCCCCCAGGAAGATGAAGGAGCCGATGGGCCGCCGGGGGTCCTTCAGGCCGGAGCGCCCGCGCCGGATCGCGTCGGCGACCGCCGCGATGGCCTCATCCTGCCCGACGATGCGCTGGCGGAGCGCTTCCTCCATCCGCAGCAATTTCTCCGCCTCCGTCTCCAACATCTGGGCCACCGGGATACCGGTCCACGAGGCCACTACCTGGGCGATGTCCTCCACGTCCACCGTCTCATCCAACTGGTGCGCTCGCTGCCAGGCCTCGCGCTGCTGACGGAACTGCTCCTCCAGGCGGAGTCGCCGGACCTTAATTTCAGCGGCCCGTTCGTAATCCCGCCCGTTGCTCGCAGCCTCCTCTTCCATCTGGAGACGGTTGATCTCAGCCTCCATCTGCTTCAGTTCCGGGGGAAGGGTGTGCAGAGCCACCCGCACTTTGGCTGCTGCCTCGTCCACCAGGTCTATGGCCTTATCGGGCAGACGCCGGTCGGTGACGTAGCGGTGGGAGAGGCGTGCGGCGGCAACTATTGCCTCGTCGGTGATATGGACGCGGTGATGGGCCTCGTAGCGATCCCGCAGACCGCGCAACATCTCTATGGTTTCCTCCACCGTCGGTTCGTCCACAAAGACGGGAGCGAACCGCCGTTCCAGGGCGCCGTCTTTCTCTATATATTGGCGGTACTCGTCCAGCGTCGTGGCGCCGATGCACTGGAGTTCCCCCCGGGCCAGATACGGCTTCATAATGCTGGACGCGTCCAGCGCGCCGGTTCCGGCCCCTGCCCCGACAACGGTATGCAGTTCGTCAATGAACAGAATGATTTCCCCCTGCGCCCGCTGAATTTCCTCCACGGTGGCCTTCAGCCGTTCCTCAAACTCCCCCCGGAAGCGGGTTCCGGCAACCATCGCGGCCAGGTCCAGTTGCATCACCCGTCGGCCTTTCAGGATTTCGGGGACGTTATCGGAAGCAATCTTCTGGGCCAGCCCCTCCACGATGGCGGTCTTACCCACGCCTGGCTCGCCGATAAGGACGGGGTTATTCTTGGTGCGGCGGCAGAGAATCTGGATGACGCGCAGGATTTCCGCGTCCCGCCCGATGACCGGGTCTAACTTCCCTTCTTTGGCCAGCCGGGTCAGATCGCGGCTGAACTTCTCCAGCGTGCGATAGCGGGGTTCGGGGCGGCTATCCGCAAACGGCTGCCCGCCGCGGATGGCCCGGATGGCCGCGTAGACGCGCTCGCGGGTGATCCCGGCCTCCGCCATAATGCGGGCCACCTGGGTGCCCCGTTCGGTGATGATGGCCAGAAAGAGATGCTCGGTAGAGACATAGTCATCGCTGAGGCGGTTTGCCTCCGTATTCGCTTCATCCAGAATCCGTTTGACCCGGGGAGTAATGAAAATCTGCCCAATGTTGCCCCGCCCGTAGATGCCGGCCTTGGGACTGCGGCGCAGAAGTTCGTCTACCTGATTGGCGATCCAATCCGGGTCTACCCCCAGTTGGGCCAGAATCTGCGGGACGATGCCGTCCGGCTGTTCCAGCAGGGCCAGCAGGATGTGCTCGGTATCTACCTGAGTGTGCCCGTAGCGGGTCATGATTTCCACCGCCCGTTGAGCGGCATCCTGAGCCCGCTCGGTGAATCGGTCCATTCGCATCATGGGACTTCTCCTTAACCACGGCCCGGATGAACGTCTATTTAATTTTATCCCCAATATGTTGGATTCCCGATAAAGGAATGTTAGCGTTGTGTTAGAGATTATCTGAAACCACAAAGAGCACAAAGAACACCCGGAACATAGGGGGTTCCCTTTACCCCTTTGGAGGAGCACTCTCAGACTGCCTCCGGAATGCCCCCTCTTGGTTATTATACCACACTTGGAGGGATGGTTCAATTTCGGGGGAAACCGGTTAGCACTTTTGCGCACACTGTAGCGCGCTGCAGTAGCGCAGGCCGCCAGGCCTGCTTTTGCAGGCTAACAGCCTGCGCTACAGGCCGCCATTGACAACCCCTCCGGTTCGTGCTATCATATAAGCCGTATGGACGCCGAGCCACAGAGCCGTCTGGGTTTAACCCCTTTGCAGATGACCCTGCTGGGGATCATTCTGCTGACCCTCCCCTGTTATTGCCTGGGGTTTACTTTACTCTACCTGTACTCCACCCCCGCCCGGCCCACGCCGGTGCCGACCGTGGTGACGGAAACCCCCACGCCGACGCTCACGCCCGCTCCGCCGACGCCGACGCTGGAGGCGACGCCGACCCAGTGGTGGCCGCCGACGTACACCCCGACGCCCACGCCGACCGCGACCCCTACGCCGACTCATACACCGACGCCCACCGCAACGCCCACGCCGACCGTGACCCCTACGCCGACTCATACGCCGACGCCCACCCCGACGCCCACGCCGGCCTGCCGTCCGAAGGTCACGTCTACAGCAACGGCCATATCGGGGGCAACGCCGTAGGCGGCAGTGGTCGCGCCATAGAGCCCCACCTCCTCCTGGACCGTCGCCACGGCGACGATGTCCCAGG
>JASFBC010000238.1:0-34141 GCA_036172315.1 Anaerolineae bacterium | reverse complement strand
GAAGGTGCCAGGCACTTCCCCAAGGTGCCCGGCACCTCCGGACCGTTCAGTCTTTCGCCACGTAGTAGGCGCCGGCCGTATCGGCGATCTGGCCCAGGACCCGGCCCCGGTGACGGATGGCCGCCTGCGCCGCCGCCAGTCGGGCTACCGGCACCCGGAACGGGCTGCAGGAGACGTAGTTCAACCCGACCAGGTGGCAGACTTCAATGGACGAGGGCTCGCCACCGTGCTCGCCGCAGATGCCCACCTCCAGGTCAGGGCGGGTCTTCCGGCCCAGCCGAACCCCCAGCCGGACCAGTTCGCCCACCCCTCGCCGGTCCAGCACCTGGAAGGGGTTATCCGGCAGGATGCCCCGCTCCACGTACCGCACCAGGAAGTTCCGCTCGGCGTCGTCCCGGCTATAGCCGAAGGTCATCTGGGTCAGATCGTTAGTGCCGAAGGAGAAGAACTGGGCCATAGAGGCGATCTCATCGGCGGTGATGGCAGCGCGCGGGACCTCAATCATCGTCCCAAACTTGTACTCCACCTGGACCCCCTGCTCCTCCATCACCTGCCTGGCGACTTCCTCCAGTTCCCGCTGGACGACCTTTAACTCGTTGATATGGCCGGTCAGCGGGATCATCACCTCGGGCTTGGCGACGATACCGTTTTTGGCCGCCTGGCAGGCCGCCTCAAAGATGGCCCGTACTTGCATCTTGGTGATGTCCGGGTAGGTGATGCCCAGCCGGATGCCGCGCAAGCCCATCATCGGGTTGGCCTCGTGCATCCGCCGGACGGCCGCCAGCATCCGCTCCGCCTCCTCCCGCTCTGGCCCTTCGGGGTTATTCAGCCGCATCTCGGTCACCTTCACCAGTAATTCCTCCAGAGAGGGCAGGAACTCATGGAGCGGCGGGTCAATCAACCGGATGATGACCGGCAGGCCGTCCATCGCCTCAAAGAGGCCGTAGAAGTCGGAGCGCTGATAGGGGAGGAGTTTCTCCAGCGCGCCCAGGTACTTCTGAACAGCGGGGGACGCGGCAATTTCTGCCTCCACTCCCTTCAGGTCGGCTTCCAGTTCGGCCCGACGGTCGGGGGTCAGGACCCGCCCGTCCTCACTCCCTTTGCGGAGCCACTCCCGAATACGGTCTCGTCGGTCCAGGAGCAACTGAGCCTCCTCGGCGTTGAGGATCATCTCCTGAACATAGGGGAGGCGCTCCTGTTCAAAGAACATATGCTCGGTGCGGCAGAGGCCGATACCCTTTGCCCCGTACATCCGGGCCCGACGGGCATCTTTGGGATAGTCAGCGTTGGCCCAGACCTGCAGCCCCCGGGTGGGGAAGCCCTCGTAGTCGGCGGGCCACCGACGGATGCCCTCGGTGGCGGCGATCTCGTCGGCCCACTCCAGCAGGGTGCGCAGTTCCACCTCCCGATCAAAGTCCGGGTAGACGGTGGGGATCTGTCCCTCAAAGACCTCGCCGGTGGCACCGTCCAGGGAGACCCAGTCACCCTCGCGGAGGACTCTGGCACCGACGCGCACCTCGCGCGCCTCCAGGTCTATCTGGAGGGCGCCGGCACCGACAACGGCGGGGATGCCGAACTGGCGGGCAACGACGGCGGCATGGGCGGTGGCGCCCCCCCGGCTGGTCAGGATGCCCTTGGAGGCGATCATCCCGTGGACGTCGTCGGGCTTGGTCTCCGGGCGAATCATAATCACAGGCTTGCCCTCTCTGCCCCGGGCCTCAGCGGTGTCGGCGTCAAAAGCCAGCATGCCGACAGCCGCGCCGGGGGAAGCGTTGACGCCGGTGGCCAGGAGCCGCCCCTCGGCCCGCGCTTTCTCCATCTCTTTGGGGTCAAACTGCGGGTGCAGGAGCGCATCCACGTCTTTGGGCTGGACGCGCCTGACGGCCTCCTCGCGGGTAATTAGCCCCTCGTTCGCCATATCCACCGCGATTTTGACCGCTGCGCGGGCGGTGCGCTTGCCGGAGCGGGTCTGGAGCATCCAGAGGCGGCCGCGCTCAATGGTAAACTCCACATCCTGCATGTCCCTGTAGTACCGCTCCAGTTTCTGGGCGATCTCTGTCAGTTGCGCATGGACCTCCGGCAGTTCCTCCCGCATCTGGTCTACGGGCCGGGGAGTGCGGATGCCCGCCACTACGTCCTCGCCCTGGGCATTCAGCAAGTATTCGCCGAAGAACCGTTTCTCGCCGGTAGCGGGGTCGCGGGTGAAGGCCACGCCCGTGCCGCTATCCCAGCCCATGTTGCCGAAGACCATGGTGACCACATTGACAGCAGTGCCCAGGTCGTCCGGGATGCCCTCGGCGCGGCGGTAGTCCACGGCCCGTTTGCCCATCCATGAGCGGAAGACAGCCTCCACGGCGATGCGCAGTTGCTCCAGCGGGTCCTGGGGGAAATCCCGCCCCAGTTCCTGGCGATAGATTTCTTTGTGCCGCCGGACCAGTTCCTTCAGGTCCTCAGCGGTGAGGTCGGTATCGGCCTGGGCGCCCCGTTCGGCCTTCAATTCGTCCATTGTCTCGCTGAAGCGGTGCTCCCGAATCCCCAGCGCGATGCGCCCGAACATGTCCAGGAGCCGCCGATACGCGTCCCAGGCGAAGCGCTCGTTGCCGGTCAACCGAATCATTCCCTGGACAGTCTCGTCGTTCAGGCCGACATTGAGGATGGTATCCATCATGCCGGGCATGGAGAACTTGGCACCGGAACGGACGGAAACCAGAAGAGGATTGGCGGGATCGCCGAACCTCTTCCCTGTCTCCTGCTCTATCTGCTTCAGGGCCTTCAGGACCTGCTCCCACAGGCCGTCGGGGAAGCGATAGCCGGAGTTGATATAGGCAACACAGGCCTGGGTGGTGATGGTAAAGCCCGGGGGGACCGGAAGTCCTGCCTCCATCATATCGGCCAGGCCGGCCCCCTTGCCGCCCAGGATGGCTTTCTTCTCGTCCAGAGAGGGTGCATGGCCCAAAACGTCGGCCAGTTCCCGGCCGGCTGTGCTGGAAAGATAGACCCATTTGTTCACGTCTTCACCTCCGGAAATTCGTGGATTATTCCTTTTCAACCCGCCGCAGCAGAAGGGAGCGCGGGTGGCGCCGTTCCATCCAGATGATGGTCAGCCAGGAGAGGGCGATACCGATTACAGACAGGATAAAGAAAGGCCAATTCCAACTATCCGATGCGCGCAGGTGCGGGGGAATGGTCATCAGTCGCATGATCACGTTGAGGCCCTGGACGAAGACCAGAGAGACCCGCCCGGCGATAGGGGTGAGGACACCGAAGTTCATTCCGACCAGGGCCAGCACCAGCAAGATGAGCAACGCCGGAGGCAGGACGGCAGCCTGAGGCGCATACCGGAAAAAATTCGGTGGATAGAGGATAACCGCGATGACCTGGAGAACCAGAAGTCCGATCATAGAAAGGCGACTTTTCATTGTGCGCACCTCCTGTTGGATTGGGAAATATTATACCCATAATGGGGTGGAAAGTCAAATGAATTGGGCTGGACGCGGACTTTACCTGTATCGGGAATTCTGTGGCCCGCCCCTTGTCCTCTGACTCAAAGAAAGTATAATATGAGCATAGACAACGCCCGACGGAGGAACCTTATGGAAACTTTCGCTATCGTCCACGAAAAGTTGGATCAGGCCGTAGAAGTCCTGCGGGAGAAGGGGCTGGACCTCTGGATTACGTTTGTCCGGGAGACCAGCCAGGTCCGGGACCCTTGCCTGGACCTGATTCTGGGGCTGGACCTGACCTGGCAGTCGGCACTGATGATCAGCCGGACCGGGGAACGAATTGCGATTGTGGGCCGGTACGATGCCGATAACGTCCACGCCATTGGCGGCTATACAACGGTCATCGGGTACGACCAGTCCATCCGCGAGCCGCTCCTGGAGCAGGTCATGCGCCTGAACCCCCGCCAGATTGGGCTGAACTTCTCCGAAAGCGACCCGGCAGCGGACGGGCTGACTCACGGGATGTTCCGGGTCATCGCGGGTATCCTGGGCGGGACAGAGTACTCGGTCCGATTGACCTCAGCGGAGGAGATCATTGCGGCCCTGCGCGGGCGCAAGACCGCCACCGAGATTGACCACATCCGCGCTGCCATTGGGGCCACCGAGGGCATTCTGCGGGAGGTGGAGGCCCTGGTACAGCCTGGCATGACGGAGCGGGAAATCGCCGCGTTCATCCATCAGACGACCCGCAAGCGGGGGTTGGCGCCGGCCTGGGAGCCCGACTATTGCCCTATCGTCTGCGCCGGGCCGGAGGGGACCTTCGGCCATCGGATGCCGGGGGACTACCAGACCCGGCAAGGGGCACTCCTCCAGATAGACTTTGGTGTCCGCCGGGAAGGCTTCGTCTCCGACCTGCAGCGGGCCATGTATTTCTGCCGGCCCGGGGAAGAGTCGCCGCCGGAGGAAGTGTTGCGGGCATGGCAGGCCACCCGGGCGGCGCTGGAGGCCGGCCGGGCCGCCTTGCGCCCCGGCGCCCGGGGCTGGGAGGTAGATGCCACCGCCCGCCAGACCCTGGTAGACGCCGGCTATGCAGAGTACCTCCACGCTTTCGGCCACCACATCGGCCGCACCGTCCACGACGGCGCCACCGTCCTGGGCCCGAAGTGGGAGCGCTACGGCAAAAGCATTGAGGGCATCATTGAGGTCGGTAACGTCTTCGCCATTGAACTGGGGGTCTGGGTTCCGGGATACGGTTATATCGGCTGCGAGGAGGACGTACTGGTCACCCCGGAAGAGGCCGAGTATCTGAGCGAACCGCAAGAAGAAATCTGGTGCATCCATAAGTGAGCCAGCCATCCGCAGGGAGGTCGGCGTGAGCAAAAGGCCCGTCATCATCGGCGTCGCCGGAGGGACCGGTTCCGGCAAGACGACGGTGGCGATGAAGGTTCTGGAACGGGTGGGGGCCGAACATGTCGCCTACATCCCCCACGATGCGTACTATCGGGACCTGAGCCACCTGCCCATGGAAGAGCGAGCCCGCGTCAATTTTGACCACCCCGATTCGCTGGAGACGGAACTCCTCGTCCAGCATCTGCGGCAACTGAAGGCCGGACAGGCGGTGGAGATCCCCGTTTACGATTTCACCACGCATACCCGTACTGCGCAGACCCGACGGGTCGGCCCGGCGCCGGTCATCCTGGTGGAGGGCATCCTGGTCTTCGCAGAGCCAGCGCTGCGGGAACTCTTTGACGTCAAACTCTACGTGGATACCGACGCCGATATCCGCCTCATCCGCCGCCTCCAGCGAGACGTTCAAGAACGGGGCCGCTCGGTGGAATCGGTCATTCAGCAGTACCTGACCACTGTCCGCCCGATGCATCTGGAGTTTGTGGAGCCCAGCAAGCGCTACGCCGATGTCATCATTCCGGAGGGGGGATTCAACGAGGTGGCCATTGAGATGGTCGCCGCCCGCATCCGGGGGTTGCTGGAGCAGCGGGCAGGGGAAACGGATTGTGGGACCTCTCCCTGAATCCGGACCCATTCTGGTGACCGGCGCTACGGGCTTTGTGGGCCGCAATCTCTGCCCCTATCTGGCCGCAAAGGGCTATCGGGTCCGGGCGCTGGTCCGTCGGACTTCCGACCACGGCTTTCTGGATGCGCTGGGGGCAGAGAGGGCGTGGGGAGACCTCCGCGACCCGGCATCGGTGGCAGCGGCAATGGAGGGGTGCCGTGCCGTCGTCCATGCCGGGGCTGTCTTTCGCTTTTGGGGACAGCGGGAGAAGTTCTGGGCCGTCAACGTGGAAGGGACTCGCCACGTGCTGGAAGCCGCCCATCGGGCCGGAGTGGACCGGTTCGTCCACATCTCCACCATTGTCGTCGTCGGGAAGCCTCCGGCAGAGGGACTCATCACCGAGGAGACCCCCTGCCAGCCTCAGGACGCCTACCAGGAGAGCAAACTGGAGGCGGAGCGGCGAGTTCTGGCCTTTGGCCGGGAATATGGCCTTCCTATCGTCGTCCTGCGCTCCGGGGCCATCTACGGCCCCTGGAGCCACTACGCCTTCAACCGGTTGTTCATAGAGGACCCCCTGCGGGGGCTGGCCTTCCGGGTCCACGGCGGGCGTCATATCACCTTTCCGGTCTTTGTGCGGGATGTGGCGTGGGCGGCGGAGGTCGCGCTCACGCGCGGCCGTCCCGGTGAGGTCTACAACATCTGCGGGCCGTGCGTGAGCCACCGGGAAGTGGGAGAGGTACTGGAACGGCTGGTCGGTCGGCGCATCCGCTGGATTCCCGCTCCGGCCCGGGGGATGGTGGCGCTGGCGTGGGCGTGGACGGCCATTTCCCGCTGGACCGGGCGGGAACCGCACTACCCCATCGGTCTCTACCCCTATGTTTTTTACGACTGGCGGGTGAGTGCGGAGAAGGCGAGGCGAGAATGGGGATACGAGCCGACGCCGCTGGAGGAAGGGCTTCGGCAGACGCTGGAGTGGTATAGGAGCCAGAAATGATGCGCGCGGCGGTCTGCGGCCGCCGCTCGCATCATCCCAACAACTGGGCGAGATAGGCCAGGACAGTGTGGGTGCTGGCCTTCTGGCGGGGGTCACAGGCGACAACCCGCTGGGAAGCCACGTCCAGCAGCCGGGCAATCTCCTGCAGGGACATCGGGCGATGCCCATCCTGTTTGGTCGCCACCACCAGATAGGGAGTCCGCCGACGGGCCAGGCGTCGCAGGAGTTGGCGCGCCAGCGTCAGGGTGGAGCGGTCGGTGCTATCCACCAGGACCAGCAGAGCGTCCGCATCCCGGGCCAGAATGTCCCACATAAAGTCAAAGCGCGGCTGGCCAGGGGTGCCGTATAAGTGAATGAGCATGCCACCCACCGTGGTCTGCCCGTAATCCATCGCCACCGTGGTGGTCTCTTTGACCTGAGAGAGGTCATCGGTGATGGGCTTTTCCGTGCTGACGACCGCGATGTCGGAGGCCGTCCGGATAAAGACGCTTTTCCCCGTGTTGAATGCCCCGGTGATCACCACTTTGCAGGACTTCATTGGGCTTTTTGGAAATCTACAAAGCGATACCCCACGCCGCGCTCGGTGAGGATGTAGCGCGGGTTGGATGGGTCCGGCTCAATCTTTTGCCGAAGATAAGCGACGTAGAGCCGGACGTAGTGGGTCTCGTCCCGGTATTCGGGCCCCCAAACCTTCACCAGCAGCGTCTCCTGGGGGACCACCCATCCGGCGTTCTCAATCAGCACGCTCAACAGGCGAAACTCAGTGGGGCGGAGTTTTACCCGTTTTCCCCCCACGATGGCCTCCTGGAGGTTGTAATCCACACCGAGATAGTCATCAATCTTCAGGATAGCGGACTCCGGAGAGGCCATCGGCCGGGCTCGTCGGAGGACGGCCTGGATGCGGCTGGCCAATTCCCGCACGCTGAAGGGTTTGGTGACATAGTCGTCGGCTCCCAGCCGGAGCCCCCGGACGATGTCATCTTCATCGGACCGGACGGTCAGCATAATGACCGGTACGTCGGAGAACTCGCGCAGGAGTCGGAGGGTTTCAAAGCCGTCTATATCGGGCATCATCACGTCCAGCAGGACCAGGTCCGGATGGACGGACCGGATCCGCTGGAGCGCTTCCAGGCCGGAGATCGCCGTAATGACCCGGAATCCTTCCAGTTCCAGGTTCATTCGCACGAAGCGGAGGATTTTTTCCTCATCATCCACCGCCAGGATCAGGGGGCCGGAGGACTTTTTGCTCATCGGTTATTCTCGCACGAACGTCACAACCTTCTCTTCCTCGCCGCTCGGCAGAATCTCCACGCAGTGGATACGATGCCAGGGGAGGATCAGGGAACGTACTTCGGGGAGCAGATAGTTCACCTCCCGGCCGTCCCGTCGGCGGGGGTTCTCGCAGACCAGGAACTGGCCGGTGGGCTCCGGGACGCGCTCAATCTCGGCCACAATGGGATCTTCGTTCATCATATGGATCATAACGGTCATTGGCATCTGCGGCCTCCTGAAGGTGGACTGGGGTTGTAGCGATGAAGCCGTAATCTATCCTTCCCGTCGGCACGCGGTTCAGCCGCTCGCGGAGCGAGGGAGCAAAGCGACTGAGCGGAGGAGTGCCGGCTGCAACCGCTGGTCAGGTGCTGCGTGGTTTTTTAACGAGATTCTCTAATCCCATACTGATGCAAAATGTCGGCGACAAGCGTCTGGTATGACATCCCCGCAGCCGCCGCCTTCTCGCAAGTGGCTCTAGCGTCTTCTTCGCGACGCCACTCCGCTTCGCTTCAGGGCTCTGTTCGCAGTACGGCACGGAGCGTAGATCAGATACCCTCTCAATGAAAAGACTGGGCAAGGTGACGAGCACGGCGCCTAACTGCCGGTGCTGAATAGTTATCCGGTTTGATCTTTCTCGATCCCCTCACCAACACCAACGGTGATATGAAGGCGCAATCGGCCCAACTGGACCTCGGACTCCTGGGGCAAGGGATAGGGCAGGTAAGGGGTCAGACGATGGCCGTTCAGGAAGGTGCCGTTGGCACTCCCCACGTCCTCTATGTATGTCCTTCCTTCTCGCCGGATGATTTTGGCATGGCGACGGGAAACCCCCATCTCCAGTCCCCTCTCTGCCCCCAGGTCCAGTTGGGGGAAGATGCCATGAGCGGGGTCCAGCCGCCCCAACAGCAGTTCCGGGAGGGCCGGGAGAACGATCTCCCGCCCGGTATCCACGATGCGTACCCGAATGACCGGTAGCGCCTTCTCCCCCTCGTTGCCAGGCACTTCGGTCTCCCAGGCCGCCGCCCGGGGCGCAGAGAGTTCATCGGTAGGGAACGGTTCTGTCCGCAGCGCCTTCATCGTGGGGAGATAGACACCGCACTCGGTGCAGAACAGGGTCCCCAGCCGGTGTTTCTTTCCACAAGACAGACATTCTATCATAGCCCCCTCCCCTTGAGGCCCAGACCCCGGGTCCCATAGCGAATCATCTTCTGTCCCTTACTGGACATCTGGCCTCCCTGGGCAATACGGCCGGCTTCCAGTAGCGCCACATGCGCCAATTCCGTCTCCCCTATATCCAGAAGGCGGGTCGCGATCGCTTCCAGCTGTCGCCGGGCTTCCTCTATGTGGCCGGTATCCAAAGCCTTCCAGACCTGCTCCTGCATCCGGAAGATGGTGAGCCGGCTGAGAATATTGACCAGAGCCGGCGGGACGGATTCCTCCACCGCTTCCGGGATGAATCCCCGTTCCAGGTCAAAGAGCAACCGCTCACTTCGGTTAAAAGTGGGAACATAGGCGCTCATTTCCAGTTGGAGCAGAGGGTGGAACCCGGGCCGACCCTCCTGAACGACGATCTCAAAGAGGACCTGGATGGCTTTCCCGGCCATCAGATTGCCCAGATGGTAAGCGCCTTCCTGGGGGATCAGGTACTCCATAAATGGCGCGCTCCGGAAGCAGTTTTCCACCCGGGCCCGCTCGGTCGTGCGAACGGTCAGCATAACGTCGCGGGCCAGCAGCATTGTCAGCCGCTGAACCAGATCCCGCATCACCCCGCGAACCTGCTGGGGATAGGCGATATAGGTGGATGTTCCACCGGTCTGGCGGGCCAACCGGTCCAGAAAGACGTCGTTCCAATCTTCGCCGATGCCCAGGACGCTGATTTCAATCCCTTCCAGTCCGGCCCGCCGGGCCTCCGCCAGGCACTGTTCTTCGTCCCCGTACGTGCGCCCATCGGTCAGCAGGATCAAATGACTGATCCTCTCTTTTCTGTGATGACGCCGGATTTCTTCCAGACCGGCCCGCAGCCCCTGAAGGATTTCTGTACCGCCGCTGGCCCATATGGAAGAGATCCGGGCATGGATCCGCAGCGGATCTGTTAGCGGCTGGGCAGGGTACATCACCGCTGCCCGATCGTTGAAGGCAACCACGCCGACCACGTCCTCTTTCGTCAACTCATCTACAATCTGGTGGGCCGCCGCTTTAACGTGGTCCAGCCGGTCGCCATCCATAGAGGTACTCTGATCAATGACCAGGCATAAGTTCAACGGGATGCGTTTGAAGGCGGTCTTCCCGGACGGTTTCAGGTCCACCAGGAGATAGAGCATCTGCTCTTCGGGGGTGGCCTGGAGTTGCTGGCGGCTGACCAGGATGTCCCAGGCCAGAGCCACCATCAGGTCTTTTCCCCGCTCGGCGCGCCGCCGATCATAGGCCTGCCGACGGGCCAAATCGCCCAGGACCCGATAGGCTTCCTGGACCTCCTGGAATCGCTCCGCCGAGGCCTCCTCCGACCCACTATCAGGATGAAACCGACGGACCAGTTTCCGGTAAGCGTGCCGGATTTCTTCTTGAGTGGCCAGAGGGGAAACCCCTAGGATAGCATATAAATCCTTTTCTTCCTCCGGCATCCTCACTTCTCCAGAAAATGAGACTCCGGTTGAGGGACTTCCGGAGGGGCCGCAATGATGACGCTGATGTTGTCCTTTCCTCCAGCCTGGTTGGCCTTCCCCACAAGGGCATCACATGCCTCTTGGAGGGAAGGAGAGGTCATCACCACATGAGCAATTTCCTCCTCACTGACCATTTCCCAGAGCCCATCCGAGCAGAGCAGAAGGGCCCCTCCGGGTGGGATACGGCGAAAAAACGTATCCACCTCCAGAGGCCCTCGGACGCCCACGGCACGGTAGAGCACATTCCGTTGGGGGTGATGGACGGCCTCTTCGGGGGTCATCTGCCCCAATTCTACCATCATATCCACTACCGAGTGGTCCCGAGTAATCTGGCTGCAACCGGCAGGGGAGACCAGATATGCCCGACTATCTCCGACATTGGCAATATAGGCCTGGTCTCCCAGGATCAGAGCGCACAGGAGTGTGGTTCCTCCTCCTGGCACGCGCTCGGTGATCAGTTCGTTAGCCCGCTGGACGGCTTCTATCAGCAGTTCTTTCAGGGAAGGTCCATCGGCACTGTGTTCATATTCAGAGAGCGAGGCCATGAACATCTGAAGGACGTACCGGGCGGCCGCGCGGGCCGCCAGCGCACTGGCGACCTCGCCAGCAAGATGTCCCCCCATGCCATCGGCCAGCACCAGAAGACCTACGGGCAGGGTGCTGTGATAGCCTGCCTGTTCTAACTCTACTACCAGTATGGTATCCTCGTTATGACTCCGTTGCCGCCCGACATCGGTGGCCCATCCCAACCTCAGGCGCGGGGACGGGCGCCTGGCGGACGGAGCCGGGGCGGCAGGCCGAGGAGGCGCAGGGAGCTCCCGCCGCTCTGATGGCCGAAAACGACGAAACCAGGATTTCCAGTTCAAAGTCTTCGCTCCGCGATAGGGGTCTCTGCTGTAGCGCAGGCCGCTACGCAGGCTAACAGCCTGCGCTACAGGCTAACAGCCTGCGCTACAATTGTAAATCTGCTTTAAATCGGCAACGCGTACACGTTGTGGTCCAGCGAGCCCACATAGACGATGTCGTTCGCCACGCGCGGGCTGGAGACTACCGGCCCGCCGGTCTGAAACCGCCACCGCAGTTGTCCCGTCCGGGCATCCAGTGAATAGATATATCCATCCACCGACCCGATGTACACCGCGCCCTGATAGAGAGCAGGCGACGAGGTGACCTGCCCGCCGGTCCGATACCGCCAGACCAGGTAGCCACTGGCGGCATCCAGGGCGTACACATGGCCATCCGCTGAACCCACGTAAACGGTGTTCTCCGCAACGGCCGGGGACGAGACCACCGGCCCGTCGGTCCGATACCGCCAGACCACCCAGCCGGCGCGCAGGTCCAGCGCGTAGACATGCCAGTCCTGAGAGCCAACGTACAGCAGGTCCTGACCGATCGTCGGAGATGAGGTGATCGCCCGGCGGGCGCGGAAGCGCCAGATCAGGCGGCCATTCACACCGACGGCGTGAAGGACCCCCTCTTCATCGCCGACGTAAATGGCATCGGGCCCCGTAGCAGGGGTCGAGCGAACGGCCTCCTTGGTCTCCACACTCCAGGCCATGCGTCCGCTGATGGCATTGACCGCGTAGAGGTGATAGTCGTCCGACCCGATGAAGACATGCCCGAATTGGACTCGGGGGGAGGAATAAATGCGCCCTTTGGTCGGGTAGGTCCACATCAACCGGCCGGTCTCCGCGTTGAGGGCATACAGGGAGCCGTCGGTGGATCCGAAAAAGACTCGCCCGTCCGCTACAGCGGGAGAAGAGGCGATGCCGCCCTCGGTGGCGTACTTCCAGAGAAACTTTCCTGTCTCGGCGTCCAGCGCGTAGAGGTTATGGTCATACGCCCCGATATACAGAACGCCCCCATGAATACAGGGGCTGGAACGTACCTCGTCCTCGCAAGCAAATTGCCAGATGACCTTCAGCGCATCCGGACGGACCCCTTCGGGGGCGGGCATATAAGCCGTGGCTGCCAGCCCCCGGGCGGATTTCAGGGAAAGAAGCGCCCGCTTCATCTCCTCGGCCGACCCGAACCGCTTCTGGATGTCGTACTCCAGCGCCCGGTTGATAATCTCCTGCAGTTCCGCCGAGACGGTAGGGTTGTATTGATGAATGGGTCGCTTATGGAAGGTGAAGGGTGGCTCCAGGCGGGGGTCCTGTTTGGTCAGTAGATGATGGAGGGTCGCCCCCAGGGCGTAAATATCCCCGCGCGGTTCGGCGATCCCCCGGTACTGCTCCGGCGGGGAGTAGCCCTCCGTGCCGATCATTGTCCCTTTCTCCCCGCTCTGGAAGACTTTCGCAATCCCAAAATCCACCAGACGGATCCGCCCATAATCGTCCAGCATCAGGTTAGAGGGCTTCACATCCCGAAATACGATGGGCTGAGGACTGCGGGTGTGAAGATACGTCAGCACATCGCAAATCTGGATGGCCCATTGAACCACCTGGGCCTCGGGGAAAAAGCCCTCGGTCTCGTGAAGCAGGACTTCCAGGTCCTTCCCCGAAATCAGTTCGGTGACCAGGTAGGCCCGGTCGCCTTCGGTGAAGTAATCGTAGACCTGAGGGATGGCCGGATGCTGGAGTGTTGCCAGGATGCTGGCCTCCCGCTCAAAATTCTGCATCATCAGCGCCCGGATCCGGGGGTCAGTGGCGGTGTTGAGCATTTCCTTCACCGCGCAGAACCGCTGGACCTTAGGGAATCGCAGGTCCTGAGCCTTATAGATGATGCTCATCCCCCCTGAGCCCAGGATGCCCATGATGCGGTAGCGGCCCTGGAGAACGGTCCCCTCGGCCAACCGCCCCGCTGCTGGCGCCGGGCGCGCGGGGGGCGCCTGCTTCGCGGGGCCGGGGGGAGGTGAAGCCCCCGGCGTTGCAGGCGGGGGCGCCGTTAGGCCCGTGCCCATCCGCCGCGCGGCCAGCCCCGGTATCACGCGAGTGCCCAGGTCTTCTTCGGGCGGTCTTCCTTCGCCCTCTTTCGGGTCTTTATCCGGGTGCGGCATAACCTCTCTACTCCGTACTCCCGACCTCTCCGATCAGCGACCAGGGTCCAGCCCAGGTGATACGGACGGTCACATGCTGGCCCGTCAGGTCGCGCGGCTCCTCAAAGAAGACCAGTTTGTCGGTACGGGTGCGGCCCCACCAGCGGCCCTTCTTCCGGCCTTCCACCAGGACCTCTACCGACTGTCCGACCAGACGGGCGTTGATCTCTCCGGCAATCCGGGCCTGCAACTCGTCCAGCGCCTTGCGGCGGCGCTCTTTCTCCTCCGGCGGAGCATCGTCCGGATAGCGGCGGGCCGCCAGGGTCTGGGGGCGAGGGGAGTAGCGAGCGATGTGGGCCTTATCCAGCCGCAGTTCCGCCAGCAGGTCGTAGGTGCGCATAAACTGGGCTTCCGTCTCCCCCGGGAAGCCAACAATGATGTCGGTGGCGATGGAGACGCCGGGGATAACCGCCCGGGCGCGCGCGACGAGGCGGCGGTAGTCCTCGGCGGTGTAGCCCCGGCGCATTCGGGCCAGGATTTCATCGTCCCCGGCCTGGACCGGCACTTCCAGGTGCTCGCAGACTTTGGGCAGACGGGCCACCGCGTCCAGGAGTTCGTCGGTCATCCAAGAGGGGTGGCTGGTGAGGAAGCGAATGCGCTCCAATCCCTCTATCTCGTGGAGCCGCTCCAGTAATTCTACCAGCGGGGGACGGTCGCTGGGAGGGAAGAGGTCATACCCGTACCGGTCCACAATCTGTCCCAGCAGGGTGATTTCCTTTACCCCCTGGGCGACCAGGGCGCGGGTCTCGGCCAGAATCTCCTCCATCGGGCGGCTGCGCTCCGGCCCCCGGCGGTAGGGGATGATGCAGTACGTGCAGGCATGGGAGCAACCCAGCACGGCCGGGACGTAGGCGGTAACCTGCTGGCCCCGTTCGTGGCGCGGGAGCAGGAAAGGGGAGGGGATTCGGCGAGCCGCGTCTTCGGCCTCCAGTGCCCGCCCGGTACCCGTCAGTCCCCTCCCGGCCAGATAGTCCAGCAGCGGCGCGACGTCCGACGGCGGGGCGAACACATCCACCCACGGGAATCGCTCCTGCAGGGGGCCAGGGTCCTGGCGGCCCACCAGACAGCCCATCAGGCCGATCACCACATCCGGTCGCCGGGCCTTCAGAGGGCGCAGAGAACTCAGGCGCCCGTATACCTTATCCTCCGCCTGTTGTCGGACCACGCAGGTGTTCAGTACGATCACGTCGGCCTCTTCGGCCCGGGGAACCGGTGCGTATCCCAGCCGCTCCAGAGCCGCCGCCAGCCGCCGGGAGTCGGCTTCGTTCATCTGACAGCCAATGGTCCAGATATGATATTTCATCCAGCGTGAGACCTTCCTGGTAACATTATACACACTTTCGGCAAGGAGGCAATTCTTTGCCTGCAGAGGCGCCTGTCGCCTGATGGGGCTGCTGGGGATGGGGTGAGGATTCTCCCGACTCGCGGCCAAACATCAGCCGACTGACTTGACAATTACCGGGAAAGGGCTATCATAGAGGTGCTTCTCTCTCCGGCATAACCGGTTATTCCCCTCGACCGGTAGATATGCAGGTTCCGTCCCATCAGCCAGAAAGGAGGTCTATCATGCCCGCATATAACTTCCAACTGCTGCTGAAGCACATCCTCAACTACGGCGTCGCCTGGGCCCCCGATCAAGAAATCGTCTATCGCGACCTGGTCCGCTACACCTACACCGCCATGTACAACCGGGTGCTCAAATTGGCCGGCGCCCTTCAGGCCCTGGGCGTAAAGCCGGGCACCCGGGTAGGCGTCATTGAGTGGGATAGCCACCGCTACCTGGAGATGTACTTCGCCATTCCTGGCATCGGCGCCGTCCTCCATACCATCAACCCCCGCCTGGCCCCCGAAGACATTGCGTACACAATGGCCCACGCCGAAGACGAGGTCCTCATCTTCCACGAGGACTTCTACCCGCTGGTGGAGCGCCTCCGCCCCCGCATCCCCTCCATCCGCAAGGCCATCCTGCTGACCGACCGGAAGGAGAAGCCGGACATCAAAGCGGATGCGGAGTACGAGGAATTGCTCTCGGCGGCCATCCCGCTGAACGAACTGCCCGATCTGGACGAGAATACGCTGGCGACAATGGCCTACACCACCGGCACGACCGGCCTGCCGAAGGGCGTTTACTTCACCCAGCGGCAACTGGTCCTGCATACCTTCGCCGTCGGCCTGGCAGTGGCGGCCTTCGGCAACTTCGGCGGTGTGAACAAGAACGACGTCTATATGCCTCTCACGCCTATGTTCCACGTCCACGCCTGGGGCATCCCCTATATGTCCACCTTCTTCGGTGTCAAGCAGGTCTATCCGGGCCGATATGAGCCGGAGATGCTGATGCGATTGCTCCTCACCGAGAAGGTCACCTTCAGCCACTGTGTCCCCACCATCCTCCAGATGATCGTCACCTCCCCGGCAGTGCGCGGGTTGGACCTGAGCAACTGGAAGGTGGTCATCGGCGGGGCACGGCTATCCAAAGGGCTGGCACTGGAGGCGACGAAACTGGGCATCAAGGTCTACGCCGGATACGGCCTCTCCGAAACCTGCCCGGTCCTCACCCTGGCCCATTTGAAGCCATTTATGCAGGCCTGGAGCCAGGACCAGCAACTGGATCGGATGATTATGACCGGCTTCGTCGCCCCGCTGGTCCACCTGCGGGTAGTGGACGTCGCCGGAAACGATGTTCCAAAGGACGGGCGCTCCACCGGCGAGATCATTGTCCGGACTCCCTGGTGCACCCAGGGCTACTATAAGGAGCCGGAGAAGAGCGAGGAACTGTGGGCCGGCGGCTGGATGCACACCGGCGATGTCGCCTATATGGACGAGCACGGCTACATCCAGATTGTGGACCGGCTCAAGGACGTCATCAAGAGCGGCGGTGAGTGGATTGTCTCCCAGGAACTGGAGAACCTGCTCAGCCTGCACGAGGGGGTGCTGGAGGCGGCGGTCATCGGCATCCCGGATGAGAAGTGGGGCGAGCGCCCGCTGGCCATTGTCGTCCCGCGTGAGGAGTATAAGGGGAAACTCACGGGGGATATGCTCCGCGCCCACCTCAATCACTACGTGGAGGAAGGGCTGATCACCAGTTGGGCCGTGCCGGAGAACTACACCTTCGTGGAGGAGTTGCCCAAGACCAGCGTGGGTAAGATTGACAAGAAGGTGTTGCGGAGCCGCTTCGGCGCGGCATAGCCTGTTATCGGCGGCCATAGACGGCGCACCGGGGGAAGCCCCGGTGCGCTGTTGTTTTTACAGAGTCCGTCGCGGCCGCTATGGCCCCCCGAGCCATCTCCGCCGCAGACGGGAGAGGGTCCCGTCCTCCTCCATCGCCGTCAGCGCGCCATTGACCGCCCGCAGGAGCGCGCCGTCCCTCCGGCGGACAGCGACGGCGTAGAGTTCGTCGGTTACCGGGTCGCCGACGATTTCCAGCGGCAAGCCCTTCCCCATCGCCGCCAGCGCGGAGAGGTGGTCTATCAGCCCGGCATCGGCCCTGCCGGAGGCAACCTGCGCCAGGGCCTCCTCCGCCGTCGGGCAGGGAAGGATGGTCAGGCCGATCAGCCGCCGGGCCCACTGCCGGGCCACCACATCCCCCGCACTCCCCCATTCCACTGCCAGGGTTCGGTCCGCCAGGTCGGCCATCCCCCCAATACCCACCGCCCCCGCCCGTACTATCAGGACCTGCCCGGCGTTGAAGTAGGAGCGGGAGTAGGCGAAGTCCGCCATCCGGGTCGGGTCCACGAAGAGGGCTGAGATGACCACATCCACCCGATCGGCGGTCAGCGCATCGTAGAGGCCATCGTAGGAGAGATTGGCGATAAAGCGGGCCTCTACTCCCAGCCGCGCCGCCAGTTCCCGCCCCAGGTCCACATCCAGCCCCACCAGATTCCCCTCCCCGTCTATGTACTCAAAGGGCGGGTAACTGGCGTCCATCCCCACCCGCAGGATGCCGGTTTCCAGAACCCGGTCCAGGCGGTCGGTGGGAGAGCAGGAGGCAAGAAGCAGGGAGGAGGCAAGAAGCAGGATACAGGTCGCATATCGCATGGGTCATTAATTTCCCGTATACTCCTGCACTGCCAGATACACGGGTTTGGGGCGGAAGTCATCGGTGACGAAGGTGTAGTAGTCCTGGAAGTTGTGAAGGGGGGCGGGGTAGCGAAACGCCCAGAAGACGACGGCCCGGCACCAGGGCCAGTTCCGGCGGGCCCACTCGTAGGCGCCGACGGTGTAGGCGACGCGCTGGGTCGGGCGGACGGCGCGCGCCCAGCGGGGATGGTCGTTCCAGCCCCCCTCGGTGATGTAGATGGGCTTGTGGCCGTCCCCATGGGCCTCCATCACCGCTCGCAGGAGTTCGGTCCGGCGGAAGTTGATGACATCCGACGCGGGGTCGGCCTCCGGCGGGAATCCCGTCCCGTAGGCATGGACGGCCAGGGCGTCAAAATAGAGCGCGGCCCCGGCGGCGTACATCCCTTCCAGATAGTCCAGGTCGTTCAGGCCGGCCGGGCCCCCCGGCGGCTCCAGCGTGGGAGCCAGGGCCCCCGCCAGTACCACCGCATCGGGGTTGGCCGCATGGGCCGCCGGATAGACCACCCGCAGCATTTCTGTATAGGCGGCGGGGTCCACCGGACGGTAGCCCCACTCCAGGCTCAGGTTCGGCTCATTCCAGATAATGACGTGGTTCACTTCCTCCCGGTAGCGGGCCAGGAAAGCGGCGACAAAGGCGGCGAATTCCTCGTAGAATTCGGGGGCAATGTAGTTGAACGTGGTGTCCTTGGGGCGGGCCCAATCGGGGACAAAACCCAGCCGGGCGATGACCGTCAGCCCCTGGGCGCGGGCATGCCGGATGACCATGTCGGAGTGGCCCCAGTCAAACCGGCCCGGGCGGGGTTCTATGTACGGCCAGGGGAAAAACTCCACCACCCAGGGCGCGCCCATTTCCCGGACCATCTGCAGGGTGCGCTGGATTTTCCACTCTTCCACCTCGTCGGTGAGGCGAGTGTGGACGCCGACAAGGGGGTTGGTAGTGTGCACTCCCTGAGGCGGCCCGATGACGACCAGGACGCGCGGCGGGCGGAGGGCCCAGAGAACGAGAAGAGAAAGGGCCAGGCGGAAGAGAAACGGCCAGCCACGTCGCAGGGCGCCCAGAAGAGGCCCCAGAATTGCCTCCCGAGGTACTCCGAACACTCCCCCAAATGGCCCGAAGGGGCACCGAAATCCCTAACCTATCGCCCCGTGATGCAGTCTATCCCCCCCATCCAGGGTCGCAGGACCTCCGGCACCACGACGGAGCCGTCGGCCTGCTGGTAGTTTTCCAGAATAGCGATGACAACGCGCGGGAGCGCCAGGCCGGAACCGTTCAGGGTGTGGACGAAGCGAGGACGGGCATCGGGGGCGGGCCGGTAGCGGATATTGGCCCGGCGGGCCTGGAACTCCTCGCAGTTGCTGACCGAACTGACTTCCAGCCACTCCCCACAGCCCGGCGCCCACATCTCAATATCGTAGGTCTTGGCCGCCGTGAAGCCCAGGTCGCCGGTGCAGAGTTGGACGACACGGTGGGGAATCCCCAGCCGCCGACAGAGGTCCAGCGCATGCTCCACCATCTCCTCCAGCGCGTCGTAACTGGCCTCCGGAGAGACGAACTGGTACATCTCCACCTTATCAAACTGATGGCCGCGCTTGATGCCCCGGACGTCCCGTCCGGCGCTCATCCTCTCCCGGCGAAAGCAGGGGGTATAGGCGACGTACTTGAGGGGCAGCGCGTCGGCGGAGAGGATTTCGTCCCGATGCAAGTTGGTCAGCGGGACCTCAGCGGTCGGCACCAGCCAAAGGTCGTCCTCCACGTCGCGGTAGAGATTGTCCTCAAACTTGGGGAGTTGTCCTGCTCCCACCAGACACTCTCGCCGAACAACGAAGGGGAGATAGACCTCGGTGTAGCCGTGTTCGCGGGTGTGGACGTGGAGCATCCAGGCGATGAGGGCCCGCTCCAGGAGGGCCCCGGCGCCCCAGAGGACGTAGAAGCGGCTACCGGCCAGCCGCACCCCCCGGTCAAAGTCCAGAATGCCCAGTTCGGGCCCCAGGTCCCAGTGGGGAAGAGGGTCAAAGGCAAAGGTGCGCGGGGTTCCCCACTCCCGCACCACAATGTTACCACCGGCATCCGGACCAACGGGGAGGGAGGGGTGAGGGATATTGGGGAGCCGAAGGAGCCGGTCATCCCGTTCCACTTCGGCCGCGCGCACCTGGGCCTCCAGTTCGGCGATGCGGTCGCCCACGGCGCGCATTCGGGCGATGAGTTCCTCCCGCCGGGCCGGGTCCTGGATGCGGGGGATTTCTCTGGACGTGCGGTTGCGCTCGGCGCGCAGTTCCTCCACCTGGGCCAGCAGGTCCCGCCAGCGATGGTCGGCCTCCAGCACCTGGTCCACCAGCGTCGGGTCGTCGTTGCGGGCGACCAGCGCGTTTCGTACCGCCTGAGGGTCTTTACGGAGAAGATTTATGTCCAGCATAGCAAGGTTCTATGCAGGCCCGGCGGCCTGCGCTCCACGAAGCAAATTCCCCAGGAGCCATCCGCAGAGAAAATCCGCGTACGTCCGCGTTCATCCGCGTCCCGCTTCCTTCGGTCGCAGGTGGGGGAAGAGGATGACCTCCCGGATGGACGGGCGGTCGGTGAAGAGCATCACCAGCCGGTCAATGCCCATACCGAATCCGCCGTTGGGCGGCATACCGTACATCATCGCCCGAATGTAGTCCTCGTCCATCGGATGGGCCTCCTCGTCCTCTGGCCGGTAGAGCCGACCCATCTCCAGGAAGCGCTGTTCCTGATCCAGCGGGTCGTTCAGTTCGCTGAAGGCGTTAGCGATTTCCATTCCGCCGATGAAGGCCTCAAACCGCTCTACATGGGTAGGATCGTCCGGCTTGGCCTTGGCCAGAGGGGAGATATCGCGTGGGTAATCGTACAAAATCGTAGGCTGAATCAGGTTCGGCTCCACCCATCCGCTCAGGAGCTCTTTGTCAATCAGTTTGCCCCAGGTCTGGCCCGGTTGGGCGGGAATCCCGGCCGCGCGGAGGGCCTCATAGAGGGCGTCGGCGGTGGGGTAGCGGGTGTAGTCAATGCCGCTGGCCTCCAGGATCGCCTCCCGCAGCGTCATCCGCCGCCAGGGTGGAGCCAGGTCTATGGTGTGCCCTTCGTAGGTAATGACGGTGGTCCCCAGCACCTCCCGTGCCACCGTAGAGACCATCTCCTCGCAGAGGTCCATCACCGCCCGATAGTCCAGGTAGGCGGCGTAGAATTCCAGCATTGTGAACTCCGGGTTGTGCTTGAAGGAGACGCCCTCGTTGCGGAAGTCGCGGCCGATTTCGTAGACCCGTTCAAAGCCGCCCACCAGGAGCCGTTTGAGATACAGTTCGTCGGAAATGCGCAGGTAGAGGTCCTGGTTCAATTGATTGTGGTGGGTGATGAAGGGACGGGCGGCCGCCCCGCCGTAGACGGGCTGGAGGATGGGGGTCTCCACTTCCAGGAAGCCCCGCTCGTCCAGGAAGCGCCGGATGGCGGCGATGGTACGGGCGCGGATGCGGAAAATCTCGCGGACTTCGGGGTGGACAGCCAAGTCGGCATACCGCTGGCGGTACCGCTCCTCCACGTCGGTGAGGGCGGAGTAGCGGACGATCCGGTCGCCCACCTGCTGCTCCTTGCCCCAGGGAAGGGGGGTCAGGGCCTTCGCCAGCATCCGCAGGCGGGTGACCTCCACGGTAATCTCGCCGGTGCGGGTGCGCATCAGGCGGCCCTTCGCCTCCACAAAGTCCCCCAGGTCAAAGTCCCGCCCAAAGGCTTCGTAGACCTCCTCGCCCAGAAGGTTGAGACGGAGGAGAATCTGGATTTTGCCGCTCTCGTCCTCCACGTGGGCGAAGGTGGCCTTGCCCATTACCCGAATACTACGCAGCCGGCCGGTGATGGTCACTTCCTGCCCCTCGCCTCCGGCTTCATAGAGGGCGAGGGCCTGGGCGGCGGTATGGGTCCGCTCCGCCCGGGGCGGGTACGGGTCCCAGCCCCGCTCCCGCATCCGCTGCAATTTCTCCAGACGCTGGCGCTCCAGGTCGTTCAGTTCCACCCGTTGCCCCCGTGACGCTCAGGTGATTTCTATAATCCGAAATACCATGACCCGGGCCGGCGCGCTGACCCGGACCTCGTCCCCGACCTGGTGTCCCAGAAGGGCTTTCCCGAGAGGAGATTCGTAGGAGATTCGTCCCTGGGAAGGGTCAGCCTCCGCCGGTCCAACGATATGGTAGGTCTCCGGGGGACCGTCCCCCTCCACAACGGTTACCCGGCTCCCCACGCTCACGACCCCGGAGGGTTTCTTCTCCACGATCTCTGCGCTGCCCAGGAGCGTCTCCAATTCCATAATGCGGCCTTCCACGAAGGCCTGCTCATTGCGCGCGGCTTCCAGTTCGGCGTTCTCCAGAATGTCGCCCTCGGTCAGAGCCTCATGGAGCCGACGCGCCACCTCCTGGCGGCGCACCGTCCGCAGGTACTCCAGTTCCGCCTTTAAGCGCTCGTACCCTTCGCGAGTCAGATAGACAACGTGTTCGGCCATATTGTCGGGTCTCTCCTGGGAAGGACGGGGTATCTCTGCTATAAATCCAAATGCCCACCCTTCCGGGAAAGGGCAGGCCAGGGGCTGAAAAAAAGGGACGCGCAATCGCAGGCTGCGCGTCGCTCCCTTATGCGCAACGACTGAGAGGGGGATGCCCTCTCAGCCGTGTGGTTTTATTATAACCTACAATGCCGGTTTTGTAAAGGGGGTCTGTACCGCTACCCCCGACGGCTATGGTGTGGTATAATTCCCCCCTGATGCGCAGGCTCACTATTGGCTATGGCACCCTCCTGGGGCTGGCAGCGGCCCGCTTCCTGCTGGAGATACCGGAGATTCCCCTGCCGATCCCTCTCATCCTGGGGATAGCACTGGGAGGGGGAACGGCGGGATTCCTTCTGGCCCGCCACCACCCCCCTGCCGCCGGATGGATCGCCCCGGTGCTTCTGATAGCCGTCCTCTGGCCCTGGCGGCTCCCGGGGATAGCCTGGATCAATCTCTGGGGCCTGGTCGGACTGATGGAGGTTGTGCGGGGAAGTGACCGCCCTCCGCTCCTCTCCGACCGCCAGGCCGACCGGCTGGCCGACGCGGGGGTCTGCGTCCTCTTCCTGGCTCTTTACCTGGCTACCCTCTCCCGGGACGTCCTCCCCGCCGATAGCGGCGAGTTCCAGTTGGTCGCTGCGCTCCTGGGTGTGGCCCACCCGCCCGGCTACCCTCTCTACACGATGGCCGGCCACCTCTTCATCCGAATGGTCTCCATCGGCACCCCGGCGCTGCGGCTGAACCTGATGAGCGTGCCGATGGCGGTGCTCACTCTCCTCTGGGTCGCCCGGGCGACCCGCCTCTGGGCCCGCCACCTCGGCGCATCCCCCCTCCTGGCCCGCACAGGTGGCGTGGCGGCCGCGCTGACCCTGGGCTCCGCCACCACCTTCTGGGCCCAGGCCACCATCGCCAACATCCGCATGCCCACCCTCTTCTTCGCCGCTCTGGCCCTCTACGCCCTGGCCCGCTTTGCGACGGATGGTATGCCGGTAACTGGTACATTGGCAATTTGGAGGCGGCGCTCATCTGCGCTCGTCGTTGTCCCTCCCGGACGGGACCGGGCCCTGCTCCTCCTGGCGCTGGCCCTGGGACTGGGCATCGGACACCACCCCTCCCTGACCTTCGTCGGGGTTTTCTTCGCCCTCTACCTGCTGAGCCTGGACCCCCGCCTGGCTCTCCGGCCCCGCCGGTGGTGGGGCCCCCTCCTGCTCTTCCTGGCTGCGCTGCTGCTGCCGCTGGCCTACCTCCCCCTGCGCGGCGCCGCCGGCGCGCCCCTGGCCCCGCCCGGCCTGGACACCCTCCAGGGTTTTCTCTGGCACGTCCTGGCGAAGGGCTTTGCTGGAGATATGTTCGCCTTCGCCAACCCCCAGGACTTCCCCCACCGTCTGGCCCTGCTCCCGACCCTCCTCGCCTTCCAGTTCAACGGTCTCCTCCTGGCCCTGGCGCTGCTGGGGCTTCTGACCGTCCTCCGGCGGGACCGGCGGCTCTTCCTTCTGCTGGCAGGCAGTTTCCTCCTCCACACGTACATCACCCTCACCTATCGGGCCCCTCAGACGGTGGAGTATCTGATGCCGGCCTACCTCCCCGTGGCCCTCTCCGTCGGCCTCCTTCCCGCTGGCAGGGGAAACCCCAAAATTCATCCCTTCCTGGCCGCGCTGGCCGTTTGGGCAGGATTCCTGAACCTTCAGGGGCACATCGGTATTGCCGAACTGGGGGCGGATATTTCCACCCGCCGGACGGTCCAGCCGCTCCTGGAGGCCGCCCCCCCGAATGCCGTCATTCTGGCCGACTGGCACTGGGCGACCCCCCTCTGGTACCTCCAGCAGGTGGAAGGGCGGCGGCCCGATGTGAGGGTGGAGTACGTCTATCCCGTCGTTGGGGAGGACTATGGGGCTACCTGGCTTCGGCGCGTGGAGGAAGGGAGGGATGACCGTCCCCTCCTGCTGACCCACTTCTACGACTTCCCCGGCTACAGCGCCGAGCCGGTGGGCGAGGGTTTTCGCCTCCACAAGCGCCCCGCCCTGAGGGTCACTGCCCCGCTATCCCCTGCCGAAATCCCCTTCTCTGGAGGTATCCAACTGCTGGGGTACCGCCTTCCGTCCCCTCCTTTCCGGGCCGGCCAGCCGTTGGAGGTGACATTGGCCTGGAGACGGACGGCCCCCTCCGACCGCGCGCCCTCTTTCACCCTCCGCCTGGCCGATGCCGATGGGCGGGAGGTCGCCCAGGCCGACCGCTACCTGGGCACGGACACCGTCCCCGGCGAGGTCCGCTGGGAGCGGCTGGTACTTCCCATCTATCCCACCCTCCGGCCCGGCCGCTACCGGCTGCTCCTGGGCGCGTACACCGTCTCCGGGGCCGGATTTGAGCCCCTGCTCACCGCCGACGGCCAGGCCTTCACCCCGCTGGCCGAACTGGACGTGGAGCCTTCTTCCCGCCGGCCCTTCACCCGGCGCCCTCTGAGCGTCCCCTACGCCAGGGGGCCTGCTCTGGTCGGCGTGGATTACGACCGGACGGTGCCGGATACCCTGCGGGTCTATCTCCGCTGGCGCGGCCCGACGGACGGCGGGACCCTGCGCCTCCGCGCCTGGGGCGGAGCGGAGGGAGCCGTCGGCCTTCCGGCCCTCCCCCCGGGCGCGTACCAGACTGTCGCGGTGGACCTCCCCGGGACGGTGCGCGGGCTTCTCTCCCTCTCCCTGGCCGACGGCACGGGGCAGGACCGGGTGGCAGCAGGGCCCTGGGGCTGGCCTCTGCGGTCGGTGCCGCTGGTCATCCCGCCGGGGGACCTCCGCTTCGTCCCTCTGGGGGACGAGATGGCGGTGGTGGGGATGCGAGCCTCCCCTGCCAACCCCGGCGCAGTGATGAGAGTGGACGTGACGCTGGTGGGGCTCCGCGCGCTGACCGCCGATATCGCCACCAGCGTCCGGCTGACGGACGGGACGGGCCGTTTTCTGGGCGCACACGATTGCCAGCCCGCTCTGGGGACCGTCCCGACGCTGAAATGGATAGAGGGTTCGCGGGTGCGGGACCGCCATCCCATCCCCATCCCGGCGGATTGGGCCGGCGGCAATGTGCAGGCCACGCTGGTCGCCTACGAGCGCTTCCGTATGACCCCGCTTCCACCGATGGACGACCGGAGATGGGAGGCGGTGCCGCTGAGATAAAGAGGTGGGGGGTAGGCGAAACGGCACTCCGCTGCGCTTTGTGCCTCACTACGAACCCTCCCGCCGGTGAGGAGAAAGTCCTATTCTCCTGATTTAGTGGCGGCGACCAGGGCCTCCAGGTCGGCGCCCAGGGCTTCCAGTTCCCGCCCGTAGCAGGCCCAGTCGTTGCGGCGGAGGCATTCCTGCGCCGCCAGGTAGTGGGCCTGCGCGGAGCGGGCCAGCGCGGCCACATCATTGGAGGCCGTGGGGGGCGCAGTGGGCGGGGTCACGGGCGGCGGCGCGGCCAGCCCCACCACCTGCGCCAGTGCCGTCGGCAGGTCCTCCGCCATCGCCACCGAGTTGCCGTAGGCCACCAGCACTCGCTTCAACTCCGGGAACCGTCCCGCCGCCGCCTGCAGGTACAGCGGCTCCACGTAGAGCAGGGTATCGTCTATCGGGATGACCAGCAGGTTGCCCCGTATCACCTGAGAGCCGTGCTGATTCCAGAGCGTCAATTGCTGGGAGATGTACGGGTCCTGGTCAAAACGGGCCTCTATCTGCATAGGCCCGTAAATCAGTTCCTGCTTGGGGAATTTGAAGACGCCCAGTTGCCCATAATCCTCACCGTCTGAATCGGCATAGAGCCAGGCGATCATGTTGCGCCGCCCGTTGGGAACGTACGGGCGCATCAGCAGGAACTCCACCTCCTCCTCGTCGGGCAACCGCATCGCCACGTAATAGGGCGCCATTTCCGCCTCCCCCTGCTCCCGGACCTCTGTGGGGGCGGCCCAGAGGTCCTCTTTGTTGTAGAAGACCTGAGGGTCGTCCATATGATAGGCGGCGTAGGCGGCGGCCTGGACGCGGAAGAGTTGCTCCGGGTAGCGCCAGTGGGCCCGCAGGACAGGGGGCATCTGCTCCACCGGCGTGAAGAGGGTGGGGAAGACAGCCTGGTACGTCCGGATGACGGGGTCAGTGGGGTCCACCACGTAGAAGGTCGTCTCGCCGGTGTAGGCGTCTATGGCGACTTTGACGCTGTTGCGGATGTAGTTGACGCCGTTAAACGGCTCCGAATAGGGGAAACGGTCGCTCCAGGTATAGGCGTCGTGCAACCAGATAATGCGACCGTCCGCAATCACCGCGTAGGGGTCGGGGTCGTACCAGAAGATCGGCGCCAAGGTCCAGACCCGGTCGCCGATCTGCCGGTGGAAGAGGATGCGGCTATCGGGACGGATGGCGGAGGAGAAGAGAATCTGGGAACTGTTGAAGCGGAGGGCGAAGAGGGCCCGTCGGAAAAAACCGCCCAGCGGCACGCCCGCCGACCCTTCATAGCGGGTGTAGACGTTCTCGTCGCCCCGGGGATAATCAAACTCCGGTTCGGTCGTATTGACGATAGCGTACTCTTTGGTCACCTCGCCGAAGTAGATTTCCGGACGGGTGATGGTCAGGGCCGGGTCGGTGCTCTGCGGGGGAATATCCCGGACCAGGAGGGCCGGGAGCCCCTCGCGGGTGAATTCATTGACGGGACTGACGACCGCGCCGTAGCCGTGGGTGAAGACCAGATGGCGGTTGACCCAGGTCTGGGCCTGCTCGGCCAATTGGTCCACGTCCAGTTCCCGCACCGAGAGCATCACCGACCGGAGCCCGTCGCTCAGGACGTAGCGGTCCACGTCCATATCATTAAAGGTGTAGTAGAGACGGATCTCCTGGAGTTGCCCGTAGGTGGTCAGGAGGGGGCGCCAGTCCCAGAGGCGGATGTTCTGGATGGTGGACCGGTTGGCCTCCAGGATGTCCGGGGTCAGCGTGCCCTCGGCGGGAAAGTCCTGCTCCCGGACGTTTTCCAGTCCGAAGCCGATGCGGGCGAAGCGGATGGCATTCTGGATGTAGGGCCGCTCGGCCGCCAGTTCGTTGGGGGCGACGACGAAGCGCTGGAGGGCCGCCGGATAGGCGGAACTGATGATGGTCAGCAGCAGCCAGGCGGCGGCGACAAAGAGCAGGAAGCGCCAGCGGCGCAGGTAGATGTTGAACAGGAAGAGGAGCGCGGCGACCAGGAGGACGGCCGTCAGCAGGTTGTAGATGGGGATGCGAGCGTGGACGTCGGTGTATCCGATGCCGAAGACGGCGCCCCGGCTGGAGATGAGGAGACGGAAGCGAGCCAGGGAGTACTGGGCGGCGATGAGGGCCAGGGCCAGTGCGCCCAGGGCGGAGAGGTGGGCGATGGGACCGCGATCTCGCAGCGCACCGGCCATCCCGTAGGCGACCAGCGCTCCCAGCAGGCTGAGGATGGCCAGGGCCAGAAGCCAGCCCGCCAGCAGGCCGTAAACCGGCAGTCGGAAGAGATAGAAACTGATGTCCCGGCCGAAGATGGGGTCGGCCAGGCCGAAGGGGACGGCGTGGCGAAAGAGGAGAAGGTCCAGCCAGCGGGCAGAGAGGGCCTCGCCCATGATGAAGGCGATGAGGAGGCCGATCCCGAGGAAAATCCCCCTCAGAGTGCGGGCGCCGACGCGGCCCAGGCGGGCGCGGTAAGGGCGAAGGACGCGGCTCTCCGCCAGGCGCGCGGGGAGGAGGAGCCAGTTGACAGCCAGGACTGCCGCCGCCAGCAGACCACCGGTCAGAAAGGCAACGACACTCGCCACCAGCCGGGTCTGATAGACCGGGAGGTAGCCCAGTTCCTCAAACCAGAGCCAGTCGGTATAGACGCCGGCGAACCACTCCAGCAGGCCTGGCCCGAAAATCAGGACCGCTCCCAGCAGACCGGAGAGGATAAGGGTCCACTTCAGACGGGGGGACATGGGTCTCCTTATTAGAAGGATACAAGGATACAGGGATATAAGGGCGCAAGAGCGCGAAGGGCAAAAATTCCATCCTCACCCCTCCCCTCTCCTGAACTTTATTCGGGAGAGGGGAGGGGGTGGGTTAGAAGAAGGGACTCCTGCCATAGAAATCTACGCGGTTGGCTACACCCGGGTGATGTACTCCCCGGTGCGGGTATCCACCCGGACGGTATCCCCAGCCTGGACGAAAAGGGGGACCTGAATCTCCAGCCCGGTCTCCAGGGTGGCCTTCTTCATCACGTTGGTGGCGGTATCGCCGGCGACGGCGACCTCCGTATCCACCACCTGCAGGTCCACAGCGGTGGGGAGTTCCACCTCAATGGGCTGGCCTTCATACATAGAAATCACCAGTTCCATGCCCTCCTTCAGGTAGCCAGTCTGCCCTTCCAGCACATAGGCCGGCACACCAACCTGGTCAAAGGTCTCGGTGTCCATAAAGTAATAGAGGTCGCCGTCGTTATAAATATACTGGACTCCCCGGCGTTCAATGCGGACCTCCTGGACCCGGTCGCCGGAGAGGAAAGTCTGCTGGATGGTAGCGCCGGTGCGCAGGTTGCGCAGTTTGGTGCGGATGATAGCGTTGCCCCGACCGGGCTTGTGGTGCTGGTACTCCAGGACCTTATAGAGTTCTCCATCCAGGATGAAGGTTGTTCCTCGGCGCAGATCGTTGACATCAATCATTCCCATTCCCTCCCGAGCGATTTTGGCGGAAACAGGCTACTCAACGCCGACGGAAGTCAACCTCCCTGGGCCTGCGCCTGCGGCGCTGACGGAAAGCCAACCTCCCTGGGCCTGCGGCCGGAGGACGGCCGGCGCCGTCCTCCCAGGATGGACAACGGACCACCGACCAGTGTCGTCCGCGGTCTATGGTCTGGGGTGGGCCTTGCGCCTGCCCGCCCCTGCCCCCCATCGGCCCCATGAGGGCGATCCCCGTCGGGCTGAATAGGTATGCAGAAACATTATACCAGGTACAGGGAAGAGCGTCAAACATCCGGACACGTCCGAATCCCGGAGAGGACCCGTTCTACGTCCTCGTCCCCTTCCGGAAACGGCACATCCCGGAAGAGCCACCAGTCCTCCCCATGCTCCACCGTCGCTTCGGGCGGGAGGACAGTCAGCGGGCCCAGCGTCTCCAGTTCCAGCATCTCTCCGTTGGTGAACACTTCCGCACAGCAGCCCAGGTCGGGATAGCGGGCTCCCGGGACGATGGAGAAGGTCTTCAGGAAGAGATGACCCTCCCGCCAGTAGGCCAGCCAGTTCTCCGCCGGGGCGACAACTCCTGCTTTCTGCGGCGCAGGACAGGTGGGGTCCTGGCGCAGCCGGACGTACCGATGGCCCCATGTCCAGCGGGGATCGCTCATGTCGGTGTACGCCCAAAGGACCAGGGCGCCGGTGGGGAGGAGGTGCTCCTCATGTCGCCCGCGCGGAGGAAGGGGGAGGATGGCTATCCCGCCAGGCGCCATAACCGAGAGGGCCCAGGGGGCCAACTCCACCGGCCACAGGGAGGCATTGCGCAGGCGGTGGACAACCCGGACATGGGGACGGTCTGCGTCCAGCCAGAGGTCTATCTCCTTCCGGATGCCGGTGGTGGGCTCTACCGGCTGGATGGCCCGGATGAAGGCGGAGGAGACCTGTATCTCTACGGGGCTGTTGTCGGGGAAGTAGGTGCGGGGCATCGCTTCCGGGGCGTGCCAGAGCCGATGCCCGCCGTAGATCCGCCACTCGTCGCCTCCGCTTTTCCCCACCATCTCCGGGTATTCCTTGAACTCATTGGCCTGGCCGACGAAGCCAAAGCGGATAACGCGCGGGCCCACATCGGCGGTCACCACCAGGTCCACCAGTCCGTTGGACCACCGATAGCAGTTGGGCCACCCTCCGTATTCTACCTTCTGGACGTTCATAAAGCCTCCTCAGAGGCAGTCTGAAAACAGGGGTCCATACAGGTCACAAAAGCCTCCGTGATTTTCAGGCAAGATCTTACAGAAGTGCATGACACGTCCCCCACATGAGGAATTTGCAGGGAAACGGAAAATGCAGGATAACCATTCAGCATGCAGGATAATGCGCACTGTGCAGAACCGGTTCTGCGGTTCCGGGAGGAAAGGATGAGCCGACGGCCCTTCGCACTGGCTAACTGGAAAATGGCGATGACGATTTCCCAAAGCCTGGCCTTCGTGCGGGAGTTTCTGGCCCGCGCCGGGCCCTGGCTGGACGCCGTAGAGGTTGTGATTTGTCCCCCCTACACCGCGCTGGCAGCGGTCGCCGAGGCGGTTCGGGGGACGCCGCTGGCGGTGGGCGGGCAGGACCTCTGGCCCGGTCCCGGTTTGGCCCACACCGGTGCCATTTCCGCCGAACTGCTGGCCGACGCCGGGGCCACGTGGGTGATGGTCGGCCACTGGGAGGTGCGCCGCCGCCTGCGGGAGGACGACGGGGCGGTGAACCGAAAGGTCCGGGCCGCGCTGGAGGGCAACCTGCGCCCCATCCTCCTCTTCGGCGAAGCCGCCGGGGAGCCCTTTGACCCCGGACGGCTGGCTGTTCTGCTGGACGGTTGCGACCCGGAAGCGGTGGCCCGGATGGCCTTCGTCTACGAGCCGGAGGGGGCCATCGGGCAGGCGGAGCCGGTATCGCCGGCCCACGCTGCCGCCGGCTGCCGGGCCATCCGCCGCTGGCTGGCGGATCGGTTCGGCGAAGAGGCCGCCGGACAGGCCCGCATCATCTACGGCGGGAGCGTGACGCCGGAGCACGCGGCGGCGCTGCTGGCCAGCCCCGACGTGGACGGGCTGGGGGCCACCCGCCGGGGCCGGGACCCCGGCGCTTTCGCCGAGATCGTGGCCCGGATTGCGGCCTACAGGATAAGCATCGCGTCCCCGAAACTGTAGAACCGATAGCGGAGACGGACCGCCTCGGCGTAGGCCCGGTCCATCAACTCCTTGCCGCAGAAGGCCGCCACCAGCAGGAGCAGGGTGGACCGGGGCAGGTGAAAGTTGGTGATCAGCCCGTCCACTACCCGGAAGCGGAAGCCCGGGTAGATGAAGAGGTCGGTCAGGCCCTCGTAGGGGATGACCGCCCGCCAGGGGCAGGATTCGGCGTCGGCGGCGCCGCCCACCGCCGCCAGGCCCGCCGTCTCCAGGACCCGCACCGAAGTGGTGCCGACGGCGATGATCCGCCGCCCCTCCATCCTGGCCCGGTTGATCCGTTCCGCCGCCTCAGGGGGGAGACGGCAGAACTCGGCGTGAATCCGGTGCTTTTCCGGTCGCTCCGCTTCTATCGGGCGGAAGGTATCCAGTCCCACGTGTAGGGTGACGAAGACGGACTCCACCCCCCTCTCCCGCAGCCGGAGGAGCAGTTCGGGGGTGAAGTGGAGGCCCGCCGTCGGCGCAGCGGCCGACCCGGGGGTGCGAGCATAGACGGTCTGGTAGCGCTCCGGGTCTGCCAGGGGACGGTGGATGTAGGGCGGGAGAGGGGTCTGGCCGACGGCCTCGGCCAGGGGCAGCGCCGGGCGGTCAAAGGCCAGCACCCGCAGCCCCCGCTCCCCTTCCTCCAGAACCTCTGCCCCGGCCCCCGTCGGGGCCCCGCCCGGGCCGTCCAGCACCTCCAGGCGCCCGCCGACGCGCACCGCCTGCCCCCGCACCAGCACCTCCCAGACCGTCTCCGAACGGGGGCGCAGGAGGAGAACCTCCACCCGCCCGCCGGTCGGTTTGCGGGCAAACAGGCGCGCCGGGATAACCCGACTCTCGTTGTGAACCAGCAGGTCCCCCGGCCTGAGGAGTCGGGGCAGGTCCCGGAAGATGTGGTGGGAGATCGTCCCCGTGGCGCGCTCCACGACCATCAGTCGGGACGCGTCCCGGGGCTCCGCCGGCTCCTGGGCGATCAGGTCCGACGGCAGGTTGTACTCAAAATCACTCATCCGGAGTGGGGCGATGCTTCCTCCTGTTCCATACCCCGTGTCTCGGGCCCCGTTTCGGGCCGGCCCATCCCCATCCAGATGGCCGCGATGAGGCATCCCCATGCGACCAGGTCCCAAAAGCCGCAACAGCAGTTCAGGCCTCCCCCGAGCCAGGGGAGGGCCCGGGGGGCGCGCACCTGGCGAGCCAGCGCGGGCATAAGGTACATCTGCACAATCCCACCGGCATCCAGCAGAACCAGCAGCGCGAACGCGGCCGTCGCCAGGATGGGCGCCGTCCCCTTGCGGCGCACCAGCAGGAAGACAGCCACGACCAGCCCGGCCAGGTGGGCCAGGGTCAGCAGGACGCGGATCAGGGTTTGAGTCCAGAGGGGTACCTGAGCCATGATGCCTCCTCATCCAGAAATGGAATGCCGATGAACACCAGCGTTGTTATTTTACCGATTTTCTCCTGGAAGGCAACATTCTCTGGAGATGAGCCGTGCATTTCACTCCTTTCCGAACCGGATCCGCAATGGACATCCTGAGGGCAATAACCGCGCCCGGGATTTGCGCCTCCTTCGGAAATGGGTAAAATGGAATTATCTGGCCGTTGGCCTTCGGTCATTTTTATGATTACTCTTCACCTGACCGGCATCGCTCACGGCGGCGCGGCGATCGGCCGACACGAGGGCAAAGTCATCTTCGTCCCCTATGCCCTCCCTGGTGAGAGGGTGCGCGCCGAAATCGTGGAGGACCATCCCCGCTATGCCCGCGCGCGGCTGGTGGAGATTGTGGAGCCCTCCCCGGAGCGGGTCGGGCCGCCATGCCCGTATTTCGGCCCCGGGGGCTGTGGCGGCTGCCACTTTCAGCATGCCGCCTACCCGGCCCAACTTCGCCTCAAGGCGCAGGTGGTAGCGGAGCAATTGGCCCGCATCGGCGGCCTCTCCGACCCGCCCGTCCTCCCCACCCTGCCCGACCCCACCGGCTGGGCCTACCGCAATCAGGCCCGCTTCCATCCCGCCCCCTCCGGCGGCCTGGGCTTCTGCCTGGAGGACCGCCGCGATGTGGTCCCGATAGAAGAATGCCGGATTCTGCACCCGTACCTCTCCGAACTCTACGACGCGCTGGACCTGGAACTGCCGGGCCTGACGGCGCTCACCCTGCGGGCCGGCATCGCTACCGGCGATCGGATGCTCATCCTGGAGACGGCGGAGGACGAGGCCCCGGAACTGGAGATAGATTTGCCCCTCTCCTGCGTCCTCCTCACTTCGGACGGGGTGCCCGTCCCCCTGATCGGCCAGACGTACATCACCGAACGGGTCGCCGGATACACTTACCGTATCTCCGCCCCCTCCTTCTTCCAGGCCAACACCGCCCAGGCGGAGCGGCTGGTCTCGCTGGTTCTGGAGTATCTGGCCCTGGAGGGCCGGGAGGTGGTTCTGGACGGCTACTGCGGGGTGGGCCTCTTCACCCTCCCCCTGGCCGAACGGGCCGGACTGGTGGTCGCGGTGGAGGTGGAGCCCGCTGCCGTGGACGACCTGCTGGAGAACGCTGCTCATTTGGAGAATGTGGAGGTGGTGGAGGGGCCGGTGGAGGCGGTATTAGCGGACCGCGCGGAAGGGCTGGACGCGGCGGTAGTGGACCCGCCGCGAACGGGGCTTTCCCCGGAGGCGCTGGAGGGGCTGGTCAGGGCCCATCCGGCGCGCCTGGTCTACGTCTCCTGCGACCCGGCCACGCTGGCCCGGGACGCCAGACGGCTCATTGCCGCCGGCTACCATCTGGCCAGCGTGCAGCCGGTAGATATGTTCCCGCAGACGTATCACGTGGAGAGCGTGGCGCTGTTCGTCTTTAATATCGGCTTCCCTCCCGCAGACCCCAGATCATAGACCACAGACCATAGACCACAGACCACAGACGACGGTGGTCCGTCGTCCATCCTGAAAGGAGGGCTCAGGCTGTCCCCCGGCCAGGGGCTCAGGGAGGGCTGACTTCAGTCAGCGTAGCGGGCAGCAGGCCAACCTGCGCAGCCATCCGGTCAGCGCCCGTGCTCCTGACGGAGAAAGCAGAAGGGGCAATGTTGCACATAGCATAGATTGCCTCTGAAGAAAGGCCACGAAGCGTAGCGCAGGCGTCGGCGGCGAGTGGTTAGGCACTTGGGGGCCTGGGACGGACTCCCGTCCCATTTACAAATAAAAACTTTTCAAGCTGATTTTCTCCCGTTGGAAGGTCTGTAAGTGAGTACTCAATCT
>JASFBC010000237.1:0-1065 GCA_036172315.1 Anaerolineae bacterium | reverse complement strand
TGTAGCGGCGGTCGGTGGGGGTGTTGCCCCACTGGTGGCGTGTGGCGCAGTTCGCCCACCCGGGCTGCCGCTGGCATCGATCGCCAGGGTCGCGCAAGCCTCACAAAACGTTCTAATGGTCCACGTCAGGGAGAGACTCGGGCAGGTCTGCCAGAATCTCCTTACCCTCTAACTGTAAATAATCTGCCCAAGCCGCAAGTGCTGTCTCAATAGGTGATTGTAATCGACGAGTAGGCATTTTTCGGAAACGACCGCGCTTCCTCAAATAAGCGCCCAGATCTGCGTGGAACCCTCCCTGCAAGCAGTCTTTTGGTATGCCATCTAATACCTTGACTACAGTAACACCAACATAGTCATCACGAATATCTAAATATACCTCAATTGCCACATGCTTCCCCAAATATACTACCTGACAAAGTACTCCTGAACTAATCTCATATTCAGGAGAGCGTTTAAATCCATGCTCTTCAAGGAAGCCAAAATATTCCTCAACTAATTCTGTAAATTTTTGGCAATTGCTCACCAACGGACCCATGGGATCCCTCCTCAGTAGTCTAATCCTGGCACACCGCCGCCATATTTCCAAGAACGATTGTATACACGGCGATAGTTCTTATATCCTAATAGCTGGCGACGCTCACTCCCATAGACCAAACTAGGCGGTCGCCCTAGAGGATCTGTGGGATCCAGACGATATCTCAAACGACGATTAAAATCAGGGCCTATGTCAATCACTTCCCGGCCTTGTCTTTTGACCACGCTAATAAACTCATCGTTAAGTTCTTGTGTCCATGCGCGCCCAGCTAACCAGTCATCAATCGTTTCACCACCAATCCATCTAGCATATCTGCGAACACGCTCCATATTTTCACCGATAACTATTGGTGGCCTACCCCCAATGCTTTCTGCCAAATTCCCCGTTGCTCGCACCACATCCGTTGCTTCTTCCACCCTCTCCGCCGCTCTCAGCGCATCCACTGCCTCATCCGCATGGCTGGCCGCCTCCGCCACGATCCGGGCCGCATCCCTCGCCTCATCCAGATGGCTGGCGGCCTCCACCACCGC
>JASFBC010000236.1:0-10459 GCA_036172315.1 Anaerolineae bacterium | reverse complement strand
GCCACCGCGTAGCGAGGGCGCCCGGCCGGGGCAACGCCCAGGAACCAGGCATGGGGCGGACGGCCCTCCCCGGCCACTGCCGTCCCCAGATGGCCTGCGACGTCCGCCGAGAGAGGTTCCCACGCCGAAAGCAGGGCCCGCGCCGCGTCGACGGGCAGAACCTCCCGGGGGCTGCCCGATACTTCCGGCGGCAGCCAGGCTCCCTCCGGCCCCTGCACCCCCAGTACCAGGCGCGGCACCGGCATGACCCCGCCGTTCGCCAGGGTCGCGGCCACCAGGGCCATCCGCAACGGCGAGACGGTGAGGCTTCCCTGCCCAATAGCCTCCATCACCGCGTCGTCGGACAGCCAGGCGGTCATCGGGGGCGAGGTAGGCGTGGCAGCAAGCGGTGCGCGGCCCGCCGCCGCGCCCGTCCCCTCAGGCACCGTCTCCGACGGCAATCCTTCCGTCAGCCCCCAGCGACGGAAGCCCTCCCTCAGCCCATCCGCCCCCAGGCGCTGCCCCAGGGCCGCGAAGGGGCCCGGACAGGCCGCCCGCAGTGCGCCGATCATCCACTCGTCCGCCCGAATCTCCCTCCGACAACCCACAGCCGCTTCGTTGAGAGAGATCGTCGCCGTCAGGTTCGGGGCGGGGGTGTAGAGGGTCGTCAGGCCATCCCGGAGAGCCTCCGCCAGGACCACCGTCTCCAGGGCCGCCCCGGGCTGGTAGGGCTGAACGGCCCGGTTGAGCAACGGGCCGTTCGGATCCTCCCGCAGCCGCTCCCATTCCTCTTCCAGACGGTTCGGGTCAAAGGTCGGCGAGGAAGCCATGGCCAGCACCTCGCCCGTGGAGGCATCCATCAGCACTACCGCCCCCGTCCGTCCCGCCAGGGACTGCTGGGCCAGCCGCTGGAGCATCCCGTCCAGCGTCAGGCGAACGTCCCGGCCCTGGGGGGGACGGTGGAGGAGGTTCGCCCAGGCTATCTCCCAGACGGAGCGGCCCGCCTCGCCGCGCAGGACCCGGTCAAAGGCCGCCTCTATTCCCCCCGTCCCGTGGCGCAGGCTGGCGTAGCCGACGGCCGGCGCTGCCGCCGGCTCCGGGTAGGTGCGGGTGACCCGTCCGTCCGGGCCCACCGCCACTCCGGCCAGGACGGCCCCGTCCCGGTCCAGAATTCGGCCCCGGAGGATGCGTTGTTCGTATTCCACCCGTCGGGGATTATCCTCCCGCGCCACGAGCCACCCCGCGCGGACGACCGACCAGTAGCCGCAGGCCAGGGCGAGCACCCCCATGGCCAGTCCCAGCCCCAGGGCCAGGCGGCCGATGGGCCGTGCCCACTCCCGGTCGCGGGGGGCGGAGGCCCCCCCGGCGGAGACGACCAGAAGCAGCCCAACGGCGATACATGTCGCCAGCAGGGAGGAGCCGCCGTAGGAGAGGAAGGGGAGGGTCATCCCGGCGATAGGCACCAATTTGGCGTTGGCGGCCATAATGATCCAGGCCTGAATTCCCCAGCCGGCAGTCAATCCGGCAGCCAGGAACTGTTCAAAGGGACGGGGGGCACGCAGGGCGGCCCGCCATCCTCGCATCAGGAGGACGGTGTACAGGGCAATGAGAGCGACCGTCCCCAGAAGGCCGAACTCTTCGGCGACGGCGGCGAAGACGAAATCGGTATGGACGGCAGGGATGTAGGTAGGGCGGCCCAGGCCCAGGCCCTGACCGAAAATCCCTCCAGCGCCGAAGGCGAGCAGGCTCTGGACGACCTGGAAGGCCCGATCGGCGGCGTCCGGCCAGGGGGAGAGCCATATCTGAATCCGCAGCGCCACCCGCTCGGAGCCGGAGTACCCGATAACCCCGGCCAGGAGAAAGAGGGCCAGTCCCACAACCAGATACCCCCACTGGCCGGTCGCCAGGTAGAGCATGGACAGGAAGGTGAGGAAGAGGAGCATGGCGGCGCCCAGGTCCTGCTGCGCGGCCAGGAGGAGCACCGTCAGGCCGAACATAACCAGGAGGGGGGCGATGTAAGCCAGAGGAGGAAGGGTCAGACGGCCAATCCGGTGCCCCGTCACCTTCAAGAGTTCCCGCCGCTCGGCCAGGTAGGAGGCCAGGAAGACGACCAGGAGAAGTTTGAGCGGCTCGGAGGGCTGGAAGTAGGCACCACCGATGCCCAGCCAGAGGCGGGGGCCGGCGCCGCCCGGGTTGACGCCCAGGACAAGGGTCGCGGCCAGGAGGAGCAGACCAGCAAAGAGCCAGGTGTAGCGGTAGCGGCGCAGCCAGCGCAGGGGAACAGGGTCCCGCGCGCCGATCTGGACGACGGCGATCATCGCCAGGGTGGAGAGGAGGAGCCAGGTTGCCTGGCGGGGCAAGAAGTTGGGCGCCAGGCGGGCCACCATCAGCAACCCCCAGCCGGTCAGAAGGGCGACGGTGGGGAGAATGAGCGGGTCGCGGTGGGGCAGTCGGTGGGAGAGAGTGACGTGAGCGGCGGCGAAAGAGAGGGCAAAAGAGAAGAGCAGGCCGGCAGCCTGCGCCAGGCCCAGGGCGGGGAAGGCTACCAGCAGGGTTGCCGTGCCCGCCACGACGAAGAGAAAGGCCAGCAGGAGCAATCCCCGCTCCCGCCGGACGACGAAGGGCGGATAGGGTTCGGTAGGTCCCAGCATAGGAGTCAGAGAATCGGCGTGAGGAGATTATAGCATCTTTGCGGCAAGAGGCAAGAGGGGTACGAGCAACAGGAATTTATCGGGCCTCCTTCGCCCGGCGGCGTCCAGACGGCCCTTCGCTGCGTTTCGGGCCTTACTACAAGCAGGTTTTCAGACAACCCCTGACAGAAGCCCGCCGGCCAGCGCGTTCAATGCCCTCAGCCAGGCGTCCCGTTCCTGGCCCCACGGTTCATCCCGGAACCGATAGTCGTTCTTGCGGATGAATTCGTCCAGTTCCGCCAGCCGCCGCAAACCGGCCACCTCGGCCCGCAGAGCCCCGTCGGCGAGACTGGCCATCTGATACGCCTTCAGGAAATCCCACGGACGCCGCTTCATCACCGCGTAGCGCATCTCCATCTCACGCATCCGACGGAGGAGGACCTCCAATTCGTTTCGCGCCGGCGGGTCGTCCCGCTCCATCAAGGAGCGAGTTTTCTCTTCCTCCAGGGCCCCGATGCCCAGAGCCAGCAACGCCACGAACGCCTCACCCCGGGGCCAGCCCTGTTCCTTCGCCACGGCCATCACCTGCTCCACCAGTTCCAGGGTCAGGTCTATGGTCACCCGTACCAGGCCGCCGGGGAAGTACTCGGCCTCAAAATCGGCCGCCGGTATGCGGGCATCCACTTCGTCCATGAAACTTTTCCGCTCAGTCATTCTGCCATTTCCTGAGAGAGAATCAAATAGCCTCTACCCGAAGGGGTAGAGGCTATCAGCCGGTGAACCCGGCGGTTTCGGACAAGCGAGCCTCATCGCTTGAATCAACGGGCAGGCCTGTGGCGCAGGCTGTTAGCCTGTAGCGCAGGCTGTTAGCCTGTAGCGCAGGCTGTTAGCCTGCAAAAGCAGGCCTGTGGCGCAGGCTGTTAGCCTGTAGCGCAGGCTATTAGCCTGCAAAAGCAGGCCTGGCGGTCTGCGCTACTGGCTGTTTTTACTCCCGCTCCTGTTCCCGCTCCCGTTTGGCTGCCTCTATGATGGGCTGGGCCAGATGCGGCGGGACCTCTTCGTAGTGGTCAAACTCCATCCAGAACAGCCCCCGCCCCTGGGTCATGCTGCGCAGTTCGGTGGCGTACCGCTGCATCTCCGCCAGCGGGGCCAGAGCGGTGACGACGCTCTTCCCTCCCTGTTGCTCCAGCCCCAGCACGCGGGCCCGTTTGGTGTTCAGATGGCCCATCACATCGCCCGTAAACTCCTCCGGGACGGTGATGACGAACTTGTAGATGGGCTCCAGGAGCACCGGACCGGCCCCCAGCATCACCTTCTTGAACGCCTCCCGTCCGGCGATCTGGAAGGCGATGTCTTTGGAGTCCACCGGGTGCTCTTTCCCATCGTAGACGACGGCCCTCACATCTACAACGGGATACCCGGCGATGACGCCGCTCTCCAGCACCTGCCGGATGCCCTTCTCAATGGACGGCTGAAAGGAGGAAGAAATGGCACCGCCGAATACTTCCCACCCGTACTCAAAGCCGATCCCGCGCGGCAGCGGCTCCAGGCGCATGTGGACTTCGGCGAATTGGCCAGCGCCGCCGGTCTGCTTCTTGTGCCGGTAGAAGTCGGAATGGACACGGGTGATGGTCTCCCGATAGGGGACTTTGGGGGTGGCGGTCTCCACACCGACGCCGAAGCGGTTCTCCATCCGCCGGACAGCGATCTCCACATGCGCCTCGCCCATACCCTCCAGAATGGTCTCCCGGGTGCCCGGCTCCTGCCGCCAGCGCAGGGTCGGGTCCTCCTCGCAGATCCGGGTGAAAGTAGGCGCCATCTTGGCCTGGTCGGCCTTGCTTTTGGGACGGACGGCAACGGCGAAGAGGGGATGCGGGAAGACGGGGCCGGGAAGTTTCACCCCGTGGCCCCGGTCGCAGAGGGTGTCGCCGGTGATTGTTTCGGAGAGTTTGGCGACCGCGCCGATGTCACCCGCGTGCAGGCGGGGGACGGGGATTTGCTCTTTGCCCCGCATCACGTAGAGGGCACCCAGCCGCTCTTCCGCATTGGCGCGGCGGTTCCAGACCCGCGTGTCCGATTCCAGCATCCCGCTGTAAATCCGGAAGTAGGTCAATTTGCCCACATAAGGGTCGGCGGCGGTCTTGAAGACCAGTGCGGCCAGGGGAGCGGTGTCGTTGGGCTCAATCTCTTCCTCATCGCCACTGGGGCTCTCGGCCTTGACCGGCCCCCGGTCCGCCGGAGTCGGGGCGTAGACAACCAGCGCATCCAGCAGCGCCCGCGTGCCGATGTTCTCGGTGGCCGCCGTCACCAGGACGGGGACCACGCTCCCTTTCAGAATGGCCGCCCGCAGGCCGCGCCGGATTTCCTCCTCTGTCAGTTCCTCCCCCTCCAGGTACTTCATAATGAGTTCGTCCTCGCCTTCGGCGGCAGCCTCAATCAGTTGGACGCGCGCTTCCTCAGCCTGCGGTTTCAGGTCGGCGGGGATGTCGGCGGCCTTCGCCTCGGGGCCCATCAGCGCGCGCATCCGGACCAGGTCCACCACGCCCGCGAAGTGGGTCTGCGAGCCAATGGGGAGTTGGAGGGGGACGAAATTGCGCCGGAACGCGTCTCGCAGCGACTGAAGGGCACGGGCGAAGTCGGCGTTCTCCCGGTTCATCTTGTTGACCACTACCATCCGGGGCAGGTCATACTGGTCGGCGTAGTTCCAGACCAGTTCGGTGCCGACCTCCACTCCGCCCACAGGGTCCACCAGAATCAGTGCCAGGTCGGCGACGCGAATGCCGCTGATGACCCCGCCGATAAAGTCCAGGTAGCCGGGGGTATCCAGGACGTTCAGTTTGCATCCTTCCCACTCCACCGGAATGAGGGCGAGGCTCAGAGAGATGCGCCGTCGGATTTCCTCCTCGTCAAAATCGGAGACGGTGGTTCCATCCTCCACGCGCCCCATACGGTTGGTGGCTCCGCTGGCGAAGAGCATTGCCTCGGCCAGGGACGTCTTGCCGCTGCTGCCGTGGCCCAGTAGAACCAGGTTGCGAATATGTTGGGTCGTGTACTCCTTCAACTCAACCTCCTGCCAGGAATTCGGTGCTCATGAGGTAACTACCTGCCCGCCCTCACGGAAGGGGTGAGGACTCAACCACCGTCTGGCAGGCAGTTACGCTCAAAAGGCGATAGTCCTCAGACGGATCAGAGCACTTTGCGCAGGTATTTTAATGGAAAACAGCAAAACTGTCAATCCGGTTCAGGATGGCGGCTTGCCTGCGCAGGGGGTAGTGCTATAATATCTGCAACCGACGCAGGAGTCACAAATGGGGGAAACTTCAACGACCCGCCGCGTCGCTGTAGTGGTCGCTACCTGCAGTTCGTTCCTCACCCCTTTTATGGGCTCGGCGCTGAACATAGCCCTCCCATCCATCGGTCGGGAGTTCGCCGCCGACGCGCTGTTGCTGGGGTGGATTTCCACCGCCTACCTCCTGGCCTCGGCCATGTTCCTGGTCCCCTTTGGCAAACTGGCCGACCAGCGGGGACGGAAGCACATCTTTGTCTGGGGACTGGTGGTCTATGCAATCGGCGCGCTGGTCTCCGGCCTGGCCCCATCGGTGGGAGCGCTGATCGCTGCCCGGGTGGTGCAGGGAGTCGGCGGGGCGATGATTTTCGGCACCGGCGTCGCCATTCTGACCTCCGTCTTCCCGCCCCAGGAGCGGGGACGGGTACTGGGCGTCAACGTCGCCGCCGTCTATGTGGGCCTCTCTGTCGGCCCTTTCCTGGGCGGTGTACTCACCCAGCAGTGGGGCTGGCGGAGCATCTTCTTCCTGAACGTTCCGCTGGCCGCGCTGGTCGCCGCGCTGGCGGCCGGGAAACTCCAGGGGGAATGGCGGGCCAACGGCGAGGGGTTTGACTGGCCCGGCTCCATCCTCTACGGCCTGGGGCTGGCCGCCCTCATCTACGGCTTCTCCCGCCTCCCCTCGGGCATCGGCGCGGCGCTGACCCTCGCTGGTATCCTGGCCCTGGCTCTTTTTGCCCTCCAAGAGGGGCAGACGCAGACGCCGATCCTGGAACTGAATCTTTTCCGGCATAACCCGGCCTTCACCTTCTCCAATCTGGCCGCCCTGATCAACTACAGCGCTACCTTCGCTGTGGGTTTCCTGCTCAGCCTGTACCTGCAATCCGTGCGCGGGATCAGCCCGCAGCAGGCCGGCCTGATCCTCCTGGCCCAGCCCGTGGTCCAGGCCCTCTTCTCCCCGCTGGCGGGCTGGGCGTCCGACCGGGTGGAGCCCCGCGTTGTCGCCTCTACCGGTATGGCTCTGACGGTGGTCGGGCTGGCCCTGCTCTACCCGCTGGGGCCAGACACCGCCGTTTCCTATGTAGTCGGCGTCCTGACCCTGCTGGGATTCGGGTTCGCCCTCTTCTCCTCTCCCAACACCAACGCGGTGATGAGTTCGGTGGATCGCGCCCGGTATGGCGTCGCTTCGGCGACCCTGGCGACAATGCGGCTGACCGGGCAGATGCTCAGCATGGGCATCGTCATGCTGATTTTCGCGCTCTTTATGGGTGAGACGGCCGTGACGCCTCAAACCGCGCTCCGTTTCCTGGCCAGTGCGCGAGCCGCTTTCGGCGTCTTCGTTGTCCTCTGCGTCCTGGGCGTCTTTGCCTCGCTGGCGCGAGGCAGCATCCGCGCCGAACCGGCCTCTTGCGGCCGGTCCTGATCCCATCCGGAAAGTAACTATTCGCTCGTAGTAAGGCACGAAGCACAGCGAAGGGCCGTTTTAACGCCACTCCGCTACGTGGTTCACTACGAATTCCAAACATACCTTGAGGAGCGCCAATGCGATACGCCACGCGTGCGGAATTGCTGGCCTGGTTGGACCGTCTGGCTCAGGAGGTTGATCTGATCGCTCCCCGGGATGTGGACGGGCACGTCCTTTACCGCCCCGTCCGCTCCGGCGCGGAAGTCCTGCTGGAGTACGAACGGCCCGAACTATCGGCCAAAGAATTCCTCTTCCCTTCCACCGAGGTCATCCTGCGCATTGAGCAGCGCGGGAAGGATGTGACCCTGGAGGAGGTCTTGCCGGACCGCCGCCAGGTCATCTTCGGCCTGCGCCCTTGCGACGCGCACGGCCTGGCCGCTATAGACGCGCTCTTCCTGCACCAGGAGCCGCCCGACGCCTACTATCGCCACCATCGGGAGCGGACGACGCTGGTGGGTATGGCCTGCACCCGGATGTGGGACGGCTGTTTCTGCACTTCTATGGGCGGTGGCCCCGCCGACCCGACCCATCTGGATGTCCTGGTCCGCCTCGCCGAAGACGGCATCTACATTCTGCAGCCGGTGACGCCGAAGGGAGCGGCGATTCTGGAAAGCCTGCCTTCGGCGGAAGTCCGGGGCGAACCTCGCCCGGTGGAAGAGTATAACCCGCCGGTCCCCGTCATGCCGACAGAGAAGTGGCGGGCCCTTTTTGAGGAGCAGCGGCTCTGGATGCGCCACGGCGAACGGTGCCTCAGTTGCCGAATCTGCACCTACGTCTGCCCGACCTGTCGCTGCTACGATGTGGTGGACCGGGTGGTGGATGTGTGGCCTGGACGGGTTCTCACCGAACGTATCCGGGTGTGGGACGCCTGTACCAGCCCCAACTACCGGCGGGTGGCAGGCGGCCACAACCCCCGCCCCACCAACTGGGAGCGGCTGCGCAACCGCTTTATGTGCAAGTTCTGCTACTACCCGGAGGACTTCGGCCCCCTGGGCTGCGTCGGCTGCGGCCGCTGCGTCGTTGCCTGCCCGGTGGAGATAGACATCACCAAGGTGATGGAGGACGTCGCCAGAGGGTGAAATTTACCACGAAAAAGGAGGCAGAGCATGCCCCTCGCTAACCCGATGCGTCCCTACCGGGGCCGACTGGTCGGCGTGCGCCATCTGGCGACCGGGATCAAGTTGTTCCAGGTGGAACTGCTGGAGCCGGAGGGCCGGGCCGCATTTGCCCACTACAAGCCCGGACAATTCGCTTTCGTCTCCGCATTCGGCGCCGGAGAGGCCCCCTTCGGTATCACGTCCACGCCGCACCGGGGGCCCCTCCTGGAATTCGCCGTCAATGCGCTGGGCCATGTGACCCACACTCTGCACTCCCTGGACGTGGGCGACCCAGTAGGCGTGCGGGGGCCGCTGGGCAACTGGTTCCCGATGGAACAACTTCGGGGCCGGAACATCGTCATCTTAGGCGGCGGCATCGGCGGCGCGCCGCTCCGGCCCGTCATCCACACCATCCTGGACCACCGCGAGGACTACGGCCATCTGACCATTCTCTGGGCCGCCCGCAGCCCGGACCTGCTGGTCTTCACCGAGGAGTTTGACGAGTGGCGCTCCGCCTGGGCCACTGAACTCCACGTCACTGTAGATCAGGGCGGGCCGGGCTGGACCGGCAACGTCGGCCTGATCACCCAGTTGCTGGAAAAGGTGGCCCCGTCGCCAGAGAATGGTGTCGCCATTACCTGCGGCCCGCTGATTATGATCCACTTCGTCTTTCTGACCCTGAAGAAATTGGGTTTCGCCCCGGAACAGATGTTGACCACGCTGGAGGCCCGCATGCACTGCGGCATCGGTAAATGCGGGCGCTGTAACCTGGGCGAGAAATTCATCTGCAAGGACGGCCCTGTCTTCTGGCAGCATGAAATCGCCGGCTTCCTGGAGGGCTTCCTGTGAAGGGGGAAAGGAAATGACACCACCGGTAGACCCGATTCTGGTACGAATAGGCCCCATCGCCATTCACTGGTACGGCGTCCTCATCACAGTGGGCATCCTGCTGGGCGCCCTCTACGCGGCCCGCCAGGCCCCCCATAAGGGCATCCACCCCGACCACATCTGGAACGGCCTGGTAGTGGCGATGATTCTGGGCATCATCGGTGCCCGGCTCTATCACGTCTTCTCCAGCCCCCGGGGGGGCGGGCTGGGGTGGGAGTGGTATCGGCAGCATCCCCTGGACATCCTGAAAATCTGGCAGGGGGGGTTGGGCATATACGGCGCCATCATCGGCGGCATTCTGGGCGCGGCCCTCTACGCCTGGCGCAACAGACTCCCGCTGCTGACCCTGCTGGACCTGGGCGCGCCGGGCCTGGCACTGGGCCAGGCCATCGGCCGCTGGGGCAACTTCATCAATCAGGAACTCTACGGCCCGCCCACCGGCTCTTCCTGGTGGGGTGTGAAAATAGACGCCGCGCACCGGCTGGAGATGTACCCCATCAGCCAGTACCCGCCGGATACTCTCTTCCACCCCACTTTCCTCTACGAGTCCCTCTGGTGCCTGATGCTGTTTCTGGTGCTGGCCATTCTGGCGAAGAAGCGAGCAGACCGTCTACGAGAGGGGGACATTTTCGTGGGCTATATTGTGGGCTATGCGCTGGGTCGCTTCTGGGTAGAATTTTTCCGCCCGGACGCCTGGATGCTGGGCCCGCTGGCGGCCGCGCAGTGGTTCGGCCTGGCCCTGGCGCTGGCGGGAGTGGCCCTGCTGATCCTGCGACGGCGCCGGGCCACACCGCCAGAAATAGCGGACGCGGAGAAAGCCGGGAATAGCGGTTCAGACTAACAGCCTGCGCTACAGGCTAACAGCCTGCGCTACAGGCTAACAGCCTGCGCTACAGGCCGCAGTAGCGCAGGTCGCAGTAGCGCAGGCCGCCAGGCCTGCAATACCTGCTTTTACGGGCGCAAGAAGAACGAACCAGGGCAATTTGGGCCGGTGAACGTGGGGGAATGGGATGGAACGGAGTCGGGACTGGATGGATCAGGCGATGGGGGACCTGGAGCATGCCCGCAGCGACCGGGAGCGGGGGTTTTATGACTGGGCCTGCTTCTCGGCCCAGCA
>JASFBC010000235.1:0-9090 GCA_036172315.1 Anaerolineae bacterium | reverse complement strand
CCCATCGGTCGGAAAGAGGCGGCACCAGCCCGTGACACGCGGTCCCTCCGCCACCACCAGCAGGAGGTGACAAGGACACTCCGGCTGGCTCAGCGCGTGCTCCCAGGCGGGGGTGGGCTCAAAGCGGGGGGTGCGCATCATTCCTTCGGCGCAGACAACTTTTTACACCAAAACGGAAAGTATCCTGGTTATGGGCCAATATCGCCTCACTTCATAAGGCCAGTGGACCCAGTTCCTCGTAAGGGCCGAAGTGAGCCACGAGTTCTTTCCAGAAACGCCATTCCTCACAGGGCTTCCAGGAGTATTCGTCAGCCATCTCCTTGATAGTTTCATAGAAAGCCCTTAACTCAGCCACATTCAGTATTTTCAACCGTTCATAAATAAGATTGAGGGCTCGACGGAGGTCCCGAAAATTCTCGGCCACCATAGTGTCATATTCCAGAGCCAGAGCAAATTCCCGGGCCGCTTTTCTCAAGGAGGAATATGGCGGCTTTTGCTGGCTCTCCTGGCTCGGGTTAAAGCCATCCAGCGCCATCACTCCCTGAAGAATGTGCCATCGGCCCATTTGAGGGAAAACAGCCAGAATCGTGTCTCCCCCAATCAGGGGAGGAGCAGATGGCGCGATTTGATAGGACTTAAACCGCTCCCGGAAGAGTTTCTCTAGAAATTCCAGATGGGAGGCAAGTTTCTCTTTTTCCTTGGCATAATAATAAAGCCAAGCCAGACCCATTCCCACGTCCAAGTAAAGAGCCCATAATTCATGTTCTTCAGCGATTTTCATTGCTTGCTGAAACGATTCTTCAGATTGACGAGCATACTGCTCAACGTTAATGCCCTCCATCAAGGGGGGACGACAAAACTCCCGAAGGGCAATGGCTTCCTCGTAATAGGCTGTACCAAGCCGTTCTGGCTCTATTGGTTCCCGGGAAAAGATTTCCCGCGCCTTACGGCTATGTTCCAGGGATTTCTCCAGCCACTCTCGCCGATTTGTGGCCGGACAGGGCGGCTCGCTCATATATCGGTAAGTGCTTGCCAGAGAGAGATGAGCCAGTCCTTTTCCACGAGGGAAATCGGCCCCTTGGGCCACAGTCAGAGCTCGCAAAGCCCAGCCTTCAGCATCCCGATACTGCCCGGCGTAAATTTCTATCTGGGCTAGGGTGTTTAGTGTAAGGGCGACTGCGCCGGTCATTCCCAGTTGCATGCGCAGCTTTAAAGCATCCTGCGCCTGACGACGAGCGACATCAAATCGGCCTTGCAATGCCAGAGCGAAAGCCAGATTGGTTAACGTGTTGGCCTGCTCAGCCTCCATGTTGATAGCGCGCCAGTAGGGTAGAGCCTTGCGGTAATTATCCTCTGCAGCGATAAATTGCCCCTGTACCCGTCGTATATATCCCCAATGATTATACAGTCGTCCCATTACCACATTGAAACGAACACGGGATTCCGGGGAGACCTGAAAGTTCCTCAGGTCTTGTTGAACTTTGGACAACCACTCTTGGGCCTTGTTAAGATTGCCCTGATACAATTGGACGGTGGCATCGGCAATATCCAGGTCAGCCCGGATAAGAGCATCGCCAGTCTCGACCAGATACCCGGCACTTCCACGTAGTTTCTGGATCAACGCCAGCGCTTCCTCATATCTTCCGAGACTGATCTCTCGTTTAATCCATCGGACGGCCGAGTCAGCCCGGACATCGGGTAGAGGGATATTTCCGCTCACCCCGGCTGGGAAGGGCTCCTCTTCTCTCAGAAATTCCATCAATTCCGCTCGCAATTCCATGTCCAGTATCCTATCACCCATAGCCAGCGCTTCCTCAGCATAGACAAAGTACTGATCAAATCCCTCGCGAGGCCTCCAGTGTAATTTGTAATGGAGATCTTCTAATATGGCTTCCCGGAGGCGGGCTGTTTCCAGAGCAACCTGGTCTAAAGGGGGGAGGTCAAGTTGAGACTCGTATAGGTTCAAGATGCTTTTCTTAATCTGATCAACGAGCGCGCCATAATATTCCTGAACAGGCCTGAACACCGTTTCTGGGATGGCACCGCGTAGATCGCGGAGGAGGACGTACATTTCGTCGTGCAGAAAGAGGCGCTGATCGGCAGGGCGGATTTTCACAAAGGAGAGACGGCGAACCCGCTCGCATGCCTCTCTCAGCGTTTCTCCGCTCATATTGGTGACTTGGCCTAAAAGATTTTCATCGGCCCCCCGGTGCAACCAACCCAGGGCTTTCACAACTTCTTCAGTTGGATGGAGCGCATTGCGAATTTCCTCTTCTACCCCTCTCAATAAATCATCTTGAAGCCGCTTTCGCTCTTCCATAGAAAGCCCCTGAACTTCCGAAAGGGATTGTCCCAATGGAAAGGGCTGCCCAGTGATTGTCAAGTAGTCTACGGCCAGGGCCAGGAAGATCGGGCGCACCGTGCCATCGTCTCGCAGGGCATAGAAAAACATCCGGCGAAGATCATCATTCCACTGGGACAATCTATCAGCGGCTATTTGGTCCCGCGGTTCAGAGCTCTTCTGGAGAAGCGAGGTGAGCGCTCGAAAATATTCCAACGCCTCTTCCTCCGTAAAGCCTGAGAGCGAGATTGGAACGAACTTCCCGATCCTTTGCAGTTCTTCCTCCACATGCACAGAAACAGGGCGGCCAGCCAGAACGATTACCGTATTCTGAAGTTGAGGGAGAAAATCTTCCAGCAACCAGTTATAGACCAGGGGAGTACCGATAGGAAGGCCTAACTCGTGAGCGACAGGGTCGTCCTGAAGGAAAAGCCGCTCTACCGTATCCAAACCGATCAGGATGCGGGTTTTCTGCGCTAATGTGTTCCAATCCTGGAGAAGAGACCTGATCATGCTTTTCCGTTGCTCTTGCCACCGCTTGCTTTCTTCACCGGGTATTCGCCTCCATATCTCTCGTTCTTGCAGATACAGTTCAAAGTCTCTCCCGTCAGGGGATATGACCTCCTGGATAGACTGGATAAACCCTTCCACAGTATGGTTAATGGTATGATACATATCCACCGGCCGGGTAGCGACCTGAAGGGCCAAGCCTTCAGGAGGGTTCTGGAGAATGTGTTGAAGCAGCCGGGTTTTCCCAATGCCTCCTTGCCCAGTGATATAAATCACATACCGGTGAGGATGATCCCGAATGGCTTTCTCCACAGCATCCAGTTCATCCTTCCGACCGATCAGCGTCGCCGTGGCAAGAGGGCTCAAATATATTTCTTCCCAGCGGATAGATGAGGGGATCATTGCTTTGCCTCCTTTAAACAGTTCTGGTGATATTGCATCTCTTCTTTCCAGCGTGAGGCTGTAGCAGGGTAATCCTTCGCCCAGCGCTCGTAAAGCCGGGCTGCTGCCTGATGAAGATTGACCCATTTCTGCCGCTGATTTTGTTTAATATGAAGTTCCACTAACTGCCGAACGATTCTATCCAGAACGTACGCCTTCTTGTCTGCATCCCACTGAGCCAGCGCCCAGCGGATCAGTTCATCTCGCACCTGCCGGGCCTGAGCATATGTCCATTCCCGATAAGAGGGTTCATCGCTGTAAACCGCCATCATTTCAGGAATCCGGTCCTCATCAAAAGCGCGTAAAACACAGAGCGCCTCCAAATACTGCCGTACTGTCTGACGGTATTCCTCCGGGACCGGCTCCAATAAACTCTCAATAACTGCTTCTGATGCCTGAGCGGGCTGAGGCTCCGCAGCGAGAAGGTAATTGGCCAGAGGATTGCCTCCTGTCAATCTATGGATCTCCCTGGCCCATTGAAGGCCTTGAGGGGCTTGCTTTTCCAGTTGCTGTCGGGTTTCCTCTTCGCTCTGAAGCGGTGTTACAACTGCCTGCTCTGTGCGAAAGGTCAGGTCAGGCGTCCTCCATGGATACCATCGGCCGCGCCCTGTCAGGATGATGAACACGCGGGGCTCAGCGATCAGAGGAGCCAGCAAGTACTCCTCCAGCAACGCCAGCAACTTCCAATCCGACTCATACACATGGTCTAGGACAAGAATTAGCCTTTTCTTTGTTTTACGGACATGCTGGAGAAGGGTACGAGACATCTCGGCCAGGTCAGCGCCCAGTGCCTCCCCAGTCTGCCCGATCTTCTCACCGACCCGACGGATTATGTCTGCTATAGCCCACTCCGGCTCATCACCCTTGTACTTCTTTAAGTCCACTCGCAGTACTTGGAGGTCTTTGCGTTTGCGGAGTTGCCATTCCCAATGAGCACGTAGCCAGGATTTCCCTACGCCACGCTCCCCTCTAAAAATAACAGCGCGCTTTTCACCGGACTCGAGAACGTGATCCAGATGTCTTAACTCTTCTTCGCGATCTACAAACTTGTCCGGCGAGTATGAAGGGGGAGAAAGTACAATGGTCATTTGAAACCTCCTCGTATATAGGCCGATGTTATCTGGTACCACTGGATAGCAGAATGAAGGTCCGCCGCTGTTAAAAGGCCATTTCCGCCTCGGCGGAGATGCTCCTCTATCACCCGACGAGTGATGACCAGCATCTCACGGGGAAGGGGATGAACCGTCTTCGCCAGCAGGGTCTCTATATCCCGCAGGGCCGGAGAAGCCAGAGCATCCAGGCTACCAAAAGCGCCCTCGGTCGCTACGTAAACTCGCCGACGGACGACCTCCGCCAGCAAGTCCGGTGTCCAGTGAATAGCGGACACGCGAGTAGGAGCAAACATGTCCCGGAAACGGTCTTCCAGCAAAGCCTGCGCTTCTGCAGGGAGGAATGCCTTCAAAAATATCCGCTCCTCTGCCCACTTCTCTGCCCATCGCAGCAAAGGCTCCAGAAAATAAGCTATAGATGACGGATTGGCAATAGTTTCTGGCGCGCCATCCAGCCCGTCCAGCAAAACGTAGATGCTTGGGAAACCCAGGTCTTGTAAAAGCCCCTTCAGTCGCGTCCACCGCTCTCCAGGTGGAGGTGGTACTTCATCCTTAGCAACCGCTTCTATAGCATCGCACCACCTTATCAGATCGGTAGAGGTCGGTGGGTTGCGGAGGATAAAAGCGGGATCCAGAACCTCCGATAGGATCTGAGGATCAGGAATCGCGCGGCACCGCTCCAGATAGGTCGGAAGGGGGCCGGGAAGATTCCAGCAGAGCACTTCGGCAACGCGCTGGCGCTCCGACCTCTCTAAGCGGAGAAACCAGTGGACGCGATAAGCCAGAGATAGGAAAAGCGCTATTGCGCCTCCACGAGCCAGCGCCGCGAGGTGTTCCTCTTCCGAGGGGTGCGCATGTCCCCAAGAAAGGAAGGGAGGCACATAAGGGATGGGAAATGGGCGGTTGGTTTCCTGTCCCACCCAGCATGCTTGCATCACGCTGATGCGCAAAGCCGTCTTCCCACCGCCCGCTGGAGCGAAAACCCAAGATAGGTCATCTCCCCAGACGTGCGCGAAGATATAGTGACCAACCAGATACTCGCTGAGGTGGGGATCTGCGGCGGCATCCAACGGTCCAAAGGGGTCAAACCGAAACCCGGCCCAACTCAGCCATGCGGTCACCTCTGGTGTGCCCGGCACTGGAAACACAGCGAGAATTGGAAAGGCCATAGGAGAAAAAGACACAAAGGAAAGCGAAAGCAACGCGAATACGGTTATACCAGGCCCGATTAGAGAGCGTTGGGTAAGGAAAATAGTATTATCTTTATTCCATTGGCTTTACTCAATTGTGCAAGCCTGCAGGTATACATGGATGAAGGTATTATGACACAACTTATTTTTCAAATTTACTTCCATTTGACTCACAAATACCTTACCAGCGAACCCGAAGAGTCACACCGTGCCCCCGACGAGTGATAAGGAGGACCGGGTCGCTAGGATCCGGCTCTATGGCCTGCCGCAGGCGCCAGAGATTGGTATCTATCAGACCCACGTATTCTACCGGCTCCGCATAACCTTTTTCGCCCTCTTGAGGAATTCGGTCTTTACCAAGATATGCCCGAAAGTACAATTCGGCCTTGGTAACCACACGATCGTTATGATGGTACAGATAGCAGAGCATATCGTAAACCCTTGTGGGCAAATCATCCAGGTTTACCATGCGCCCCCCGACCTGCACTAACCGTTTTTTTTCTTCAAGGTACAGGCGCGGTGGGCGCTCCCGCCGCAATTTCTTCCATGTTTCCTCGTCTATAGGAGCGCTCTGAGGGGAAGCAGCGTAATGCTCTACCAGTATCGCCACCTGGTCCAGCCAATCCCTGGGGGATCTCCCCCCCGTTTTTTCCAGCCATTCGGGCAACCCGGGAGCATTGCAGAGTTGTTCCATGGGAAACGTCTTCCGTCCGAAGGCGAAAGCCAGGCGCCGTTCCACCAATTCTTTAAGCGTTGAGGAATCCCAGTGAATGTGAATACCCTCTATGCGCCGCCGAGCCAGTCCTCCCGTGCGGCCGATAGCCGGTTCTATCTCCGCTGGGAGGAAAAGCTTGTACACCGGGCCGGATTGCCCAAAAAGGGAGAGGGTGGAAAGAAATGCCCGTAGGCTTTCTGTTAAACGATCGGAGGCCATCTCGGTCCAACTTTCCAGGCCGTCGGTCATTAACCAGATGCTCTCCAACCCTAATCCTCTCAACGCGCTCATCAATTCTGCCATTACCGTTTCCGGAGAGGCATCATCATATAAAATAGAGGGGACAGGAGCACTGAGAATCTGCCGAATCAGAGAGGCCCCGGGATTGGAGCCCTCCGCCAATGGTTCCCATCGGATCTCCGCCTGACCGAAGGTGTATCGGCGAATGAACCAGATCAGGCGGGCCTGAACCCAGGAGGGAGCATGGGTGTAATCCTTCGGGAACTGACAGAGGTAGTGGACCAGTGCAGAAGCGCAGGCATCCAACACCTCTGTCATCAATCGTCTGACCCACGCCAGGTCGGGGGGAACTTCTGGGGGGAGCGGAGAGGGCCGCCATTGAGCGATCAGGCGTATAGGCTTACCATCAGGGCGGATGTTGCGCTCAAGCAACTCCCGGTAAATGGCCGTCTTCCCACTTCCTGGCTCGCCAAAGACCACACAGGATTGGGGCATAGCTATCCGGCCAAACTCCGGTGGAGGCACAAAACACGCTGGAAGCCACGGTTCATCCTCCGCCCGAAGGAAACGAAAAGCCATCGGGCCGGGAGGACCATCCGCCGGAATGGCGAAATCCCCTTTGAATCCAGATGGTTCTGTACTCATTGGACTTTGGCCAGTACTTCATCCACATCTTGGGGCTTCAACCGCTGCGCTCTCTCACCGATACGGCGGAGCAGGGCATTACCCAAGCAAATCAGCCTGCGAGGGTTATGCCCCGCCGCTGAAATTAACCGATCTTCCACCGATGAAACACCCCACATCCTGAGATCGCACCAGGTATCCAAGGTATCATCGGAGGATGAAAGGCGCAGCCGGCGCCGCAACAGGTCACGAAGGTCACTGTCCGACCACTCCAAAGACTTTCCGAATCCTTGCAAGCCATCATCAAAAGAAGAGACCGCCAGGAAAACCTGGAGGATGACCCCTACTTGGGCCAGCAAGTCGCTTAGGGCATAAAAATACAGCAAGGCTGATTCATCCCCCAAGACCCCCTGAACGTCTGCCAAAATCAGGACACGGGGGAAATCCGCCGGATGAGATTGACTCAGCAAGGTGAGAAGGTCGGGCTGAGAAAGCAGAGGACTGAGAGGTCCGGCAAGATATGCTCTGAATTCTTCAACAACCTTTCCGCCTTCTCCAACGGACGGTAGACCGGCTTGCTGGAGGTAAAGAAGAGGATCAACAGACAAATAACGGGAGAGTAGACGTTTTATAGCCGTTTTTGTGCTGGAGGGACATTCCGTGAAAGAGAGAGGGAAGAGGCTAATGTATCGGGCTATCGCCTTTGCTGTCCATGCTGCCAGGTCGTCCACCCTCAACCGGGTCATTGCTATTCGGCAGTAGACAGGGAACGCGGTTCGCTCGAAGAGAGCATCGTAGGCCAAAAGAATCGCAGCAGCAGTTCTGCCGCCTCCAGGTGCAGTGAAAAAAAGTCCAGGTGTGGGGAAATTAACCTGTTCCCACCATGAAGGAGTCGCCCGAGTCTTCAAGAGGTAAGCATCCTCCTCTGCCCTCTCCGAACCAAACGGATTGACATTCAATCCCAGGTGGTGAAGCCCAGAAAGGATCGAAGGAACCGGTATAGATATATGGCCTCTGCCCAGAGTGACCTCGGGCCAGACACCCAGAATTGCGCGCAATGCTTTCTCCGTCCACTCCGAGAACGCCCCTCCCAGATCAAACAGGGCATTAGCCGCTCGGGACTGCCAATCTTCATCCAGATGACCGAAGGCCCAGAGGAGAGCATTAACTTGCTCTGATCGATCAAACCCCTCTCTTTCCGGCAGTTTTTCCATCACGGATACAGCACACCGGAGTTCCTGAGGCGCTTCCTTTTCCCAAGCTTCTTCTCTTCTTGCCCGGACCTTACTGCTCTGCCAGACCCCTCCCTTTCTTCGGAAATCTACATAGCAGCGCGCGGCCTCTGATAGATCTCTGCGGAGAAGACCGCAAAAACCATCAATCTGAGAAAGAGCGCCGTTTTCCTCCTCTTGACGACGCCGTTCCATATCCTCCTGGCTCTTCCACTGCTGAAGGCCAAAGCCAATCAGGACAGTGAGCAAAGAGCCTAGAAGAGCGATGGATTCTTTAGAGACCCCCTCTGTTCCTTCGCCTATCTCGGGAAGCAGAGATCTCAGGAGCCAGAATAGCCCAACAGCTATCAGAATCCATAACAGCAGGATAAAGGAGGCTTTGCCGCATTGCCTTAGAGCCCAAAGGGGCCATTCATCGGCATGATACCAGTACCACCATCGGATCCGGCGAAGCCAGCGAGAAGGGAATTTTACCCGACGAAACCGGCCAAGAAGGTTTTTTCCGCCCGCCATTCTCCCCTCCGGAGCCACGCAGGAGAACGAACCATTTTGATTTTACCATCAAAACCCCTGCACGGCAAGCCCTCACTGATATATCACCACTGCCGGCGGCGGGGAGAGGCGGAGGACATCGGCGGGGGACATCAGGGGAGTGTCGTAGTCATAGAAGAGTTTGAAGCCGCCGTAC
>JASFBC010000234.1:0-46658 GCA_036172315.1 Anaerolineae bacterium | reverse complement strand
GGGCGGCTGGAGGGAGGCGATGGGGTGGATGGACTGAATGCGCTTCATCTGCTCCACGCTGAAGTTAGTGGTCGCGCCGGCCGCGAATGGCCTTGCCGACAATCTCTTCGGAGTGGCCCAGGCCGTAGACGGCAGCCGTATCTATCCAGTTGATGCCCAGGTCCAGGGCCCGCTGGATAGTGCGGATAGAGTCGGCATCGTCCTGGGGGCCCCAACCATAGGCCCAGCCGCCACCGCCGATAGCCCATGTTCCCAGGCCGACGGTGGTCAGATACAGGTCAGTATAGCCCAGTTTTCGGGCTTGCATACCATTGCCCCTTTCTTTGCAGCGACGTCTTCACCGCAGCGAATAGGGGTTCCTACAAAAATCGCTCAAACCGGTCCCGCTTGGCCTTGCAGATGGGACAGACGGCAGGGGGTTGCTCCCGCGCACAGAGGGAGCCGCAGACCCGGCACCGCCAGACGGGAAGGGGAAGGTCGGCGGTAGAAAGAGCCGGGGCGCGGGCCGGCCGCTCCTGGGGCCGCTGGCCCTCCGGGGGCGGCGCTCCGGGATGGATCGAACGGGCCGCTCCCCCCGCAGGACCTCTTCGGAAACGTAAAGGCCACAGTAGCAGGCTCCCCATTCCAGCAGGTCGGGGTCCCGGTAGTCGCAGGGGCAGATAATATCCAGGTCTTTCTCTTTATCGCCAGATGCCAGGCGGCAGGGACAAGCCCAGTAGCCATAGCGGGCCTCGTTGACCAGCAGACCTTCCACCAGCCCCAGGGTGAACTCCCTATCGGGGTTCAGGTGGTAGCCGGCGGCCTCCGCCTCCTCATACAATCGCCGATAGAGGGCCTCCACTTTTTCGCGCGGGATCTCGCTCATAGCCCCAGTGCCTCCTGAATCTCCTCGGGACGGTAGCCGATGATGCAACGTTCCCCGTCTATAACCAGAGTGGGAAAGGAGACGGAGGGGTTCCAGCGGCGCACCTGCTCCACCACCGCCTCTCGCTCCGCGCCCTGCAGTAAGTCCACGTAGACAAAGTCAAAGGCGACGTCGTTGGATTCCAGAAACTGGCGCGTCCGTTTGCACCAAATACATGTGGAGAGGCCGTAGAAGAGGATACGATGCCGATTCCGGGTTCCAGGTACAGTTCCTCGAGCATCCATAGGGCTACCTCTTGCTGGCAATCTGGGGGTCAATGTTGCCGGGGCCGCCACATTCGGGGGTATAACAGGTGGCGTCCACAGAGATGCATTTCTGGTCACAGGAAGGACAGGTCTCCGGCGGCTGGACAGTCTGAAGGGTATAGCCGCAATTGGAGCATGTCCACCAGGTTTGAGGTTCATTCATATTACTCCTTTCAGGTTCTCTGCTTCATTAAAAACTTCAAAAGCATATTGCAGTGAGGGGGGTTGCGGCGAGCGGTTATAACGCCCAGTCGTTCCAATTCCGCCAGCGCCTCTTCTTCCCAAGCAACGTTTCACCCCACAAACGAGACCCACCACTGTAGCAGAAAAGTCACCCCTTCTGGATATAGACAACGACCGGAGAGGCCATTTATCATCCTTATCAGATGAATAGAGTGACCTGCGAACCGCGCGCCTCCTGGATGTAGGTGCCGACGGCCCCGTAGGCGTCAATCCAATCTTCCCGCAGGTCCTCCCGACGGATGCCCATAATCTCCATGGTCATCTCGCAGGCGATGACTTTGCCGCCCAGGTCTTTAAAATCCCGCATCAGCCGCTCCAGGGTAGCAACGTTCGCCTTTTTCATCCGCTGGCGGACCATCCATTTGCCCAGGCCCAGGAAGTGCATTTTGGAAAGGGGACCCTTCTCTAGGCCGCTCTTCTTCAGCCGCTGGAGACCCCAAAAAGTGAAGTAGATGGAAGCCTCTATGCCCATCGCCAGCGCGCCGGAACCGATGATGAGTGCACTGTAGACTTTATCCATATCCCCGCTGTGGAGGACGATGGTCACTCGCTCCGCCATAATGCCCTCCTATCGGCGAATCCGGATCGTCCAATCCGTCTCCGTCCCTTCCACGCTAATGAGTTCCAGCCCCAGCGCCCGCACCGCCATCGGGATTTCTTCCCGGGATGCAGGGTGAGTACCGATGACAACGATGATGTCACCCGGTTGGGCCTGGCGAATCGCCTTGCGAGTCTCCACCAGGGGCACCGGGCATGTCTCCCCTCGGCAATCCACCAAAATCTCCGCCATGATAAGAGAAACTTATAGCGCCAGGCCTGCTTTTGCAGGCTAACAGGCCTGCACGGTAAAAATCAGCCGGTGAATTCCACGATGACTTGTCTCACGTCCCAGCGGTGGCCCAGTTTCTCCTCTATGTCCTCCCTCATCGCCGGCGCAAACATATGGTCCGGCGACAAGTCCAGGACTACCCGCACAACGCCGTCCTGCACCTCAATCTCCTTGACCAGTTTGGTACGGACGATGTCCAGGCCCACCACCGGGTTCATCACGTGCTTCAGGCGCTTGCGGACGAATTCCACCGTAGTGGGTTCTCGCTCCTTGACCAGCCCGTGCCGCTCCTCGTAGTTCTGAATCGCGGCCCGCAGGCCGTCCACCGCCAGGACGGAGCAATGGACCTTGACCGGGGGCAATCCGCCCAGTGCTTTTGACGCCTCGTCCCAGGTGATTTGCTTCGCTTCCTCCAGCGTCTTCCCCTTCGCCAGTTCGGTGATAATGGAGCCGGTGGCGATGTTGGAGGCGCAACCGTAGGACTCAAATTTGATGTCTGTAATGACGTGGGTTTGGGGGTCCACCTTCAGATAAACGGCGACCATATCACCACAGGCGGGGCTCCCCTCTATGGCTTTGGCATCCGCGTCCTCTATCCGCCCCACATTGCGCGGGTTGCGAAAGTGTTCCATAACGATCTCACTGTACGGCAGTGGCATAGTTCCCTCCGTGAAACGTGAAACGTGAAACGCGAAACGTGAAACGTGAAACGTGAAACGTGAAACGTGATATGTACTTCCTGCTTCCGGCTACTCTTTTCCCAGTGGGCTGATGCGCCGGAGTTCCCGGACGACTTCTGCAATGGCTTCTACCACCCGATCCACATCCTCCTCCCGATTGTAGCGGCCAAAGGTGAAGCGGACGGAGCCATGGGCCCGTTCGTGGTCTCCGCCGATGCCCAGGATGACATGGCTGGCCTCCAGGGAGCGGCTGAAGCAGGCGGAGCCGGTGCTGACGGCGAAGCCGCGCATATCCAGGTGCAACAGCAGCGACTCCCCCTCCACGAACCGAAAGGAGACGTTAGCGTTATGCGGGAGCCGGTAGACAGGATGGCCGTTCAGCCGGGTGTGCGGAATCTCGTTGAGCAACCGTTCCAGCAGACGGTCCCGCATTTTCTGCAGGCGGGCCGTCTCATCTGGAGTGACCAGTTCCACCGCTGTGGCGAAACCGACCGCGCTGGGAATGTTCTCCACACCGGGCCGCAGGTCAAACTCCTGGAAGCCGCCATCCAGAATCTTCCGGATGGGCGTCCCTTTGCGGATGTAGAGGCCGCCGATGCCCCGGGGGCCATGGATGGTGTGAGCGGAGACGGTGACCAGGTCCACCGGAATCTCCCGCACGTCCAGGGGGACGCGAGGGAAGGCATGGGTGGCGTCGGTATGAAAGAGGACGCCCTTCTCCCGGCAGATTTCACCGACCGCCCGGATGTCCTGAAGCGTCCCGATCTCCTGGTTGGCGGTCTGGATTGTAACCAGAATGGTCTCCGGCGTGATGGACTCCCGGAGGTGGTCCAGGTCTACCCGGCCGGTTTCGTCCACACGGACATAGGTAGCCTGGAAGCCCTGACGCTCCAGCGCGCGGACGGTGTGGAGAACGGGGAAGTCCTCAATGGGAGAGGTGATAATATGGCGGCCCTTTTTCTCCCCCAGCGCCAGTGCGACACCCTTGATGGCGAGGTTGCTGGATTCAGTGTCGCCGGAGGTGAAGATGAATTCGTCGGAGTTGGCACCCAGGGCGGCAGCAATGCGGGCGCGAGCGTTATCCAGCGCCTCACGGGCGTCCAGGCCGATGGAGTAGCCGAATTGGGAGGTCGCCACGGCATAGACGTCAAAGAAATACGGCTTCATCGCCTCCAGGACCCGCTCATCCAGGCGGGTGGCAGCCGCGTTGTCCAGATAGACCAGATTCTCGTACACCAGCCCTCCTTGCCCGATAGAGCAATTGCAAGGTCATTATATCATACCCCGGACATAAAGTCAATAGTCATCTATTAAATTTGCGTTAGAAATGCGGGCTAACCGCCAGCGTTAGCCCTGCATACCGGTCAACCGGCGATAGGTATCGGGGAAGGTGGCAGGGTCGGTATTGGCAATAGGGGCATCGTAGACCACCCGTCCCCGGGAGAGGACAACGATCCGGTTGCCCGCCGCCAGTCCCTGCTCTAGGTCGTGGGTGGTCAGGAGAATGGTGCACCCTTCGCCCGCCAGTTCGCGCAGGAGGGCACTCAGCACTTCTGCGGCGTGGGGGTCCAATCCGGTGTACGGCTCGTCTAACAGGAGAATAGAGGGGCAATGGAGGACGGCACGCGCCACGGCCAGTCGCTGCTGCATCCCCCGGGAGAAGGTCCGTACCTGGTCGTGGCGGCGATCGGCCAGGCCCACCCGTCCCAGGAGTTCGTTGATGCGGGCCGATGCGTCGGGAAGGCCGTACAGGCGGGCGTAGAAGCGCAGGTTCTGCTCGGCGGTCAGGTCCTCGTAGAGGAGCGTCCGGTGGGAGAGGAAGCCGATGCGGCGGCGAATCTCCGGCCCGTCCCGCGCGGGGTCTAACCCGGCAATGCGGATGGCGCCCGAAGTGGGGCGAAGCAGTGTTGCCAGAATCCGCAGCAAGGTGGTTTTGCCGGCGCCGTTCGGCCCCACCAGGGTGACGAATTCCCCCGCGCCGATGGAGAGGGTCACCTCCGCCAGGGCGGTGTGAGGGCCGAAGGATTTGGAAAGGTTTCTGACTTCAATGCCACTCATAGCCGCAATCATTGCAGACCCATCGTCGTTTCAGGAAAGGGAGCGGGAAGCCCCAAAGGAGCCAGGAAGCAAAAACCCAGCGGTGAGCAAACCGCCAGTAAAGAATACAGCCAATTCGCTGTAATCACATACTCATCAGCGATGACCGCCCATATCCCTTCTGCTTCCAGCAATCCCTTTGCAACATAGGCTGGGGCTGCCTGGCTGAATTCGGCAACGGTTACCAAGTTATGCCGAACCCCCATCTCCTCTTCCCGAGTCGTCAGGTTATCGGCGGCTTCAGCCAATCCTGGCTTCATTTCCAGGGCCCGCCGGTATGACTCCAGCCTCCTCTTCGCGGCCCAACTCTTCCAGAAGAATTCCCCCCAGGTTGTAAGCATCGGCAAGATGCTCCCGAAGGCCATCAATGGCCTTATCGCACCACTCCAGGGCATGCCTGTACTCGCCCTTTTCCTCCCAGTAATCAGCCACCGAGAGAGCCTCTTCTATCCCTGAAAAGGCCCTCGGTTCCCTCAAGTTCTTCTTCAGCCATTTGTGCTTCTCCGGTGAATTACATCTATGGCCTATGGCCTTAGCACGTACCTGCGTATACGATGAATCTTGCGCTACGCAGGTCTCCCGGTAAGCAGCAGAGCCGCTGAAGCAATCTCTCTACTTCCGATTAATCCTCAGTCCTCTGTAGACCTCCCGTTTCAGCGCTTCCCGCCGACGGCGGTATTCTTTCTCGTCCAGACGCCCGGCCTGATAGTCGTCATCCAGCGCGGCGATGGCCTCTATCTGGGCGCGAACGGAGGCCGGGATAGGACCGGGGGCCGGGGGCTGCAGCAGGATGTAGGCCACTACAACGGCTACTGCCAGCACCACCAGGCCCAGGACAACCTCCACCGTCGGGTTGCGGGAGGGACGGGCCACAGGGGCTGCTCCGGCGGGGGCCATTGCCATCTCCAGGGGCTCCGTCCGCACCCGGAAGCGGACCGGCTCTCCTGCTTTCAGCGGTCCGGCGGTGTAGACCCGGATAGGGCCCTGAGAGGTATCCATTACCCCTCCAGACGTGAGCGCACTGCCCTCGGCCGCCAGGTCTTCGCCTATGGCCATCACCGCCAGCGAGGCCACCTGCACCGGGAAGGCCCGCTCCATCTCCATCCCCTCCACGAAGGGAAGGGTGTAGAGAAAGACGATTTCCAGGGGGATGTCGCCAGGAGAAATGGGTTCAGCATACGCAATGCCCCCATCCTTTTTGACCCAATGCTCATCCGCCGGTTCTACGGTTTTCAGACCGGCGGCCCCGGTAGGAAGGGTGAAGACCAGAGTAAGCCGCCGGCCCGTCTGCGGGTCCTCCCGGCCAATGTAGGTCTGGTCGCCGGTGTTGGTGACCAGGTAGAACTCGCGGACTTCCAGCCGGTCCTCGGCCCGCCGCAGGAAGAGGTGCAGTTGGGTGATCACCACCTGGGACGGGTCCTCCGTCGTCCCGCTTCCCTGGGGAACGGGAGCCCAGGCCAGCAGAAGGGGTAAAAGCAGGAATAAAACGATGAGTCGTTTCATTTCTTGCGTCCTTTGGTGTTGAAGGGGAGATCCCTCCGCTGCGCTTCGGGGCCCTGTTCGGAGTAAGGCCTGGAGCGGAGCGAAGTGCCCGTTTTGACGCCACTCCGCTGCGGGGGCTGACTACGAACGGTTTCGTGGCCAACTGCGAGCGGAATCACGGGCGGAGCGGGGCACCACAGCGGGCACAGAAGCGGTCTTCGGGGCCTGCGCGCCGGCCACAGCGGGGACAGAATTGGATCTCTTCCCCGGAGCGCCCCTCCGCTTCGCTGCGGGGCTGACTACGAGCGGCGGCGCGGGCCTGCGCTACCCAGTGTTCCACGGCCCGGTCAAGGTTGATAGCCCGGCGGAAGGGCCGGGCCAGCCACGCCCCGACAACCAGGGCCAGCGCCAGTCCAATTAGCACGGAGCCGAAACTCATTTTTCATCCTCACGGGCCCGGCACGCATCTCCCTACCGGCCCAGCAGCCCGTCCAGGACGGTTCGCAACTGGTCCGCCGTCACCGGGCCAATGTAGAAGCGGACGACTTCCCCTCCGGCGTCCACGACGAAGGTCTCCGGGACACCGGTGATACCGTAGAGGGCCGCGATCTGGCCCGTCGGGTCCAGGCCGACCGGGTACGTCAGGCTATGCCGGGCCAGGAAGTCCCGCACCGCTGCCTCTTCGTCCTTGTAAGCGATGCCGACAAACGCCACACCCTTCTCCTGATACTCCTCCCAGACGGCCTGAAGGTCCGCCGCCTCCGCCTCACAGGGCGGGCACCAGGAGGCCCAGAAGTTCAGCACTACAATCTGCCCGCGCTGCTCAGAGAGGGAGAAGACGGAGCCATCCAGCAGGCTCAGCGTGAAATCGGGCGCCGTCTGTCCAAGGAAGGGACGACCGGAGGAGTAGATGGTGGTGCCGTGGCCCGGCCCCCACATCGCCACGCCCGCTGCGACCAGGAAAGCCACCCCCACCAGCAGGGCGACGGTGTTCCAGAAGGCCCGCCGCCGGGCCTGAGGGACCGTCAGCCGGAGGCCAGCGGGGGAAGGCCAGAAGGCCAGCGCGCCCCCCACCAGGAAGACCAGCCCGCCCAGCCAGAGAAAGGAAGCCAGAGGGTTAATGAAAGCCTTAAACGTGGCCACCGCACCGTCGGCGGACCAGCCGGTCAGAATAAGGTAGAGGTCTTCCCGCAGACCGGCCCACAGCGCGGGAACCGTCACCGTCTGGTCAAAGTTGGCGTACTGCTCCAACCGGGGTTGGAAGGTGACCCAGTACGCGCCATCCCGGTAGACGGAAACGATAGCCCAGGTAGGGAGACGGCCACCGGTGGGAAAGTCCTGCCGGAGTTCCTCAAAGACGAATGTGTAGCGGCCCACCTGGGCAGGCTCCCCGACGGCCAGGTTCAGGTTCTGCTCCAGAGGGTACATCCGGGTGCCGATAACACCCACCAGAATAAGGGCGATGCCCAGGTGGACGATGTAGCCGCCGTAGCGGCGCCGGTTCCGGTCCACCAGGACAGCCAGGGCCGCCAGGAGACTTTCCCCCTCCCGCCGGCTGCGGGCCCAGATGTCCCGAACGATTTCGGTCAGAGCGGTCCCCAGGGCCATACCGGTCAAGGCGAAGCCCAAAAGGGAGAGGGCGCGGGTGAAGCCGGAGAGGGCCGCCAGCCCGAGAACGACGGCGCCGCCCACCAGCGCCGGTACGACCCGGCGAGCCTCCAGCCGCTGCCGTCCCGCGACCGGACAGAGGGCCAGAATGAGGGTCAGGACGGCGAACTGGGGGCCGGTCACCCGGTCAAACCAGTCCGGCGTCGCCTCAAAGCGGTGGCCCGTCAGCGCCTCCGTCAGCGTGGGAAGAAGACTGCCTACCAGAACCGAGCCGGTCAGGACCAGAAAGAGGATGAGGGCCAGGGTAAAGAGCCCTTCTCTGGATAAGAAGCCCTCAGAGGGGCGATTTTCTGCCAGCCGATGCCGCTGGCGGAAGATAAGCGTCAGGGAGCCCACCAGAGTCAGGCCAATAGCGGCCAGGAAGTACGAACCCAGGTTGGAACGGACGAAGGCATGGACGGATTGAATCATCCCACTGCGGGTGGTGAAGGTGCCAAAGATGACCAGGGCGAAGGAAAAGGAGGCGAGGAGGAAGTTCCAGATACGGAAGCCTCGCCGCTCTTCCTGCATAGCGGCTCCGTGAAGAAGAGCGGTGACGGTGAGCCAGGGCATCAGGCCAGCGTTCTCCACGGGGTCCCAGCCCCAGTAGCCACCCCAGCCCAGGACGTCGTAAGCCCAGCGCGCGCCCAGAAGAAGGCCCAGTCCCAGGAAAAACCAGGCGGCCAGGGTCCAGCGGCGGACGACGCGGGTCCAACCGTCCACCTCACCGGTGACCAGCGCGGCCATTGCGAAAGCGAAGGGGACAGCCACGCCGACGTACCCCAGATAGAGGGCCGGGGGATGAAAAATCATCCCCGGATGACGCAGGAGCGGGTTAAGGCCCAGCCCGTCGGCGGGGACGGTCGCTGTCCGAACAAAAGGGTTGCTCAGAAAGAGGGTGACGCCGGTGAAGAAAGCGGTGATGAGGCTGAGGAAGAGAGCGGTCCAGGCCCTCACCCCACCCCTGGCGGCTGCGCCGCCACCCCTTCCGGCAAGGGAAGGGGTGAGGAAAACAGCGGCCAACAGCGCCTGGAGGAACGACCACAGCAGTAACGACCCCTCCTGTCCAGCCCAGAGAGCGGAGGCCTTGAGGTAAAGGGGCATGGTACGGCTGGAGTGATTGGCGACATAGCGAATCTCAAAGTGGTCGGTCAGAAAAGCCGCCAGGAGCAGGAGCAGAGCCAGCCCCAGGAGGCCGACTGTCGTCAGGACGCTGTTGCGGGTGCTCTCAGCCCAGCGAGGGTCATCCCGGCGCAGGGAGAGAAGGGCCGCGACAGCCGCGTAGAGGGCCGTCGCCAGCGCCAGACCCACCGTCAGGGTGCCGATTTCCGCCAGCATCACGGCCCCTCCACCTGACCGGGGACCGCTTCCCGGTAGCGGGTAGGGCACTTCAGCAGCACTTCATCGGCATAAAAACGTCCGTCCTCCTCCAGGCGGCCCCGGATGATGGCCTGACTCTCGTGTCGCAGGAGGTCCGGCTTGACGTTATTGTAGACGACCTCCAGGCGCGGAGCATTCGGGTCATTGACGGCGGCATGGAGGACGGCCGCCAGACCACCCGCCCGCTCCACCTCTTTCGGGTCGGCGGGGACCTGGACAATGGTGAAGGTCACCCGAGGGATACCGGGATCATAGACAATGGAATCCCCCAGCACCGCTCCGGAGACGGTGAGATTGCGGCCGACCGCCCGGTCACCCATCGCCCGCAGTTCCTCAATGGTGAGAAAGTAGTGGGCCGTGCTTCCGGTGTTGCTGACGATCAGGTAGATGACAGCCGCCAGGATCAACAGTCCGGCGAAGACGAATTTCCCTTTTCCAGCCATTTTGCTCCGTATCGGGCTTAGAGTGCAGGGGTAATTGTAACAGAAAGGGGGGAGCGAGTCAAATCGGAGTGACGTTCGGACGGGGCTGGTGGGGTATCCTCACCCCCCCAGTGATGCCTCCTCATCTCAACTCAAGGAGATGGGAAGGGAGACGGGGACAGGGGAGGTGATACGGATTTCTTCCGGTCGGACGTCACAACGAAAGGCATAGACCCCCACCCCGACGCGGGCCGCCTCCACCAGCGCGGCGGTAAAGGCCGGGTCGGCCCGGGTATGGGGCATAAAGGCCTCTGCGTCGGGCCGCTGGATGACGAAGACAACGGCGGCTCGCTCTCCCCGTTTCACCTGAGCGGCCAACTGGTGAAGGTGCCGTCGACCCCGTAATGTGGGCGCGTCGGGGAAAAGGGCTACTCCGTCCTCCACCAGGGTGACCGATTTGGTCTCCACCCAGAGGGGGCCGTCGGGGCCGTCCAGCCGGAAATCCAGACGGCTCTCCCCACAGCGCACTTCCCGCTCCAGCCGCACAAATCCCGAGAACTCCGGCAGCCATCCCCCCACCACCGCCTCGGCAAAAAGCGGTCCGGGCAACCGGGCATCTACGGAGACCAGGGCTCCGGCGTACTCCACCAGCAGGAGGTCCAGCGGGGTGCGGCGGCGGGGTTCGGGATGGGGGACCAGCCGACAGGGCCGCCCTGGGGTCAGCAGTTCGGTCAGACGGCCCGAATTGGGCAGATGAGCCGGCAGGATACGCCCTTCCACCTCCACCCGGACGCGAAAGCGGTTCTCCCGCGCCAGGAAGCGCCCCGCTACAGTGGGTGGGAGTTTCACAGCACGGTTCCGATGGTCAGGCAGACAAAAGCGCCCAGCATATAGAGGCTGGCGAACTTGAAGAGCACCCAGTTCAGCCGCTCTGTGGGCCAGACCATAACGGCGATGCTGAGCCCGGTCAGGCCGGCGCCCAGGGCCGCCAGGATGCCCAGGATGATCGGATGGATGCCCAATAGCCATCCGGCCATCCCCAGGACCGCCACGTCCAGGAGCGTCGCCATAGCAATGACCCGCCGGGTCGCTGTGGGCCCGTAGACGTTGGGCCAGACCGGGACGCCTGCCAGGCGGTATTCGCGGGCGTAGTGGGTGGCCAGGGTGAGAATGTGGGCGGGAATCCAGAGGAGGACACCGGCAGCCAGGAGAATTCCCACCAGGTCTACCCGCCCCAGGGCCAGCGCCCGCCCGGCCAGTGCGGGCATGCCGCCGGATATGCCTCCCCAGAGGATGGAGAGGGGCGTCCGGCGCTTGAGCCAGAGGGTATAGACCCCCAGGTCTATCCCGAACCCCAGGGAGACGATGAGGCCGAAGAGGGGGGAGAGGAGCCAGGCCAGCGCCAGTCCAGGGACCGAGAGGGCCCAACCGAAGATCAGCGCCGCGCGCACGCTGATACGGCCGGCAGGCAGCGGGCGGCGAACCGTCCGGCCCATACGGGCGTCAATATCCCGGTCCAGCACCATATTCAGCGCGGTGCATCCGCTGATGGCGCCAGTCAGGGCCAGCGCGGCGGCGGCCAGTTCGCCCCAGACGACCGCGCCGGGCCGGCTCAACGCATAGGCGCAGACGCCGGTGATCAGCAGGAGCAACGTCTGCAAGGGCTTGGTCAGGGCCAGATAGGCGCGGACCGTCTGGGCCCGCCGGCGGGCCGGAGAAACGACCTGAGCCGGAACGCTTGTCGGTAGTGGACGGTTGGGGTGCATGTTCTCCTCTTTCCGCTCTCAAATCGGAGACAAATTGGCTGATCGGGCGGACATACAAACGGGTCCAAAACCAGTTCCCCCCGATGGGTGAAAAAGGCTGATAACCCGGGCGGCCAGGGCGAGTGGTCGTTCTCATCATGCCGCGAAATGGGCGGGGTGTCAACAGCGCTGCAGCATGTCAGGCGCTGGGAGGGCCCGCCGCCCATAGAAGAGCGGAGCCCAGCGCCCCCTGTTCTCCCTCCCCGATAAGTGGAACCTTTCAGGTGGCCAACAGCTATGGACAGTACCCCTTCCAGAAACTGTCACAGTTCCGAGGGTCCAAGAAGGGGCCATTATCACGGATAGCAACCGCGATCTCACTCCCCCAGGCCCGCCCCAGCGGCTGTCCGCCCCGCACTGCCGGGAGGTACGCCCGTCCTTCCGCGTTGGTTTGCTGGTAAAGGGCCAGTAACGATGGCTCTACACAGATGCCCGTGATGGAAACGGTGTATCCGGGGAAGACATCGTCCTCCCGGGCATAGCGGAGAGTGATTTCTTGCCGGGAGGCATAAAGGACCAGCGCGTCACATCCACCGTCGCCGCATTCGGTCCCAATAATGTAACCGCTATCGGGCACCCGAACGATGGCCTTCGGCATGGTCTGGAGCCCGATCACCGAGACCTCGGGATCCGTCCACGGTGTCGGAATAGGCCGATGGTTCTCCCAGTCCCAACCATTGGCTTGATAGGTGTTCAAAACAGGCGGTGTCGGCTGGCCCTCAAAAATGGTGGTGAATTGGGGCGGGGTGCCCGGATCGTTGGAAGGCCCGAAATAGACCAGCCTCTTTGGTTTATCCACCGGGTTGTACCCCAAAAGGGTCAGTCGGTAGTCGGGATTGTTTTCCGGTGGCGGCTTGCCCGGTTCATACCCCTCAGTGACCGAAAGGGCCAGGTAACTCACTCCCGGGATCGGCTCGCAGGCATCGGGGGCTTTGTGGACCAGGGGAAGATAGACGAAGTAGTCTATCTGGGCGGAGGCGACGGGCGGAAAAGGGTCTTCCGCCATCGCCGGTCCCCACACTACCCCCGCCACGACGAGCAGGAAGATAGCGGCCATAGCAAAGCGAGGAACACGAGCCACTTCAGCCCCCTAAAACTTGTGCGATGGAAGACGGCAGACGGCACTCCGCCGCGCTTCGCACCTTACTATGAACCAGTGGTTCTCTACATTTTCGCCACAAGAAGCACTTCCCGTGAGACGCTGTTCGCTCAGGTCTCTTTCTCCTTTCGTGCAAAACCAACTCGGTCGGCCGTTACGACCATCCAACCCACCGGGGATGCAGTGCTACCGCCGGGGGAAGCGGTCCAGCACCTTTCCCGGCGTCGCCATTGCTACCCGGTCGCCCAGTTCCAGTTCCTCCAGTGGCTTCTCAGAAGGCGCCCGGGAGACAGCCAGCACAAAGATGTCTTCCCCTGGTTCGGCGAAGCGCCGGTCCACGTACGCCATCCCCAGCAAGTATCCCTCTGTATCCATCGCGCAGGAGGTGACCTGTCCGATGACCCGACCCCGCCGATCTACCACCCGGTCGCCCTGAGTGGGGACGGGGACGCCCTTCTCAGCCAGCCGGAAGCGAACGATGGCCATCTTCCGCCGGGCGGCGTGGCGGCGGAACGCCTCCCGCCCGATGAAGAAGGGTTTGTAGAGTTTGACATACCCTTCCAGCCCGGCCTCATCGGGTCGGATGTCCAGCGGACCTGCCAGTTCGTGGCCGTAAAGGGGCAGGCCGGCCTCAATACGGAGCGAATCCCGGGCGGCCAGGCCCACCGGCCGCAATCCCTTTGGCGCGCCGTAGCGGAGCAGGAGGTCCCAGAGGTAGGGCGCCCAGTCGGGGTGAACGAAAAGTTCAAACCCCATCGCTTCACCGGTGTAGCCGGTACGGGCGATGATGAGGTCAAAGACGCCGCCGGGGGCCTCGGGCCAGGGCCAGCGAACCTCTATCAGTTCGGTGCGCCCCATGCTCAGGAGTTTGCCACGAATCTCATCGGCGGCGGGGCCTCTGGGGCTGGCATCCAGCCAGGCCAGCAGGATGTCCCGCGAGCGCGGCCCCTGCAGCGCCAGGTCCATCCGCCACAAGTGCTCCTGGTCCGGCGCGCGCAGGTCCACCAGTTCGGCCCGGAACGGCGACCGCGCCCAGGGCCGGTCGGAATCTATTCGGACCCGTCCCTCGTTCACCGCGTTCAGCCAGGCCCAGTCTTTGGCAGTGTTGGCGGCATTGACCACCAGCATATATCGCCCCGGCGCGCGCATATAGACCATAATGTCGTCTATGACGCGCCCCTCGGGGCCCAGCAGGAAGCCGTAGTGGGATTGCCCCGGCCGAAGACGATTGACGTCGTTGGTGGTCACCAGGTCCAGAAAGGCAGCAGCACAGGGACCGGAGACCTCAAAGATGCCCATATGACCCACATCAAACAGGCCGGCCGCGCCTCGTACGGCGCGGTGCTCGTCCAGGACGGGTCCATAGCGGAGGGGCATCTCCCAGCCGGCGAAGGGGACAAAGTGCGCACCCAACCGCGCGTGGGTCTCATAAAGGGGGGTACGCCGCAGAGGCTCTTCAGGAAAGTCCCACTGGAACAGCGGGAGCGGCCCGCCGCGCGGTTCTGCCGAACGGTGCGCGGAGAGGCCCCCATAGTACGGCTTGGGAGAGAGCGGCGGCGCAAAGGGCTCTTCGGAGGGGGAACCATCCGGCGGCGTGGCCGGCCCCAAGTTGCGGACCACCACCGGACCGGGGAGTTTGGCCTGCAAGTCGTGGGGGTCAAAGAGGACGTAGCCATCCGAGAGAGCCCGCAGCCAGGCCAGGACCCGCTGGAAGGCCGCCGACGGCACCATCAACCGGTATCGCTGATGCCCAAAAGTGGGCCGGGAGACGTAGCCCCGGGCCATCAGCCGCCCATCCGCTTCCAGTAAGGTCACCAGACGCCAGGTGTCCGGCGGCAGGTCGGCCAGGTCTTCCACCAGAACATAACTCAGAAAGGCAGGGACGGCGTTCCCCTCCAATTCTATCAGCCCCCACTCTCCGGCCGGGGGCTGGGTATCGGTGATCAGGCAATGGTGGGGGTAGCCCGTACAGCGGACCTCATAGTCTATTGCCGCGCGATCGGCCAGTTCGGCCACGGCCAAACGGGCCTTCTCCAGCGCGTCAAACTCCACCTTGCCCCGGTGCACAGGCCCGTGACGACCCGGATAGGTATAAGGCCGGATAGACTTCAGGGTCTGGGCGATGAGGCGGGCCAGTTCGGCCATTTCCGGCTCCCTCAGCCCCCGCTGGGTGACCCAGGGGGTGCCCAGGCGGATGCCGCTGGCCAGGGCCGGGGACGGGTCGCCGGGGATGGTGTTGCGGTTGCAGACGATGCCCACCAGGTCCAGGACGCGGGCAGCGGTATCGCCCAGGAGCGGCTCGCCAAAGGGGCCCCGGACGGTCTTGCAATCCACCACCAGCAAGTGGGAGTCAGTCCCGCCGTAAGCGACGCGCAGCCCCTCCTCGGTGAGGGCGCGGGCCAGCGCCTGGGCGTTGGCGACAATCTGATGCTGGAGACGGCGGAACTTCTCTGTGCGGGCCAGCCGGAAGGCCACCGCCATAGCGACGAACTTGTTGACATGCGGCCCGCCCTGCATACCAGGGAAGACGGCGTGGTCAATCCGACGGGCCAGGAGCGGGTCGGTGGTCAGGATGCAAGCGCCGCGCGGCCCACAGAGGGTCTTATGGGTGGTGAAGGTGATGACGTGGGCATGGCCCAACGGATTGGGATAGGCTCCGGCAGCCACCATGCCAGCGACGTGGGCAATATCGGCCACCAGGTAGGCACCTACCCGGTCGGCGATTTCCCGGAACTTGGCCCAATCGGGGACGCGCGGGTAGGAAGTGTACCCGGCGATAATGATGCGGGGACGATGCTCCAGCGCCAGCGCCTCTACCTGGTCGTAATCTATCAGTTCGGTGCGGGGGTCCACGCCGTAGAAGACGGCCCGGTAGCGCTGGCCGGAGACATTGGCGGGCGCGCCGTGGGTGAGGTGTCCGCCATGGGTCAGGTCCATGCCCATGATGACGTCGCCGGGCTTCAGAAGCGCCTCGTAGACGGCAAGATTGGCCGGCGCACCGGAGAGGGGCTGGACGTTGACATAGATGCGGTCGGCCGGGATCGTCTCGGTGGCGAAGGCCTCGGCGCAGCGCCGCCGCGCCAGCGCCTCGGCGACATCGGCGTACTCCACGCCCATATAATAGCGGAGGTCGCCGTAGCGCCGGTAGAAGGCCATATGCGCCTCATAGTCCAGAATCTGCTCCTCCGTCATCCAGCGGGTTTCGGGGAGGGGGTAGCCCTCGGCGTAGATGTTGGTGAAAACGGACCCCAACGCTTCCCGCACGGCGCGCGGGGTGTAACTTTCGGAAGGGATGAGGATGAGTTTTCGGGCCTGCCGCTCCTCTTCCAGGTCAATGAGTTGGGCGACAGCCGGGTCCAAGTCGTCCAGGGGTTCAGGAAAGAGAAAATCCTTCATCGGACCTCTGGGATGTGCGACGGAAATGAGAATTCACAGGTCATAGACGCCTTCTACTTCCAGGCGGGCATGTTCCAGAGCCGCGCAGGCAGCGTCGCGGGCCTGACGCGGGATGCGGACGCAGACGCCGCAATCGGAACTGAGGTGGCGGGGGACAGGGATGAGTTTGCACTCCAGACCGGCTTCCCGCAGAATCTTCTCCGCACGAATGGCGTGGCTGGTGGAGGGAACAAGGATCACCGTGTACATTATCACCAACTACCAATCACCCAATTGCCAATCACCCAATTACCAAGAAGCCTCCCCGAAAATCTCCCTCGCCGCCCCCAGCAATTCTTGTCGACGGTCGGTGGGGACTTCTTTGGCCTCCAGGTACCGCTCCAGCAGTTGTGGCGGGGTCAATTCCTCCGGGCGGACCGTTCCCAGGCGCAGGCGGGCTGGCCGCTCCACCTCCCGGCGGATGCTGCCGACAAAGGCCGCCTCCTTCAGCAGTTTGTAGACATCCCTGTCCTGGACCAGTCGCTCCTGCTCGGGGCGCAACATCATCTCCACGCGCACCACCGCATCCCGCAGGTCGTGGGCAGCGACGGCCCGCGAGAGCGCCCCCAATGGGTCCGCCTCCCTCCGCAGATCGGCCCGGATGGTGACGAAACGGCGGGCCGCCACTTCCACAAACTGCCAGGTCGTCTCCCCGCGCTGCAGGTGCACCCAACAGAACCCCCTGGGCTCCCCCTCCTCGCCGAAATCTATCCGCTCCAGACCGCCGGCGTAAACCACCGGCGGATGCCCATTACCGTTAAGGCTCTGGTGCTTGTGGATATGGCCCAGGGCGACATAATCCCAGACGGGGTCGGCCAGAGCAGAGAGAAGCACCACTGTATCCCGTCCGATCATCACTCCTCGCTCGGAGCCATAGGTCGCGCCGGAGACGCTGAGGTGGGCCGCCAGGACGGCAGGGATTCCCGGATCCACCTGCCGGGCCAGAGCCTGGATGTTTTCGGTGACAATCTGCTGCAGCGCCTTATCCAGTTGCTCCAGAGAAAGCCCCCGGAACTCCTCGCTGGATAGGAGCCGCTGGCGCACCGGGAAGGGGACAACGGCCACCTGCACAGGGCCGCGCCGGGTCGGGATACGGAGAAGGGCTTCCTCCCGGCCCACATAGACATTGGGGACAGCCAGCGTATGGAAAATATCCACACTGGAAGCCCGCTGGGGCATACTCGGCAGGTCGTGATTGCCCACCAGGAGGACAACGGGGATACCGGCGTCGGCCAGTTTTTTGACCCGCCGGGCGAAGGCCCGCTGGTAGGTAGGGTTCGGATCGCGGGTTTTATAAGCGTCGCCGGCAAAGAGGACCAGATCGGCCTCATGGTTCAGGGCGTACTCCACCACCTCATCCAGCCGGCCCAGGAAATCCAGTACCCGACTGTTGACGCCGGTCTCCGGGTCCAGGCGCCCGTAGTTCTCTATGCCGATGTGCAAATCGGCGAAGTGAAGAAGGCGAATGGCACCCATACTCCCTACTCCCTACTCCCTACTCCCTACTCCGTACTTCATCTTTCTGCAATTTGCGCAGACCGTTTTCCACGACGCGCAGGGTGCGATGGAGTTCCTCTTCCAGTTGACAGAGGACACCGAAGACGTACTCATCAGCCTCCCGGCGAAGGGTGGCGGCTTCCCGTTCCGCCTGCTCGCGGATGGCGGCCGCCCGGGCCTCGGCAGCGCGGACGACGGCGTGCTCAGCGGTCAGTTCCAGGGCCCGTTGCTCGGCTTCCCGGACCCGTCGCTCCGCTTCCTCGCGCGCCTGAGCCAGAATGCGCTCCCGCTCCTGATTAACCCGCTGGGCACGGCGCACCTCTTCGGGGATGGAAATGCGCATCTGTTCCACCAGTGCCAGAATCCGCCGCTCGTCCACCAAGCGGATCGGGGAGAAGAACAGTCGGCGGCTTTTCTTTACCGTCTCTTCCAGCCGGTCTACCAGGTGCAGGATGTCCATACTCCACCTCGCGCTAATTTTGACCACAGACCCGGATACCCGACAGTTTTCAGCAGCGGGCTACCCGGAAATTTGCGGCGCGCTATGATCGACCCGAAGTGTCCGGTGGCCGGGCCACGGACCACTGACTACAGACCGCCGTCGTCTGTCGTCAGTCCCGGAGTGAGACCAGGGGGACGGGGCTCCGCTGCCGCTCCAGTTCGGCGCGCTTGCGGGCCAGTGCGGCGACGACATTAGGCGGGGCCATTTGACTCACGTCGCCGCCCAAGAGCGCCACTTCCTTCAAAATGCTGGAACTGAGAAACGCGTGCTCCTGCCGGGTCATCAGGCAGACAAATTCTATCTCCGGAGCCAACTGGCGATTGGTCAGGGACATCTGGTACTCCCACTCAAAGTCGCTGACCACCCGCAGGCCCCGGACGATGACTTTGGCGCCGATGCGGCGGGCGAATTCCGCCGTCAATTCACCGTACGGAAGCACCTGGATGTTCGGCACTGCCTTCAGGGCCTCCCGGGCCAGTTCTATCCGCTCCTCCAGCGAGAAGAGGAGGCTTTTGGATGGACGGTCGTAGACGCCCAGGATCAGGTCATCAAAGATGGCGGCGGCGCGGATGGCGATGTCCATGTGACCGAAGTGGATGGGGTCAAAGGTGCCGGGGTATAGCGCACAACACATCAGGTTTCTCCTTTGTGTGCTGATAGGGTTGTTCAACTGACCTCCCCCTCTCCGGAGGCCCAGAGGTCCGCCACCCGGCGGGCCAGCAGGCGGTGCTCCGGTTGCTCCAGCAATAGGTCACCCTCCAGAAGGCGCGCGGCGGCTTCCCGGACCCGCTCCAGAAGCCGCAGGTCGGCGATGGAGGCCATCTTCAGGTCCGGCATACCGGATTGACGGGTACCCAGAAACTCTCCCGGCCCCCGCAGTTCCAGGTCCTTCTGGGCCAGGACGAAGCCGTCGGTGGTGGCCTCCACCGCCCGCAGCCGCTCCTCCGCCTCCGGAGAGGCGGATTCGGCTACCAGCAGGCAGTAGGAAGGATGTTCGCCCCGACCAACCCGGCCCCGGAACTGGTGGAGTTGGGCCAGGCCGAACCGTTCCGCCCCCTCCACTAACATCACCGTAGCGTTGGGGACGTCTATGCCGACCTCCACCACCGACGTCGCCACCAGGATGTCCAGTTCCCCCCGGGCGAAGGCGGACATAACGGCATCCTTCTCCTCCCCCTTCATCCGCCCGTGCAGGAGGCCCAGGCGCAGGTCGGGGAAGATATCTCGCCGCAGCCGCTCGTACTCCTCCACAGCGGCTTTGGCCTCTATTTTCTCCGATTCCTCCACCAGCGGGCAGATGATGAAGGCCTGGCGTCCTTTGGCAACCTGGCTGCGGACAAAGGCATAAGCCCGCTCCCGCTCGCGAGGCATAATGACGCGCGTGGTGATCGGCTGACGGCCCGGCGGCATCTCGTCTATGACCGAAACGTCCAGATGGCCCCAGAGGGTCAACTGGAGGGAGCGGGGGATGGGGGTAGCCGTCATCACCAGCAGATGGGGGTTGTAGCCCTTCTGCCGCAGCGCCGCCCGCTGGCGGACCCCGAAGCGGTGCTGTTCGTCAATGACCACCAGGGCCAGGTTGCGGAAAGTGACGGACTCCTGAATGAGAGCGTGAGTGCCCACAACAACATCCACCGAACCGTCGGACAGGCCAGCGTAGATGGCCTCCCGCTCGGCGCCGGTGACGCTGCCGGTGAGCAGACGGACCTCAATGGGCCGTCCGGGGAAGCGGGCAAAGAGAGCGGAAAGGGTCCGGTAGTGCTGTTCGGCCAGAACCTCCGTGGGGGCCATCAGGGCCACCTGGGCGCCTGCGGCTACCGCCATGGCCATAGCCACCGCCGCCACCACCGTCTTGCCTGAGCCGACATCGCCCTGAAGGAGACGGTTCATCGGATAGGACGAGGCCAGATCGGCGACGATGTGCTCTAGTGCCCGCCGCTGAGCACCTGTCAGCGAAAAGGGGAGGCTCTGCAAGAGAGCCTCCAGCCTGGCGGAGTCCACCGGCAGCGGCTGTCCAGGGACAGCGCGCCAGAGATACCGCTGGCGCAGGATGCCCAACTGGAAGACGAAAAGTTCGTCAAAGGCGAGCCGGTAGCGAGCCTTCTCCAGCGCAGAATGGTTGTCGGGGAAATGGACCTGCTGCAGCGCTGTACTCAGGTCCACCAGATTGTACTCCTCCCGCAGAGCAGGCAGCAGGTGGTCCGGCAGGCGCGGCGCCCAATACCCCACCGTCCGATGGACCATCTGCCGCAGCCATTTGGCGTTAACCCCCTCGGTGAGGGGATAGACGGGGACCAGCCGTCCGGTGTGGAGGAGTTCTGGCTGAAGGGGCTCCCACTCCGGGGAAGTGAAGCAGAGATGGCCCAGGTACTCGTCCACCCGCCCGCTGACCACAATCTGCTGACCGGGCCGAATGCGCTCGCTCAGGAAGGGCTGGTTAAACCAGGTAGCCTCAATAAAACCGGTGCCGTCGGTCAGGATGGCCTTGAAGATAGGCATCCCGCCGCGACTCTCCCGCGTCCCGGCCTCCCAGACGCGGGCGATGATGGTGACTTCCTCTCCGTACTCCAGCCGGTTGATGGGCTTGAGGGAGGAGTAGTCATCGTAGCGACGGGGGAAAAAGTAGAGGATGTCCCGAATGGTCCGGATTCCCAGACGGGCCAGTCGTTCGGCTTGTTTGGCCCCCACCCCCCGAATGGCGGTGACAGGAGCCTTCAGGCCTGCGGGCTCCTCGGTCGGTGGCGGGCGCCGGGGGGCGGACAGCGCTGCGCGGGGCGGCGGCGATGGGACAGGCGCAGGCATCGGTTCGGCGGATACCTCGGTCGACGGCTCTCCACCTGGAGCGGCAGATGCCTCCGCTACGGGCAGGCCGGGCGCAGGTTCTGGGGGCGTCCTCTGAGGGCCGGCTTCCAGCAGTCGGAGCAATTCCTCCAGGGCCTGCGGTCGCTCCTGAGAAGGGCGGGCGCTGTAATCCCGCAGCCTTCGGGCAATTTCGCCCACCCATGCGGTCGCCTCGGGGCCAAAAGTGCGGCCCGCCTCCCGCAACCAGGTATCGGCAAATCGGGTCAGGCCGCCAAATACGGCCCGGTCTTCGTACCGGTACTCCTTTTCCAGAAGAAGGATCTTTTTTAGGGTCTCAACCGGTGTGGGCATATCAATGCTCTCAGTGGATATGTGCCGGAACGACCGTGCTGCTCAGTTGGCAGGACAGTTCGGGCTGCAAGTTGGGAATGCTACCGGTAAGCATGCGGAGTAGAGAGGGTCAGTGCTCTTCATAGATCACCTGCACGTCCTTCCGGATCTTGTCGCGGAGATACGGGCTGATCGCCTCCTCGGTTAGCAGGTCCACCTTCCTGCCCAGAGCGGCAGAGAGTTCCCTTTCCAGAGCCACCATTCTCAGCCGGGGTATCCAGCCCTGCCCTTTACCGCCTGGTCTCCACCGGCCCCCTACTCCTCTTCCGTCCCCTCATACACGATCAACCCCAGCCCATCCGGTCCGACGTGGGATGCCAGTACCGGGCCGTAGACCAGTATGGGAAATGGAGCGATCTTCGGGAACATCGCCCCCAGCCGTTCCTGCAGAATTGCTGTCTCGTTGGTCGGATAGGAGACTGGCTGCAAGATCGTCATCTCCTGGACTCGCAAAAACTCACCGGCAAACTCCACCAGTTTATCCAGCCCCTTCTCCCGGCTGCGGACTTTCTCCATCGGGATAATCTCCCCTTCCTCCATAGACAGGAAAGGCCGGATGCCCAGCATCGTCCCCAGAATACACTGAGAACGGCTGATGCGTCCACTGCGCTGGAGATAATCCAGCGAGTCGGTGAACATCACCACGTAGATATGGGGGATCATTCCCCGAATCTGGCGGACAATCTGGTTCAGCGGATACCCGGCCCGGGCCATCCGGGCCGCTTCCCGAACCGGGATTCCCAGGCCAAAGGAAGTGCATTGGGAATCCATTACCGTAATATCGCACCGACCGAGAAACGCCATCGCCGCCTGACGGGCGTTTTCTACAATTGGGCTCAGCGGGGATGAGGAGTGAATAGAGAGTATGGAATCCGTCGTCCGGCTCAACCGGGCGTAGACCTCTTTCAATTCCTCCACCGTTGGCCCGACGATCATCGGGCGGACCCGCTCCCGGGCCATCTGGTCCAGCAGGGTTTCGTTCCGCGAGCCATTCCGGTCCCGATAGACTTCATCCCCGACCTGGACGGTGAGCGGGACAACAGTGATGTCGGTATCCCGCGTCCAGGTCGCGGGCAGATACGCGTCGCCGTCCGTGACCACTCGTACAAGTGCCACAACACCCCCTCAAGGCACAGGTTGCAGAGCATTTCACTCTGCCGAGAGAATGTAGAAATAGTGCGGCTGTCCGCCGTAGACAACCTCAAAACTCTGGTCGGGATACTTCTCCTGGAGACGGGTCGCCAGTGCCTCTGCCTCCTCCTTCTGGACTCCTGCCCCATAATACAGGGTGACGATTTCCATGTCGGCCACATCCATCCGTTCCAGCAGCGCCTCCACCACCTCATCCACCGTCTCCCCGGAGACGACTAACTGGTCGTCCTGCAGGCCGATGATTTGCCCCTGCCGCACTGTGACCCCGTTCAGTTTCGCGTCCCGGGTCGCCGTCGTCACCTCCCCGGTGCGGACGTCCTCCGCCGCGCAGGCCATCGCTTTGGCGTTCTCCTCCAGGTCGGCCTGGTAGTTGAAGGCCAGCAGCGCTGCCACGCCCTGGGGGATACTTCGGGTGGGCACCACCGCTACCTCTTTCTGGCTGAGTTCCTGGGCCTGACGGGCTGCCAGGATGATATTGCCATTGTTGGGCAGAATGATGACCTTCGGCGCAGGTGCGCGCTCCACTACCCGCAGGATTTCCTCCGTGCTGGGATTCATGGTCTGGCCGCCGGGGATGACCGCCGCCGCGCCCAGGCTCATAAAGACCTTTTCCAGACCCTCTCCCGCCGCTACAGCGAGTACGCTAATCTCGTGCGGCAGCGCTCCTGCAACGGCCACTGCCGGAGCGGGCCGGGCCTGCTCCCGCGCACGGACAAACTCCCGGTACTGGGCCTGCATGTCCTCCACCACCACATCCCGCAGGGAGCCCAGCCGGACGGCATAACTGAGCGGCACCCCCGGGTCCGGGGCATGGACGTGGACCTTGACCGTCTCCGCGTCTCCGACCACCAGGGCAGAGGTGCCCATCGCGTCTATGTCCCGCCGGATCGTCTCCACATCCAGGTTCTTCCCGACGATCAGGAACTGGACGTCGTAGCCGTACTCCTCCTCGGGCAGCGCCTCAGCCGCAAACGCCGGGCCCGAGACAGCAGCCGCCAGCGCCGCCGGTTCACCTATCCTCTCTCCCCGCCAAGCCCGCATCATCCCCTCCAGAATTACACAGAATCCCTGCCCACCGGCATCCACCACTCCGGCTTCCGCCAGGACCGGCAGCAGGTCCGGCGTGCGGGAGAGAGCGTCCCACGCCTGCCGAACGGCCCGCTCCAGAACGGTGCCCAGGTCGGTAGTCCGCCCAGCGGCCAGGGTGGCCTCCTCGGCGGCCTCCCGCGCGACCGTCAGAATGGTGCCCTCTACCGGGCGGATCACCCCTTTGTAGGCCGTCCTGACCCCCTCCTCCAGTGCGGCGGCCAGGTCGGAGGCCGTCAACCATTCCTTATTGTCCAGGTGGCGGGCCATCCCACGCCATATCTGGGAGAGGATGACGCCGGAGTTGCCGCGCGCCCCCATCAGTGCGCCGTGGGCCACCCGGTGGATCACCTTGCCCACGTTGTTCTCATCCACGCCGGCCACTTCCTCCCAGGCCGACTGCATCGTCAACACCATGTTGGTGCCGGTATCGCCATCGGGCACCGGGAAGACGTTAAGGGCGTTGATCTCTTCCTGGTGCTGCCGCAACCAGACCAGACCGGCATACACCAGTCGTTTGAACCGTTCCCCATCTACAACGATTGCATCCGTCACCGCGACTCCCCCCTCAATCCAGGTCCGAAATGCGAATCTTCTCCACGTGGACGTTCACTTCCGCCACTGGTATACCCAAACTCCTCTCCACCATGTACTTGACCACGTTCATAGCGCTACGGGCCACAGCGGCAATGCGCGTCCCGTACTCCACCACCACGTAGAGGTGGATGATGATTTTCCCATCCCGTATCTGGACGATGACGCCCCGGTGCCCACCACCAGAGAGGACATCGGCGATGCCCGTCGCCAGGTTTTTCGGGACGGTGCCCACGATACCGTACGATGAGGTGACAGCCTGGTGGACCAGACTGGCGATTGCGTTCGGTGAAACCTCTATACGGCCTTTGGGTTGAACCGTCTCTTTCATCCTTCCCCCCTTCGGCGTATTTGCACAAAACCCACTCCTGTGGTATGATTGCGCCACGTTCTTATGAACGCGGTTTTGAGGAGGCACGAATGGCAAAATGTGACATCTGCGGCAAGGGCGCCCAGTTCGGGCACAATGTGAGCCACTCCAACCGGGCGACCAAGCGTCGCTTTGACGCCAACGTTCATCGGGTGCGCGTTACCCTGAGCGGACAAACCCGTCGGCTCTGGGTCTGCACCCGCTGCTTGCGCTCGCTGAACAAGAGCGCTTAGGATAAACCGCAAAGGACGCCGTTCTTTGCGGGTAACTATTCAGCGTTGACGGAAAGCCCGCCTCTCCGGGCCTGTGCCGTCCCTCAGGGCGTCAACGGAGGTTGACGACCGGGGCGAAGCGCCCAGGGAGGCCGATCCCCCATCGGCGCAAAACGGAAAAAGCCCGCCTCTCCGGGCCTGCGGCCTCCGGACGGCCTGCACCGTCCTTTCCAGATGGACGACGGACGACAGACCACCGTCGTCTATGGTCTATGGTCTGTGGCAGGGGAGGCCGATTTCCCATCGGCGCCAGGAGGGCGATCTCCGTCCGGCTGAATAGTTAGGATTAGATTTTTAATACGGACTCCCGCAGCGCGCGGATGGCCGCCTCCACCCCCACTCCGGCACCATAAATCCCTTTCCCGGCCACCAGCACCCGCGCTCCGGCCCGCACCGCCGGCGGCGCCGTCTCCGGATTGATCCCCCCATCTACCTCCAGTTCGGCCGCGCTCCCGACTTCGTCCAGCATCCGCCGCACCTCGGCGATTTTCGGGACCATCGTCGGGATGAAAACCTGCCCACCGAAACCGGGATTGACCGTCATCACCAGCACCAGGTCCAGATCGGTCAACACCTGGCTGATCATCACCGGCGGAGTGGCCGGGTTCAGCGCCACTCCGGCCCGTATCCCCAGCGCGTGAATGGTTTGCAGGACCCGGTGGAGATGGGGGCAGGCCTCCACCTGCACCGTCAGGATGCTGGCGCCGGCGTCGGCGAAGGCCCGCAGATACCGCTCTGGCTGGACCATCATCAGATGGACATCCAGCGGTAACCGGGTGACCCGACGGATCGCAGCCACCACCGGCGGCCCGACGGTGAGATTGGGCACAAACCGGCCGTCCATCACGTCCACATGAATGTAATCTGCCCCTGCCGCCTCCGCCTCCGCCACCGCGTCGGCCAGGCGGGCAAAGTCGGCCGAGAGAATGGACGGCGCCACTTTAATCCCCAGATGCTCCTCCATTAGGGTCTTATCATACACCGAAATGGCCGGAACGTCAATCCACGTCGCACTGAGGTCCGGCCGCGAGGGAGGACATAGGGCTGGCGGAGGTACCTCACCCCACCCCAGCGGCTTCGCCGCTGCTACCGAAGGCGGCGGAGGAGGGGTGAGGACTTCCCGGTCCCAACTACGGACGTTGCTCAACCGGCAATCTGTAGTAAAATAGTAAAATACTGCTATTGTTTGTCGGTGGTCTATCGTCCATGACCATCTCTGGCCTGCTTTCCTGGCTGAGCGACCTGCCGGCTTACCGGCAACTGCGAGAAGAACTCCGGGCAGGAGATGTTCCTCCACCCCTGGGCCTTCTCCGCTCCGCCCGTCCGGCCGTGGTGGCTGCGCTGGCCCGCGACCTGGGGCGGCCCATCCTGCTGGTCGTCGGGAGCGTGGCGCGGGCGCGCGCGCTCCATCAGGCTCTGACGGACTGGCACCCAGAGCCAGCGCGCGTCCTGCGGCTCCCCGAACCCCCTACCCTCTTCTATGAACGGGCTCCCTGGCCGCGCGAGACCGTCGCCGCGCGTCTGGCCGTCCTGCGCGCGCTGCTGGACCCACCCCCCGGCCTGGTCGTCGTCGCCTCTGCCCGCGCGCTGATGCAACCCACTTCCCCGGTCCGGGAGTTCCGCGCCGGCATCCATACCCTGCGCATCGGCCAGACCCTGGACCTGGAAGCGACTCTGCGTCGCTGGGCCGGGCTGGGATACGAGCCGGTCAGCGTGGTGGAGACGCCCGGCCAGTTCAGCCATTGCGGCGGCATCCTGGACATCTTCCCCCCGGGCGACGACGCGCCGGTGCGGATAGAACTCTTCGGCCCGGAGATAGAATCCATCCGCCGGTTTGACCCCGCCACCCAGCGCTCCACCGACCGGCTGAAGGAGGTAACCATCGTCCCGGCCCGGGAGGCATTGCCCCGCCACGGGCCGCGCGTTGTGCAGGCCGTGGCGCAGGCCTTCAGCCTGCGCTACCCCGAAATTGCCGAAGAATTGGCTGCCCATCGGGAGGCCCTGGCCGCCGGCGTTCCCTTCCCCGGCCTGGAATTCTACCTCCCCTATTTCTACACCCACCCCGCCACTCCCCTGGATTACCTCCCCGCCGACGGAATCCTGGCCGTAGACGAACCGGCGGAATGCCGGGATGCCTGGGCGGAACTGGAGGAGGAGGCGGTAAGCCTGCGCCGGACCGCCGAGGAGGAGGGCCTTATCCCCCCGGATTACCCTATCCCCTACCTGACCTGGGACGATTGGCAGGAGCGGTTGACCGACCGTCCCCATCTGGTCCTGGGGCACGGCGAGGAGGAGGTGACGGGCGACCTGGCGGCCTGTTTCCACCCGGCCCCCCGCTACGGCGGTAACCTGGACGACCTGATGCAGGATGTGGATCGGACTCTCCGCACAGGGCAGTGGGTCGTCCTGGTCAGCCGGCAGGCGCAGCGGCTGGCAGAGGTCTGGAGCGAGCGCCGCAATCCCATCTCGCCGGTGGAGGGACTCCCCGAACCCCCTCGCCGCCCTCTCACCTTTGTCCACGGCTCATTGGAGGAAGGGTTTGTCCTCACCTCACCCCCTGGCGAAGCCGCCGGGGGAGGGGCGAGGCTCCTCACCGACGCCGAAATCTTCGGCTGGCGGATGCCGGAGCCCCGCCGCCCCCTCTACCGCCGGCGCGTCGCCCCTGAATCCCTCTACGCCGACCTCACCCCTGGCGACTATGTCGTCCACGAAGACTACGGTATCGGCATCTTTCGGGGCCTGATAACCCTTACTCTGGAGGGTGAGGAGCGGGAGTACCTGCTGGTGGAATACGCCGGGCGGGATCGGCTCTACGTCCCCGTCTATCAGGCCGACCGGCTGAGCCGGTACGTAGGAACGGACGAGACCCCTCCGGCCCTGAGCCGCCTGGGGAGCGCCGAGTGGGGCCAGGTGAAGGCACGTGCCCGCCGGGCGGTGGAGGAAGTGGCGCGGGAACTGCTGGAACTCTACGCGGCCCGAGAACTGGCCCCAGGCCACGCCTTCAGCCCCGATACCCCCTGGCAGGCGGAACTGGAGGCCGCCTTCCCGTACGTGGAGACCCCTGACCAGGAGCGGGCCATCGCCGAAGTCAAGGCCGACATGGAGCAGCCCCGTCCGATGGATCGTCTCATCTGTGGCGACGTCGGCTACGGCAAAACGGAAGTCGCCCTGCGTGCCGCCTTCAAAGCCGTGATGGATGGCAAACAGGTGGCCGTCCTAGTCCCCACCACCGTCCTGGCCCAGCAGCACTACACTACTTTCCGCCACCGGCTGGCGCCCTTCCCGGTCGTCGTGGAACACCTCTCCCGCTTCCGCACCCCTGCCGAACAGGCCCGCATCCTGGAAGGATTGCGGGAAGGGACGGTGGACATCGTCATCGGCACCCATCGTCTCCTGCAGAAAGATGTCGCCTTCAAGGACCTGGGCCTGGTCATCATAGACGAGGAACAGCGCTTCGGTGTGACCCACAAGGAGCGGCTGAAGAAATTGCGGACGGAAGTGGACGTCCTGACGATGACGGCCACTCCCATCCCCCGCACCCTCTATCTCTCCCTGACCGGTGTGCGGGACATCAGCGTCATAGAGACACCGCCGGAAGAGCGGCTGCCGGTAGTCACCTACGTGGGCCCATACGATGCTCAGTTGGTCCGACGGGCGATTCTGCGGGAACTGGAGCGGTCCGGGCAGGTCTTCTACGTCCACAACCGGGTGCAGACCATAGAGGGGGTCCGCCGCCATCTGGAGCGGCTGGTTCCGGAGGCCCGCATCACCGTCGCCCATGGCCAGCTGCCGGAGCGGGAACTGGAGGAGACGATGCTCCGCTTCGTCGCCGGAGAGGTGGACGTCCTGCTCTGCACCAGCATCATTGAGAGCGGGCTGGACATCCCCAACGCCAACACGCTGATTGTGGAGGGGGCGGAGCGGTTCGGACTGGCGCAACTCTACCAGTTGCGCGGTCGGGTTGGGCGCGGCGCCCGGCGGGCCTACGCTTACTTCCTGCACTCCTCGGGCCGCCTGACCGAGGACGCGCGCCAGCGGCTGGAGACAATTCGGGAGTTCAGCGACCTGGGCGCCGGCTACTCCATCGCGATGCGGGACCTGGAACTGCGGGGGGCGGGGGAGATTCTGGGGACCCGCCAGAGTGGGCACATCGCGGCCATCGGGTTTGACCTCTACACCCGTCTACTGGCGCGCGCGGTAGAGGAATTGCGGGCCCGGAGGGAAGGGCGTCCCCCACCGCCAGAGCCCCTGAGTACCATCCCCATAGACCTGCCGTTGCCGATGGGCCTGCCATCGGACTACATCCCCGACGAGCATCTGCGCCTGCGGCTCTACCGGCGCCTGGCGGCCCTGAGCGAGGAGCGGCAGATTGCAGAAATGGAGGCGGAACTGGCGGACCGGTTCGGCCCCCCGCCCGATGCCGTCCGCAACCTCTTCCTGGGCCTGCGGCTGAAGGTGCTGGCCCGGGAAGCGGGCGTCACCCGTATCGTCGCCGAGAACGACCACCTGACCCTGCAGATGGCCGGGCTGGAAGGCGCCGCGCGGGAGCACTGGCAGCGGCGCCTGGGCAACCGGGCCCATGTCGGCCGGCAGGCCGTCTACCTCCCGCTGACGCGCGGCTGGCCGGAGCGGCTGAAGGAGGTACTGGAGAAACTGCGCCCTGCGGCAGCGCAAGATTGACTTTGCGCGTAACTATTCAGCGCTGACGGAAAGTCAGCCTCCCTGGGCCTGCAGCCTCTGGACGGCCTGCGCCCGTCGGCTCGGTCTGCGGTCTATGGTCTGCGACAGGGAGGCCGATTTCCCATCGGCATCGGAGCTGAATAGTTACCTTTGCGCTTGCGCTACAACGTATAAAATGCCACAGCCTGGGCCAGAATGGCCAGGCCGATCTCCATGGCCTCCTCGTCAAAATCAAAGCGGGGGTTGTGATGCGGCGCGTCCAGACCTCTGGCCGGGTTCGCCGCCCCGACGAAGAAATAACACCCCGGCACCTGGCGCATAAAGAAAGCGGCATCCTCGCTCCCCATCGTCCGCTCCCCAGAAGTGACCCTCTCCGGGCCCAGAACCGCCTCTGCCGCCCGCCGTACCACCGATGTCACCGCGTAGTCGTTGATGACGGCCGGGGTGAGCGATGTAATCTCCAGTTCCGCCCGAGCGCCGCAGGCCGTCGCGACCCCCTCTATCACCTCCCGCACCCGTCGGAGCACCACCTCCCGGGCCGACGGCTCGTAGGTGCGAATGGTCCCCGTCATCTCCACCTGGGCCGGGATGACGTTGAAGGCATCGCCGCTGTGAATGGCGCCGACCGTCACCACCGCCGTCTCCAGCGGGCTGACGTTGCGGCTGACCACCGTCTGCAGGGCCGCGATCATATAAGCCGCCGCCACAATGGGGTCCACTGTCTGGTGAGGGAGAGCACCATGTCCGCCCTGCCCATGCACCGTACAGGTCCACCGCTCCGCCGCCGCCATCACCGGACCAGAAGTGATGTCCACCGACCCCACCGGTCGGTCCGTCCAGATATGGGCGGCCAGGAAGACATCCGGACGGGGGTCCTCCAGCGCGCCGTCCCGAATTATCGCCTCAGCCCCGTTTCCTCTCTCCTCGGCCGGCTGAAAAATCAGTTTGACGGTGCCGGACATCCGGTCCTGATATGCCGTTAGCAACTCGGCTAATCCCATCCCCATCGCCACATGTCCATCGTGGCCACAGGCGTGCATCCGTCCCGGGATAGTGGAGGCGTACTCCACACCTGTCTCTTCAGTGATAGGGAGCGCGTCCATATCAAAGCGGACCATTACCACCGGGCCGGGCCGATCCCCCTCCAGGACTCCCACCACCCCCGTCCGGCCGACACCGGTTCGCACCCGATAGCCCAGCCGCTCCAGATGGGCCGCGACAATGCCCGCTGTCCGCTCCTCGGCGTAAGCCAATTCGGGATGGCGGTGAAAATCCCGCCGCCAGGCAACCAGTTTCTCGCGCATATCTTTTGCGGCTGCGAAGAATTCGTTCATAACGACCTCCGGGATAGCGAGATATACAACGCCTCCACGCGCGGGGCCAATACCGACCAGTCGTAATAACTCTCCACAAAGCGGCGAGCAGCCCGACCGATGGCAGCCCGACGGGCCGGGTCCCTCAAAAGCGACACCACGGCCGCCGCGAACGTCTCCGCATCATCCGCCAGGAGTAATTCCCGGCCGTCCTGCACCTCATATCCCTCGGCCCCCAGACGGGTGGCGACAACCGCCCGCCCCATCGCCATTGCCTCCAGGAGTTTCAGGCGCGTGCCTCCGCCGATCCGCAGCGGGGCAACATAGACGGTCGCCCCAGCAATGGAGGGTCGGGTATCCTCCACGTAGCCGGTCAGGATGACGGCGGGATGCCCCCGCAGGGCCTCCAGCCGGCGGTGGGGACGTTGCCCCACCACCCAGAACTGGACATCCGGCACCCGCTCCCGAATGCGGGGCAGGACCTCCCCGGCAAACCAGAGCACCGCGTCCACATTAGGACGGAAGTCCATCTTCCCGGTGAAGACCAGGGCATGAGCCGTCATACCGGGAGCGGGGGGAGTCTGCGGGTCATAAGCGGAGACGTCCACTCCGTTGGGGACAACCACCGGTCTCAGGCCCGGAACCAGGGCGCGCAGGGCCTGCGCGTCCGCTTCGGAAACGGCAATCACACAATCGGCGCGGCGGCAGATTTCGGCCTCATACCGCCGGAGTCGCCCCCATTGGACCAGTGAATAGAGGGCGCCGTGCCAGCGAACGGGATGGCGCAGGTCGGCCAGGAAGGCCCGTTTCTGGAGGAGAAACTCGCAGTTGAAATCGTCGAAGATGATCTGCGGGCGCGGGCGGGCCCGCTCCAGGACGTCCAGAAAGGGCGCCATCTCAATCCCTTCTATGTGGACGGCGTCAAAGGGCCGGGCAGCCAGCCGTTCCCCCAGATGTTGGCGAAAGAGGAGACTTTCCAGCCGGAGAGCCATATCGGGCCGGCGACTGAGCAGGAGGTCGCCCAGGCGTCGGGAGAAGGGACGAGGAGGCGGCTCGGGTACGACATCCAAGGAGATGTCACTCCAATGGGGGGGCAAGGGGGGGACCCCAGCAGCATCGTGGAAAGATAGAATGGTAATAGCGTGGTGACGGGCGAGAGCGGAAATCATTCCCCAGGCACGAAGGGCACCGCCCTGCCGGGGCGGATAGGGCACCTGAGAGGTCAGAAAAAGCAGGTTCATAATCAGAGATAGGACGCGGAGAAACGCGGATGAACGCGGATTTTTAATATTAAGGGCAAGATTGCTTCCCCGTTGCTATTCCCGATAAAGTCTATGGAATGGGGAGTGGCGGTCCGCTTATGCCGGCTCAAACGGGAGGAGCGCACCGTTGAGTGCCAACAGGCTGACCTTCAGTTCAGCCTGGTCCAGTTGCTGGCCGCAGTAGACTGCCAGCGCCTCTCCTCGCTCGTAGAGGGCCAGGCTCTCTTCCAGGGTCAATCCGCCTGCTTCCAGTTTGCGGACCACCTCTTCCAGTTCGGCAAAGGCTTCCTCAAAGGTCATCTCAGAGATCGGCTTCATATCCCGCTCCCAATGCCCCTCCGCTGCGGGGCCCTGTTCGTAGCAAGGCACGGCGAAGTGCCGTTTTGACGCCACTCCGCTGCGGGCTGACCACGATGGGTTACCCTCACAAAACGCGGACGACCAGCAGGCCAAAAAGGCTCAACAGCAAGCCCACATGAAGCCAGAAATGGGTTTGGGCCATCCAGCCGATCACCGGCCATGCCGGGAGCAATTGGAGGATGAAATTCAGCCCGATCAGGCTTATGCCGATAACGACCAGAAGCCCTGGCATCCTGGCAAGGAAATCGCTGGTTCTTTTGACCAGTTTCGCCAGCATACCGTCCTCCCTGCCCCTGATTGTAACATATCCTGCCGAGGACGTCAACAGCGGCGGCGCCCATAGAGCATCCTGCGGGGGCAGGGACCGGCCGGTCTCACGGCTACCGGAGCGCCCCGCCGGATGTCCCGCAGATCACGCCGACGCAGACGGCCCGGCCGTGAACAAATACGAAGAGGTAGAGAGACGGTCTCATCGGGGCCTCCCTTCCTTAACTGAGGAAGATGGCGGAAATCACAGCCAGCAGGAAACAGCAGAGGAGGGCTCCGAAGATAAAAAGGCCAATAGCCCCGCGCCCCTGGTAGGCCGATACGGCCAGAGCCAGGCAGAACAACACGGCCGTCAGCCCCCAAAGGACCACCCCGCAGAGAATTTCGGGCCCGCCCATCACACCCTCCTTTGACAACAGGAGCGATGGATATCACCCCGTCAGCGCAGGCGATCACTATGGGTAATGTCAGCAAACCGTCACAGGAGATTCCAGAGCCACCCTCCAGGGGAGGGCCGAGGGACAACCTACTCCCTGCAGCCAGTCCCCGGTACGGGTTACAATTCCATGCCCCTGGGGGCACATGAAAACATGGGCCCACAGGCCCGCTCCAAGTGCCCGGGTGTGCCGGCATTCTCCATCGTCCATCTGCGCCTCCGGACAATCGCAGATCAACCGGCCGCTCCGGAAGAAGACCAGGGCAGGAGTTCCATTTCCCTGAACCATCACCATTCTTCCCGGCAGCCGGAAATAACATTCCTCTTGGGGGAACAAGCGGTCACAAGGAAAATCCGGCCTGACTTTCATCATCCGGGGCATCGCACACCTCCTCTCCTTGCGGGGCATCGGTCAGATAGCGGGGTCGGGGAAATTGACCGGACGTCTCCCGTTACCTCCGCGCTCGGAAGTCGCCGCATAGACCGAGCGAGGGGTGTCTACCGGATGAGCGTATTTGACCGACCGATCCGGAGAGATGGCCCGATGGGCTGGCAGAGCAGGCGGAGACGCAGCCGCGCTCTGGCGCGCCCGGGCAACCATCCAGGCCGTTGCTCCGTAGGCCAGCATTACAATCGCCACCGCCAGGGCGGCCGTGAGAACCGTTCCGGCCCATTTCATCAACGCCAGTTCAACTTCCTGCCGCTGTCGCTCTCCATCCAGGCGGATTTGCTCCTCCTGCCATCGGATTTCCAGCTCCTGCTGTTCCCGCGCCAGCCGGATTTCCGCTTCTTGCTCCATCGCCCGGGCCTGGGCCGGACCCCGATATGGGTTCATAATGTCTGTATTTGCCAGGGCCAACCCCAGGAAAAGAGCAATAACCGCAATGACTACCGTGAAGCCTATCAGTGAGTTCCCTCGTTCCATGATAACCCTCCTTCGGCTTAACGCTACTCCGCCACGCGTAACTATTCAGCGCTGGCTGAAAGTCAGCCTCCCTGGGCCTGCGGCCTCTGGGCGGCCTGCGCCGCCCTTCCCAGATGGACGATAGACGACAGACCACTGACGATGGACCACCGACCACCGTCGTCTGTGGTCTATGGTCTGTGGTCTGCGAGGGAGGCCGATTTCCCATCGGCGCCAAGAGGGCGATCTCCATCGGACTGAATAGTTACCGCCACGCTTCATGGCTGACCGCAAATATTATGCCATAAACACCGCAGGCAATATCTCCGGATTTTCACAAAAAACCCTCACTGCCTTTTCTGCCGCCACCCGACATCAACCTGACGGAAACCTCACTGGATTCTCACGAAAGGATGGCGTCTATCTTCTTGCCCGCCGCTAAAGGTGGGTTCAAGGGGCAAGGTGGCAGTCACCCTCAGGGGTGACCGCCACCCGACGAGGCGCCGCCGGGGGGTGAGGATACCCCCACCCGCCCTGTATGTCGGGCCCGCGCTTGACTTCTGGCAAATTTGAGGCATAATAAAACTGCAATAGCGCAGTCCATTGCGCCTCAACATTCTGCCAGGACAGGAGGTGTGCGCGAACCATTCCCGATGAACGTCAGCCGAACCACCATAAATTTTTCTCTGCTGTTCACTATCAACCCCCTATCCATTTAAAGGAGGAAAAAAAACCATGCGGAAGTGGATCCTGACTTTCATCACTCTGACGTTGCTGGCCACGCTGGTGGCCTGCGGCCCCAAGCCGGAGAAGAAGTTCCGCGCGGGTATGGTTACCGACGTCGGCGGGATTGACGACAAGTCCTTCAACGCCACGTCGTGGCAGGGGATGGAAATGGCCCGGGACGAATTGGGCGTGGAGGTTGCCTACCTGGAGTCTCAGCAGCAGGCGGACTACGCCCCCAACATCACCCAGTTCATTGACCAGGGCTACGACATGATCATCACCGTCGGCTTCCTGCTGGGCGACGACACTAAAAAGTTCGCCGAGCAGAACCCGAACGTGAAATTCGCCATCGTGGACTTCGCCTACGACCCGCCCATCCCCAATGTCCTGGGCCTGACCTTTGCCACCGATGAGGCCGCCTTCCTGGCCGGGTACCTGGCCGCCGGAATGACCAAGACCGGTAAGGTGGGTACCTTCGGCGGGATCAAAATCCCCCCGGTCACCGTTTTTATGGTGGGCTTTGAGTCCGGTGTCAACTACTACAACCAGAAGCACGGGACGAACGTCCAGGTGCTGGGCTGGAACACGGCCACAGACGAAGGCCTCTTTGTAGGCAACTTTGAGTCCACCGACGACGGCCGCCGTGCCGGCGAGGATCTGATCGCCGAAGGCGCCGACATTATCATGCCGGTCGCCGGTCCGGTCGGCCTGGGCACCGCCGCCGCAGTGAAGGACCATCCCGGCACGATGCTCATCGGCGTGGACACGGACTGGTGCATCAGCGCCGCCGAGTACTGCCCGGTGATCCTGACCAGCGTGATGAAGAACATGCACATCGCCGTGCGGGATGCCGTTCAGATGGCCAAGGAGGGCACCTTCCAGGGCGGCGTCTATGTGGGCACGCTGAAGAACGGCGGCGTGGGCATCGCCCCGTTCCACGAGTTTGACGATGACGTGCCCGCCAGCCTGAAGGCCGAACTGGAAGAGATCACCAAGGGGATCATAGACGGCACCATTGACACCGGCTGGAAATAGTCCCATCCGGTGCCGGCCAAAAAACAAAACAGGGGCGACGCTATCCGTCGCCCCTGTTTTGTGTCTTTGCACCTTTGTGGTAAAATCCCAATAACTATTCAGCGCTGACGGAACGTCCGCCTCTCCGGGCCTTTGGCCGGAGGACGGCCTGCGCCGTCCATTCCGGAAGCGTCAACCTCCGTTGACGCCCAGTGCGAAGTCTCCAGTGTAGGGGCAACCTTTGCGGTTGCCCCTGCACTTGGGCCGAATAGTTACAAATCCCGGTCAAATGAACGTGGAGACATCCAGCCCCCGTGAATGGCCGAAAGTCCTGGCTATCTACCTGGCGCTCTCCGAATACCCCATCCTGGCCCATCAGATTCGGAAGCGGATGCGCCAGGAGATGTTTGCGCGCGGCATCATCACCCCGGAGCGGTTTGAAGCCGAGGTCCAGGCTAAGGCCATCCTCACTCAGCAGGAAGAAGGCCTGACCGAGCCCCTCCTTCAGGAGTCGGCGGAGGAATGGGAGGAGCGAATCCGCATCGTCCGTGACCACCTGACCGACTTCTACTTTGCCCTGAATCTCCCCTTTTCGCTATTTGAGGAGATCGTCCGCGCGGCTCTCCGTCCCCGCAGACCGGAAGAGGAGATCGTCCTCACCTTCAACCCCGAACTGGCCCCCTGGGACTTGCTCTTCCCCCAGGCGGAACAGTACGAACAGTTGCCCCCGGAAAAGAGAGAGAAAATTATCCACCACCTGCGCCAGATTTATGTCGTCATTATCCGGGGGATGATCAGCGATCAACTGGGCTTCATCGGGGTGGCGCGGGAGTATTTCAACATCACCGACCTGAAGGAAATCCGCCGCCGCCGTATCGGTCGAGGCAAAATCGGCGGGAAGGCCGCTGGGATGCTCCTGGCCCATAAAATCTTCCAGATCGACAGCGCTGATCTTCCCTTCTCCCTCCGGGAGCACGTTATCATCCCCGAGTCGGTTTTCCTGGGCGCCGACGTCTTCTACGACTTTATCGCCCACAATAACCTCTACCCGTTTTTTGATCAGAAGTACAAAAGCGAAGAGGAAATCCGGACGGAGTACCCGGAAATCTGCCATCGTTTCGCCGAAGGCGAATTTCCCCCCTATGTGGTGGAAGCCTTATCCCGGGAACTGGATCGCCTGGGAAACGTTCCCCTGATTATCCGCTCCTCCAGCCTCCTGGAAGATAACTTCGGCACCTCCTTCGCAGGCAAGTACGAGAGCATCTTTTGCCCCAATCAGGCGACCCCGCGAGAGAACCTGCAGGCCGTCCTGGACGCCATCCGCCGGGTCTACGCCAGCACGCTCAACCCCGATGCCCTCCTCTATCGCCGACGGGTAGGCCTGCTGGACTACGACGAGCGTATGGCGGTCCTTATCCAGCGGGTAGCAGGCTTTCGGTACAGACGGTACTTCTTTCCCCAGGTCGCCGGGGTGGCCTTCAGCCGCAACCCCTTCCGCTGGACGCCACGGATTGACCCGGAAGAGGGCTTCCTGCGCATCGTCTGCGGGCTGGGCACCCGGGCAGTGGAGCGCGTTGCCGGAGATTACCCCCGCATGGTCGCTCTGAGCCACCCCACCCTGCGGCCCGAGGTTACCCCTGCCGATGTTCGCAAGTACTCCCAGCACCTCATAGATGTGATTGACCTGGAAGACAACACGCTGCGGACTCTCCCCATCGCCCAGGTCCTCCGCCCGGATTACCCCGGCCTGGAGTACCTGGCCTCTCTCTGGGAGGATGACTATCTGAAGGATTTCTACTTTGCCGGAGAGATTGCCCCTGGTAACATTGTCCTTACTTTTGACCGGCTATTGCGAGAGCGATCTTTCACCAACCTGATGCGGGCCATTCTGCACCGGCTGGCACGGGCATATGGGCGCCCCGTGGACGTAGAATTCACCCTGGACATTATCCCCGGCCGTCCGTATCCGCGCTTTGTGGTCCATTTACTCCAGTGCCGCCCCCTCTCCAGTCGGGAGACCGTCGCCACGCGCTCTCTACCGACGACACTGACCCCGGAGGACATCCTCTTCGTCGCCACCCGTCTGGTGCCCGACGGCGTCGTTTCAGGGGTAGAGTACATTGTCTACGTGGACCCCCACCGCTATGCGGCCATCCCGGATGACACCACCCGCTACGAGGTGGGACGAGTCGTGGGGCGACTCAACGAGCGGTTAGCCGGTCACCGCTATATCCTTCTCGGCCCGGGGCGGTGGGGAAGTTCCAACATCTCCCTGGGCGTCAAAGTGGGCTACGCCGACATCTACCACACTTCTATGCTGATAGAGATTGCTTTCGCCGGTCCGGCCGGTACCCCAGAGGCTTCCTACGGAACGCATTTCTTCCAGGACCTGGTAGAAGCAAATATCTACCCCCTGGCCCTCTACCCCGATGAAGGCGACTTCTTCCGCCAGGAGTTCTTTGAGAAGAGTCCCAACCTCCTGCCCGCCCTGCTCCCCGCCGACGCGCCCCTGGCAGACGTGGTCCGCGTTATCCATATCCCCACCGTCTGCGGCGGACGGCTTCTGGACGTGGTGATGAACAGCCAGGAAGGGAAGGCTGTCGCCTACCTGCGACCCGCTTAACGGAACACGGGATACAAAACACGTACCGGAGGAGAAGTCCGATGAACCGCGCTTTCCGATTCCTTCTGCCCATCCTGACCCTGTTGGCGGCGCTGACCGCCCTGCTGGGTGGGCTGGTTGGTTGCGGCGGGACGGCTCCCGCCGCCACGCCGACGCCCACCCGCACCCCCCGCCCGACCGCAATCCCTGCCCCGCCGTCCCCCACCCCTATCCCCACCCCAACCCCTTCTCCCACGCCGACGCCCGTACCGGAGAACGTCAACCCTCTAACTGGCGAGGTGATGGCGGACAAGGCACTGCTGGATCGGGTGCCCGTCCTCATCAAAATCACAAATTACCCACCCCAGTACGTCTGGCCTCAGGCGGGTATCAACAGCGCCGACCTCATTTTTGAGCATTATAACGAGGGTTTCCGCTACAGCACCCGCTGGACAGGCATCTATCTGGGCAAGGATCCTCAGCGGGTAGGGCCGGTCCGGAGCGGGCGGCTGATTGACCTGGAACTGACCGCCATTTACAAAGGGGTCCTGGCCTGCTGGGGGTTCAGCGATGGCGTCCGGGACATCATGCGGGATTCCGACCTCTACCCTGACCGCATCGTCTCTTACAGTCTCCCCGAGACGTTGAGCCCGGACCCCTTCTACCGGGATTTCAGCCGGGATATCCCGCTGGAGCACACCGGGTACACCGACCCGGGGCGGGTGCGGGCCTGGGCAGAGGCCCATGGGGTGAAAGGACGGCAGCAGGGGCTGGAGGGCATGGTCTTCTCCACCGAACCGCCCACAGAGGGCGCGCCGGCCCGACGCCTCCGCATCTCCTGGCACCAACTGGAGACAGAATGGGTGTACGACGCGGCCTCCGGGTGTTATCTGCGCTTCTCTAACGGGCTGGCCCACACGGACGCGCTGGACGGACAGCAACTGAGCGCGGCCAACGTCGTTGTCCTCTACGTTTCCCAGTGGCTGACGAACATCGTGGAAGAGCCACACAGCGGCCTGCTCTCCATCCAGTGGGCGCTCTGGAATCAGGATAACCCCTACCGGCGCGCGCTCATCCTACGGGACGGGGTCGCCATAGAGGGCATCTGGAACCGGGAGGGGCGCTGGGATATGCTCACCCTGACCGATCCGGTGGGCAATCCCATCCCTCTGAAACCGGGCAACACGTTCTTTGAAGTCGTCCCGACGGCAGGGCAGTGGGAGATACCGGTAGTGGTGGAACCGTAGCCAATGCGTTCACTATTTTTCGAAGCCCTTTACCTTTTGGGACATGCGCCGTGGGATACGGGCATCGTTCCGCCAGAGGTGGTGGAACTGGTGGAGCGAAGGGAGGAGCCGCCAGGGCGGGCGCTGGACCTGGGATGCGGGACGGGGACCAGCAGTCTATATCTGGCCCGCCACGGCTGGGAGGTGGTAGGGGTAGACTTTTCTGTGATGGCTGTCAGGCGAGCGCGGCGGCGGGCCCGCCGCACGGGCCTGCCCGTCCGCTTCTACCGCGCTGATGTGACCGATCTGAGTTTTCTGAGCGGCCCCTTTGATCTGGCACTGGACATCGGCTGCCTGCACGGCATCCCGCCGAAGGGTCGGGAACGGTACGCCTCAGAGGTCACCCGACTGGTCCGACCCGGCGGCCTCTATATGCTCTATGCGTTCCTCCCCCGACCCGGCGGCCCGTCCAGACGGGGCATCACTCCGGAAGAAATCCGTCATCTCTTCGGCCCGGGCTTCAGGGTGGAGCGACAGGAGGGCGGGGAGGATCCATCCGGTAGAGGGTCGGTCTGGTACTGGATGCGTAGACTCTGATACACTCCGATGCGCTTCGGGGCCCTGTTCGTAGTAAGGCACGGAGCGCAGCGAAGTGCCGTTTTGACGCCACTCCGCTGCGCTGCGGGGCTTACCACCAACTGCTAAAATCGCGCGCGCTCGCGCGATGTCCCGCCGAATCTGTTCCACAAGCGCGTTGAGGCTGGGAAAAGCCTGCTCATCCCGCAGGCGGGCGATAAAATCCAGCGCCAGCGTCTGGTCGTAGAGGTTGCCGTCAAAATCCAGCAGGTGCGCCTCCACAGTAAGGTGGTCAGGAGCAATCGTGGGGCGAACCCCCACGTTGATCACAGCCGGCCATGAACCTGCTTCCTGGGTGTGAGCGTACCCGGCGTAGACGCCGTTGGCCGGGACCAGGCGCTCCGGCGGTGGGGCCAGATTGGCCGTAGGGATGCCCAGCCGTCGGCCCAGCCCCCGCCCCCGCACTACCCGCCCGGTCAGGCGGTACGGGCGGCCCAGACAACCATTGGCCTCCTCTATTTCCCCTGCAGTGAGGGCGGCCCGGATGCGCGTGCTGCTGACCACCGCGCCCCGCCACTGGAGCGGCTCCACAACCCGAACGATAAACCCCTCCTGTTCCCCCAATTGCCGGAGAAAGGGGACATTCCCCTCGCGACGGTGACCGAGGGCAAAGTCCGGGCCCACCCATAACTCCACCATGTGCAGGTGACGGCGAAGCAGGTGAACGAAACGGGTTGCCGGAGTGCCCGCCATCGTCGGAGTGAAGCGCAGGACCACCAGCACATCCACACAGAGATCGGCAATCAGCGCAGCCCGCTCTTCCGGCGTTGTCAGCACGGCCACCGGACTGCGGCCCAGGAGCGCACCGGGGTGGGGGTCAAAAGTCAGCGCGACGGCCGCCCGTCCGACCTCATGGGCGGCCCGAGCCATAGAGCCGATGAGGTGCTGGTGGCCCCGGTGCACCCCGTCAAACGCCCCAATGGTGACATGAGAGGGCGTGGAGAGATTCAGGGATTCCAGGTCGTGGGTGAGTTCCATAGCAGGTCGCGGTTATTCGGACGGGCCAGGCACTTTTGGAAGGGCCTGAGAGGTACGCCGTTATTTTCGGACCAAGGAGAGGGCGCGGGTGGCGGCCTCCTGAGGGGTGTCAGCATAGATGATGGGCGCGGGCGGATGCCCCTCCCGTCGCACTTCCCAACTCCCCAGCGCCACCACCGGCACACCAAATAGCAGAGCGAACGCCAGTTCGCTCAGTGTGCCGTAACTTCCCCCGATGGCGATCACCGCGTGGGCAGTCCGGGCGATGATGACGTTGCGCGCCTCCCCCAGGCCGGTGACGATGGGGATGTCCACGTAGGGGTTGGCTTCGCGCCGGTCGGGGCCGGGAAGGACGCCGATGGTCAGGCCGCCGGCGGATTTGGCCCCCCGGCATGCGGCCTCCATCACGCCGCCGCGCCCCCCGCAGATGAGGATAGCGCCCCCTTCAGCCAGCGCGCGGCCCACCGCCTCTGCAGCGGCCTCCTCTTCCGGCGTCGGGGCCGCGCCTCCGATGACCGCAATGATGGGACGGAATGGGGTTGCGAGTTGCATTCGGACAGCACTCCACTGCGTTCCGTGCCTGGCTACGAGAGTAAGACCTTACGCGGATGCCAGACACCCCGGTCGGGGTGGTACTCCAGCACCGCCAGCAAGCGGCCGTCGGGACTGTAGGCACGGGCAAGTTGGATACCCTCCACAGAGGAGATGGCCGGGATGTCCCGGCCATGGCGGACGGCGCGCGCCTGCGCCTCATCCAGGTGTAGAGCCGGATACCGGCGCAGGGCCGCATCGGGAGGGAGCAAGAGGTCCGGCAACCGTTCCGGTGTGAGGGCATCCAGTTCCGCTGCGTCCTCTAGCCGGAAGTCGCCGCTGGCCAGCCGGACGAGACCGGTCAGATGGGCACCGCACCCCAGTGCCTCTCCCAGGTCGCGGGCCAGGGCCCGGATGTAGGTACCGGGAGAGCAGAGGACCTCCAGCGTCAATTCTGGCGGCTCCCAGGCGGTCAGGTCCAGGCGGTAGATTTCCACCGGTCGGGGTTCCCGCTCCACCATCTGGCCCCGGCGTGCCAGGCGATATAGAGGCCTGCCCTCCCGTTTCAGGGCTGAGTACATCGGCGGGACCTGCAGGATGGGGCCCCGGAACCGCTCCAGCGCGGCCTCCACCGCCGGCCGGTCCACCGTTACCGGCCTTTCTGCGATGACTGTCCCCTCCGCGTCGTCGGTGTCGGTGGTGACACCCAGGCGGACGCGGGCCTGGTAGAGTTTGGGGGAATCCATCAGGTACTCGGCCAGACGGGTAGCCCGCCCCAGGCAGAGGAGGAGAACACCCGTCGCCATCGGGTCCAGGGTGCCCGCGTGGCCGACTTCCCGCTGCCGGGCAAGGGCACGCACACGCGCCACCACATCGTGGGAGGTCAGGCTGCGCGGTTTGTCGAGGTTGAGGATACCGTCCATGCGAGAAAGGATGGCCGGGATCAGCGGTCATCCAGTTGTCCGGAGCGGCGCAGTTCCTCCAGACGCGCGAGGGTGGTCCGGACAGCCCGCTCCAGGGGCGGGTCTACTTCAAATCCCACAGCCATCTTGTGCCCACCCCCGGTCGGGAAGGAGCGGGCCAGCGGCACCAGGTTAAGGCCGGGCTTGCAACGGGCACTCACCCGAATCATCCCCCCCTCGGGCCGCTCCCGAAAGACCATAGAAATCTGGACGTCGGCCGCGTCCAGAATGAAATTGGCCAGTCCTTCCGTATCCTCCATCGTCGTCCCAGTGAGCCCATACATCTCCTGCGAAATGGAGGTCCAGGCCACCCCGTCCCGGACCTCCATCCGGGTCAGCGCTGCACCCCACAGCCGGAGCGCCTTCAGCGGATGCTGGCCCCGGTAGGCGGTCATCACTTCATAGAGGGGCGCGCCGCTTTCCACCAGGAGCGCGGCCGCCCGAAGGGTCTCCGGACCAGTATCCGGAGTGGCGAAGGCACGGGTATCAAACACTACCCCCGCCAGCAGGCAGGTCGCAACCGTCCGGTCTATCGGGACGTCCAACGTCTGGATGAGCATCAACACCACTTCGGCCGTGGAGGCCATCTGGGGGAAGACGGCGCTGAGGCTCCCATAGCCGGTGTTGCTTTCGTGGTGGTCCACCACGACCAGCGGGACGCCGAGCCGGCGGATGGCGTCGTACAGCCGGGAACCGATCTGGGCGGGTTCCCCGGCGTCCACGGCGATCACCAGGTCTGTCTCCGGGCCAGGGAGGTCGGCAACGATGAGGTCCAGCCCAGGCAGGAAGTCCAGGCCGAACGGGACCGAGTCAAAAAGAAAGACGGCCACCTCTTTGCCCATTCGCCGCAGCGCGTGGGCCAGCCCCAGGCTGGAGCCCAGTGCGTCGGCATCCGGCCGTTCGTGGGTGACGATGGCGACCCGGCCCGCCTGACGGATGTACTGACCGATGTGCGCCAGCAGCGGATGGGGAGGGGATGGAGTCTCCGTCATTCTTCCGGCTGTCCTTCCTCCCGCAGACGGTCAATTAGACCGGCGATACGCTCACCCCGTTCTATGGAAGAATCCCAGTGAAAGACCAGTTCGGGGGTATTGCGGAGGCGCAGCCGTCGGCCCAGTTCCCGACGGAGGAACCCGGCAGCGCTCTGAATGGCGGTCTGTACTTCGGCCTGCCGATCCAGGTCCCCCAGAGCAGTGAAATAGACGTGAGCCCGGGTCGCGTCCGGGGTAACTTCTACGCCGGTGATGGTCAGCATCTGCAGGCGCGGGTCATTGACCTGCGTCTGGAGCAGGTCAGTCAGGTGAGTTTGAATCAAATCGGCGGCTCGTTTCTGGTATTTTTTGCCCATAGTTTCGTGGCGCGCCGCTATTGAGCCCGATGGAGATCGCTCTCTTGGCGCCGCTGGGAAATCGGCCTCCCCGCCACAGACCATAGACAATGGTGGTCCGTCGTCCGCCATCCGCCTTGAACGGACGGCGCAGGCCGTCCAGAGGCCCAAGGAGGCGGGCTTTCCGTCAGCGCTGAACTGTTACTGTGGCGCAGGACTAACCCAGTGCCACCCGCTCCTTCACATAGAATTCTAGGATGTCCCCGACCTGGATGTCGTGGAATCCCTCCAGGCCGATGCCACACTCGTAGCCCGCCTTCACCTCGCGCACATCTTTGGCGAAGCGCTTCAGGGAAGCGACGGGCCCGTCAAATTTTTGCTCTCCCTGCCGGAAGAGACGGGCGCGAGCGTTGCGGCGCACCTCCCCCTCCAGAACGTAGCAACCGGCCACCCGGCCGACCTTGGGAATCTCAAACGTCGCTCGTACCTCGGCCTTGCCGATGGTCTTCTCCACATAGGTCGGTTCCAGAAGACCTTTGAGGGCCAGTTCCACTTCGTCTATTAACTCATAGATGACGTCGTAAATGCGGACATCCCCTCCCTCATTTTCGGCAAGCCGCCGGGCCGCCGGGTCCATCGTCACCTGGAAGCCAATGACGATGGCCCGCGAGGCGATCGCCAGGTTAATGTCGGATTCAGTGACATTCCCGGCGGCAGCGTGGATGATGTTGACTTTCAAGTCCTCGCGGCCCAGTTTGGAGAGAGAGGAGACGATGGGCTCAATGGAGCCCTGGACGTCGGCCTTGATAATGAGGTTGAGTTCTTTAGCCTGTCCCTGCCGGATGCTGCGGGAGAGATCGTCCAGAGTGAGGCGGGTGGGACGGGCCGCCTGGGCCTCGCGCTCCTGAAGCCGCTGGGCGGCGATGGCGCGAGCGACCTTTTCACTCTCCACCACCTCAAAGGTATCCCCGGCGGCGGGGACGTCGGAGAGGCCCAGAATCAGCGCAGGGGTGGAAGGGGGAGCCTCGCGGATGGGCTTACCGTGGCTATCCAGCATCCGACGTACCCGCCCGTACACCGTCCCGGCAACCACCGCGTCGCCCACTCGCAGGGTGCCGTTCTGGACCAGAACGGTCGCGGTGGTGCCCATGCTGCGGTCCAGTCGGGCCTCCAGGACGGAACCGACAGCGGGACGGTTGGGATTGGCCCGGATGTTCTGCTCGTCGGCGACCAGAAGGATGGTTGCCAGCAGGTCCTCCAAGCCGATGCGCTTTTTGGCTGATACGGGGATGACAAATGTATTACCCCCCCATTCGTCCGGGGTCAGGCCCAAGTCGCTCAGTTGTCGCTTGACCCGTTCCGGCTGGGCAGTGGGTTTATCTATTTTGTTCAGGGCGACAATGATGGGCACGCGGGCCGCGCGGGCGTGGTTGATAGCCTCTATGGTCTGAGGCATCACGCCGTCGTCGGCAGCGACGACCAGAATGGCGATGTCGGTGGTCTGAGCGCCACGCGCCCGCATAGCGGTGAAGGCCTCGTGGCCCGGCGTATCCAGGAAGGTGATGAGGCGCCCATTGTGCTCTACCTGGTACGCGCCGATGTGCTGGGTGATGCCGCCGACTTCCCCGGCCGCGACGTTGGTCTGGCGGATAGCATCCAGGAGGGATGTCTTGCCGTGGTCCACATGTCCCAAAACGGTGACGACCGGCGGGCGGGGGCGCAGATTCGCCGGGTCCTCCTGGGCGTATAGACGCTCCCAGAGAGGAGTCGGCCCGGTGAAGGCGGCCTCTTCCTCCGCCACAGCGACCGCTTCCTCACGCGGTTCAAACCCCATCTCAGAAGCCACAATGGCGGCCGTCTCGTAGTCAATGGTCTGGTTGATGGTGGCGATAATGCCATCGTACATCAACCGCTTGATGACATCAATGGGGCTGACGTTCATCAACTGGGCCAGTTCACGGACCGTCAGGCGGGCCGGTATTTCAATGACACGATTGTCCTTCTCTGCCATCATTCCTCCTTACTGGGCCCGGGGCTATGCGTCAGCCTCCTCCAGATGCTCCGGCAAGGATTGGGCGTAAGCCCTGAGAGCCTCCACCGTGGCCTCGTCCAGGGTGATGCGCAGGGCGGTATCCAGCCGACGCCGCTTCAGCGCTTCCTCCCAGCAGACCCGTTGCGCGCAGAGATAGGCACCCCGCCCGCTCTGCTTGCCCCTTTCGTCTACCCGCACCTCTCCCTCCGGAGTGCGGACAATGCGAATGAGGGCCCGCTTCGGGCGCACCGTGCGGCATGCCACACAGGTACGCTGAGGGATATGTTTGCGTCGGCCTCCCGACCTGGCCATTCTACGCGCTCCGTGCAGGCTTGGCGGCCCGTGGCGCAGGCTTGTTAGCCTGTAAAAGCAGGCCTGGCGGCCTGTGCGCAGGCTGTTAGCCTGCGTGCAGGCTGTTAGCCTGCAAAAGCAGGCCTGGCGGCCTGTG
>JASFBC010000233.1:0-8554 GCA_036172315.1 Anaerolineae bacterium | reverse complement strand
CAATCGTTGCATCGCCGCGCGCCAGGCGGCCACATCGCCGGGGGGCAGAAGCAGGCCATCCACCCCGTCGCGGACCCGGTCAGCCAGGGCGCCCAACCGGGAGGCCAGGACTGGCCGGCCCGCGGCGAAGGCCTCGGAGATAAGGAAAGAGAAAGTTTCGTAGCACCAGGACGGGACTGCCACGACATCTACCTGAGCCAATGTGTTCCAGACCCCCTCCCGGTCCAGGCGGCCCAGGAAGCGGACGTTGGGTCCGGCCATTGTCCGGAGATGGGAAACGTAGGCCGGGTCGGCAGATTCGTCACCTGCGATCCACAACTCTGCATTCCCTGAAACCCCCGCGAAGGCTTCCACGAGCGTATGGACCCCTTTCTGCCAGGCAAGCCCGCCCACGTAGAGGAAACGGATTCCGCTGCCGGATGAGCGATGTTGCGGGAGACCTCCAGCCGGGTAATTCAGCCCGTGGGGGAGCAAAGCGATTTTCTCGGCCGGGAAACCGTGTAAGATATACCACCGGCGGACGAATTCCGTTGGGGCGATCAGGAGGCAGGACATATCCACCACCCGACGCAGCAACCGGTTGCGATAAGCGATCAGGGCAGCCAGCAGCGGAGAAGCTACCACCATCTGGGAGTGTCCGGCCCGGGCAAGGGCACAGCGAGCGCAGTTCCAGTACCCTCGGGGGCCATCACAGAGTTCCCCACTGTAGTTGGTCAGCAACTGGGCATTGGCGCAGACCCACCAGTAATCATGCAAGGTAATGACTACGGGCACCCCCCACCGGTGCACCTGGTCCATCAGAGAAATGGGGAGCCCCATCAGATGCTGAACATGTACAACCTCCGGCTGGAATTCATCCAGCACTTCCAAGAAGGCCTTGTGGAGAAAATGGTCGCCAAAAATTAGCAGAAAGCGACGGACCGGCCCCGCCACCCCAGTCCAGGCTGCGTAGATTTGAACCCTATCTTCTGCGTGGCGATTCATCCCCTGTCCCTGAGCATCCCGACGGTAGAAGACGGCCACCCTGTGCCCCCGCCGGGCCAGCGCTTGCGACACCGCCTGGGTATAGAGTTCTGCGCCCCCTACTTTCTCCGGAGGGTGCTGGTGGACAACGTGGAGGATGTACACGAACTGTTCTCCCCAAGTAAATGCAAGTTATCGCTGCCGCATCACTATTGGCAAGTAAGCCCGCTGAACATTTCCTACAAAGAGATAAAGCTGAGATATGCGTGGACTACCTGCCACAGGATTTCCACCAGACGTGGCTGTAACTGTCAGTGGTTCCAGCGTATACCATCCAGTTACGAAACCCGTCGTCGTAATCGTCAGCCGCACATATGTTTGAGTGATCACGGTCCCAGAAGAGGGAATGACTTGAAGGTAGGGCATTGCGTGAGTGAGTACCCACGTCATCTCCCCATCGCCCCGATTCACTACCGAGGCCTGTGTCATTTCCGTTTCACCCGATCCATACTGATGGAAAACGCGAATCTCGTGAGGGAACTCCAAGCGGGGGGGGAGAAGCAGGCGCCCCGTGCGGCGAACATTGTGGTGAAACATTGGCCAAGGCATCCCACTACGGGTAGCCTGACCTGCTTCATCCCATATGTAGATTGCTCCTCGCTCATTCCCATAGTTGTAATCTATGCCGCCGATGATTGTCTCTAACCGCCCATCTCCATCCACATCATCCACAAGTGGCGAAGCCACCAGTCCACCCGGAGTCTGATGTGAGGTCCATTCGTAGGTACGCTGGATAGGGTCCACAATCGTGATCGCCCAATCGCCCAGACGGCCCATCAGTATTTCAATGGTGCCATCACTGTCAATGTCGGCTAATACCGGACTATAGGGCATAGAGGTATAGGATGAGATTCGTGAGGAGAGGGCCATGGGGAAACCATTTACTGGTGTGCCATTCGGATTCCAGGCATACAATTTATCGCAACTATCAGGCTGGTAGCCGTTTCCGCATCCCACTACAATTTCTATCTCTCCATCATTGTCTATGTCGCCCAAGGCAGGAGGAGCCATCACTACGGAAGCTCCCACAGCCTCAACGGGCCATCCACTCACAGGCGTTCCATTGTGATTCCAGGCATAGACCAGGTTCTGCCGTCCCGGTGTGCCATATCCGGAAGCAATCACAATTTCCAGCCGCCCATCCCCATCAATATCTCCCAGGGCAGGAGAGGATAAAAGAATCTGCTCGGCGCGCACCGGGAAACCCGGTACCAGCGTGGCATCCCCGTTAACTGCCCATAGCGTGGCCTCTTTCCATGAAAGGTCAAGAGTTGGCGGACTCATTGTACCCACCACGATCTCGGGAAGACCGTCCAAGTCCAGATCGCCCAAAGCAGGAGAAGACAGGCCACCATCAACTGGGAGATTAATTGGCCACCCATTCACCAGTCTGCCATCATGATGCCAAGCATACATAAAGCGGTCAATACCCAGATAGACAATTTCCAAGTCACCGTCACCATCTATATCGCCCAAAGCGGGGGTGGGGGCTACTCCATCCCAATACCCATCCGGGCTGCTGTAGCCGGGGGGAGGCCAGCCTACTTCATCCTTGCATGGTTGAGGCCATCCAGATGTGCCATCAAGGGAGCGGGAAGCAATCAGCGAAAACCCCCATGGACTGCTTCCGTTATACCGGTAAACCAGAATACCGCCATTCCTGTGATCTGCCAGGTTAGAGCTGTGAATGTCACCCCCCACTCCAATCACTATCTCCAGCCGGCCGTCGTTATCCAGATCTGCAATCGCTGGGGACGAACGGATATTGTTATCTGGAGTGTGAGTAGGAGGATTAGCAGCCTCAATGTCTATGTTGGTCTGTCGTGACCAAACCACAGACCAGGTTGAACCCGTCCAAGAGACTACATACAGTACCCCTTTTGTATCCCCAACCACAATTTCCTTAAAGCCATCACCGTTAAAGTCCGCCGTTGCCACGGAAGATTCCATAACCCGTGCATCACCCAGTATCACTTTAATGGGTTCAGAAGATGGGTTCGCTGGAACAGTCGCTCTCACAGGATAGAAAACCATGTAGAGAATTAACACCCCCAAAGGCAATTTTCGCATCGGTACCTCCAGAAGATTAGCGCTGCTCTTTAGAGAAGCGCCGATTGAGTAAATACCGAAAGAACTGGATGGTTTCCATCGCCAGTTTTAGCCACTCTGCCAACGTGACTTCCAGGACCCGCTTGAGACGCCTACCCACTCGGATAACAAACGGACCACCCAGCGGCATTACGTAAGGCTTCTTATCTGCAATCAACGGCCATATAACCGCCCTAGAGGGGTTAGGGGACATTCTCAGCAGTCGCTGATAAAAATCCCATAACTGGGCCGCCGTCTTTTCCCAGGTAAACTCTCTTGCTCGGGCCTGTATTACTGCTACCTGTTTTTCCCGCATTGCCGGATCGGTCAGCAATTGCCAAACCCTCTCGGCACTCTCTTGGAGATCAAATGAATCCAAGTAAAGCACATTGTCGCCCAGCACCTCTATCAAAGCCGTTGTGCGGGCAGTCAAAGCCGGAGTCCCTGCCATTGCTGCCTCAAAGGGTACAAGTCCAAAACCCTCATACGTGGATGGGTAAAGGACAAGAGAAGCATTCTTCAGTAACCATAGCTTTTCGGTCTCGGTAACAGGACCCAAGTCCAGAACTCTGGGCCGGAGTTCAGGATTAGATTCAAAGAAAGCCATCTCCTCGTTTTCTGAGCCTCCACAGGAGACGTAGGGACCTGCAAAAACCAGATACCCATTCCAGTGATACTGGTCCACGAGGATTGGCAATAGCTTCAGGGCATAGGGCCGATTTTTGTGCCGGAAATTGGTGCCCAATATTAAGATGAAAGGAAGAGGGGGCAGCCGGCCCTTCTCTACAATGCCATTATCTTGAGCGTACCATTGATAATCGGTTCCGGGATATACAACACGGACGCGTTGGGACTCTATACGAATCCCCTGGTGATTGGCATCATTGGCTGCGTCCTGACTGATGAAAACAACCCCATCAGCCACTTTGCAGGCCAGATAGATGAGTTCCCGATATCGTTCCCAATCCGCATAATTGACCGCGTAGCCCACGCTGGAAAAAGCAATGAAATCCAACACAGAGATAACGACCCGGTGAGCCACAGTTCGGAGGAAGATCAGTTCAGTAAGGGAGTGTAATTGGAACGGCCTGTGCACCAGGCTGAATCGTGGTTGAGTAAGTCCATTTAACTCAGAGAGGGGCACCAGTTCATCCACAAGAGCATCCACACCTAAAAGATTTGCCCGGCTCTGAAACACATGGTCATGCACAATGATGGACAAACGTACATCTGGTGGTTTTGCCAGGGCCAGGGCACGGATCAGTCCCAGTGTAAGCAACTGAGTTCCTGTAACAGGCCCCCCGATACAGGTAGCGTCAACAGCAACGCGATATCCAAGAATCGCGTCACGCGCCTGTTCTATGGCATAGGCGAGGGCATGCTCTCTCTCATTCGCGGCCTGAGTAGTCCACTCACCGTACCATGGATAGCGTTGGCGGATCAACTTCTCGTGAGATTCTCTAAGGCGTATCCGCGCATCAGTTCCCGTTTCCCCGAAAGATCTCGATCCCTTGTGATAGATGAAAAGGTCATCGGCAACAACATGGGAAAATCCCAGCAACACAGCCCTTTGGGACCAATCCACTTCCTCCCCATATCCCGGGCTAAAGGTTTCATCAAGATACCCTACCAAGTCCAAAGCAGCCCGCTTGAAATAAACGCAATGCCCAATGGCCGTGGGAATTATTGGATACAACCGTAGCGAATTCTCCTGAACCCGTGCGTCTATTTCTTCAACAGTCATTCCTTCTATCGGCACCGGCTTATTCCGGCAGGGCACGGATACAATAGTGCCCCAGTTAGTCAACGGCGTAGCCGTGGCGATGTTGGAACGATGATAGGCAGCAGACCGCAGTCTTTCCAGCCAACCAGGCGGGACGACCACGTCACTGTTGATCACCACGACGTCCCGTGGAGCGCTTGCGGTGAAGGCCAGATTGACCGTATCTACGAACCCCGTGTTCATAGGTTTTCGGACGTAGAGCAGGCGACCGGCAGCAGCAAATGTCGTTAAGGACTGGAAAATCCGCTCATCCGTGCTAGCATCATCGAGAACCAAAACAGGGACCTCAGCAGGAGTCGTTTTCAGCAGACTGTCAACGCATTCCAGCACATCCTCGTAGGCGTTGTACACGGGTACAACTACCGCGGGAGCTTCGAGAGGGAAGACGCGAAGCCAATCCCTCACTTGATTCTCCAATTCTCCAGACATTACGGTTCGCCTATCCTTGTCCAGGGATAAATGGGGCAAAGGGATGGTGATGCTTGCTTCATAAAAAAGTCTTTCCGAAGATGCGGTAGACCTGGTTTAGCAAACGTACCACCCGTCCCTTTCTAAAGGCCTCCAGATAGGCTTGCAAATGGCGCAGTTGGTCATTCTCTCGGCACAGCTCATCATTCTCTCGGCGCAACTCATCATTCTCTCGGCGCAGTTTGATCAGAGAAGGGATCCGCTTCCGTGCGCGCTGCGCATCCGGGGCCAGGCGAGGTTCCTTCAAAAATTGGACGATAGGCCTAACCACTCTAGACCAGCGTAAGGTATCCTTTAAGGACGAACACGCCGCTCCAATTCCGAGCGGGACGGTGCAGAATCCAAACTTCGCAACAGAGCATCTGCCACAGCGTAGGAGTCTCTTGGAGGCACTATTGTCGCCAAGCCGTGGGCACCTAGCAAGTCAGCCATTTCATCGCCGGCGCTCAATACACACGGGAGGGAGGCCCAGAGATAGTCGAGTGTCCGGGCCCGAATCGCATAGTGGCTTTCAAAGGGTTGATCGTACAGGCCGATACCCACATCCGCTTCCAGCAAGTAAGCGCTGCGTTGGGCATAAGGAACCCAGTCCAGGAAAAAGACGTAACGCCCAAGCCACTCTGCTTCCTGGCATTTTTCCAGGAAGCGTGCTGCTTTCGACATTTGAGGGACCACTCGTTCATCGTAGTGATGGAGTGCTCCAAAGACCCAACGTACATCCTGGCGACAGGTCAGAATCTGCTCTATGGCTGTGGCCAATGTCATAGGATCGGTCCACTCCCATAGCCCGCCCATCCAGAGCACTACCTTGTCTTGCGGCCCGATGCCAGGCACCACGCCTTTGAGTACCGACCCATCCCATTTTGGCGGGTCATCGGAGATTCCCATAGGAACCCTGGCAATCCAGTTCTCCATGTCCATAGACAATGTGCTGGCATTCAACCGCCCGGCCATCCACAGGGCTCCCAACCAAAAATCCCGTTGGCGCTCAGTGGCGCAGACGAAAAAGTCCCCATTGCTCAGATAAACAAGGGATTCCTCAGTCAGGATGTCAACCAGCATCGGGGAGTATGCGCCTGCATGGGCGAAGATCAGGATCTGCTCGATCTGCGATATATCATAAAGGTCCACGATGACAGGTTGCTCGATAGGGTTTCCAAGCCAGTGGACTAGGCGGCTCAAAAGGGGGCCGATGGCCATGACTACATCGGCCTTCTGAATCCATTGCTCTAGCGAGAGGGGATCGTCCCAAGAGAAGCCAACCACATGAAAGCCCTCGGAGCCAGAAAGCTCAGGGTAAGGTGTAGCCAGAGTAACGTTGAAACCATGCCCTGCAACCGCGCGGGCGATCTCCCAGGCCCGAATGCCTGGCCCCGCCATTTTCTGGCCGATGTGCTCATGGGTAATGATCAGCAATTGCTTCATAGGTCTTGTCCCTCGTAAGGACCTGTCGAGTAAAGGCGTTTTCTCAATGACCGGGATTCGCTGACGTTGCCCCTTGTCTATCTGGTCTGAGACAGACCGTAGAATAACGCGTTGAGTTCCAGTCCGATGACCCTGTCTATCAGCGATGCCTTCTCCGGTAATGACAGGTCGCCGGCATAATAGCGAGGATACGTCCAGACCGTAACCGCGTTCCCCGGGCTGGCATCTGGTGACGCAATGGTCAGGACGAGCTCTCGCCCTATGCAGCCTTCCAGTGGCGGTGAAAGGGCGAAACGAACCCAACTGTTATCCTTAATCTCTCCCGTCGGCAATGCCTGGCGGGCGAGGATACTGTTGTGATCTGCCAAGGTGATTTCGACCGTCGCAGTATTAGAGCGGGCGTAGGTGGCAAAGAGGATCCCAACATCATAGAGGGTTTCCACCGGACATCGAAAAGTCTGAACGAGCGGTCGATCGGGCAGGATTTCACCTGCTGGGATATTATCTCCACTCTGGGACAGCAGGAGCAGGATAACAGGCTCACGAAAAGCACTCAGCCGTTGCTCACGCAGAAACTCGGCACGCTCCCGAACGTACGCTGGGTCAATGAATAGCGCGGTAAGGGCTTCATCTGGCTGCATCTCAAAGGTTTGGAGGATATACTGGGCATACAACCTGTTGGCGTGTAAAGCCTGGCCCTTTTTAAAGCCGTGCACATTGCTTGTTGTCAACCCTACCAGCATGATGGCTATGAAGGCGAAGGGTAACGAGAAACCTTGTGGCTGCAGAAAGCCGTTCGTCTGTGCTGAGGCCACTGGGCGGCGTATGAATAGTATGTAGGTGCCAGCGATCCCAACGGAGGTAAAGGTGATGTACCGCGAGTTCATCGCCCAATCAAGATGGCCGAACCCCACGCGACTAACGGTAATGACCGCTGAGGTGAGTAGAGACACAACGATCATGCTACCTAAAAGAATCTCCGCATCGGACCACCGTTGGTTACTCAAGCCTGTACCCCTCAACCGACGGTACAGGTAGATGAGCAAAAGTAGGAAAAGGCACACGCCTATCACCCCGCTGAGCAGGAGGCTGCCGCCGCCGAGTGGCGCTCCGACGTTGACCAAGAAGAACTTGATGGTCTCCAAAAGGTGAGAAAGCGCTGTCAGAGGTGACGGATGGTGGCCTGGAGGAGCGTAGCCGAAGAAGTAGGCCACTATCGTCAGCGTTCCAACAACGCCCCAGAGAGCCCACCGCTCCTTCCTGGCCCGTTGCGCCAGCAGGCACAATACTCCCACTGGCCAGGTCAGCAAGCCGCTGCTGCTCCTGAATCTGCACAGCCATCCGATTGAGGGTGCTGACCAGGTGTCTGTTTACTGTGACTTGTCGCTGGGCCAATTTGTTCACATAAAAGAGCACCAGATTATGGGCCTCACGGCGAATTCGGTCCCACCACGGGCCTATCAGCGGGATCCAGGAGCGGGGGGAAGGGACAAGGGTCATCTCTACCCCCAGCTGATAATAATGCTGGTTGGCCTGCCGCAGATGGTAGTACAAATCCACATCGTACTCCTCTCCTTCCGGTTCGCCAGGATAGGCTGCAGCGCCGAACGTGGGGAAAACCTGGCAGGGGTAACCCAACTCCTCCCGGCGGCGCTGGATGCGTTCCCGAATCTGCTCCATAATTTGGGCGGGATTCAGTTCAGGATCGTGAATCTCTATTAAACCATCGGGAATATCGGGCTTATCCTTCATGCTTGACCTCTAAAA
>JASFBC010000232.1:0-1636 GCA_036172315.1 Anaerolineae bacterium | reverse complement strand
CCGGTCTGGAAGGAGCAATTTGGGCGAACCCTGGTGGAGGCCATGGCCTGCGGGGTGCCGGTGGTGGGCTCTGACTCCGGGGCTATCCCCGAGGTTGTCGGCGATGCTGGTTTGATCTTCCCGGAGGGGGATGCGGAGGCGTTGGCGGAGTGCCTTGAACACCTGCGCCGATCGCCCGACTTGGCGGTGGGGTTTAGCAAATGTGGTTTGATGCGGGCCAGACGGTACGATCAGGAAACAGTAGCGACACAAACGGTGAGTTTCTACCAAAAATGCTCAGGCCTTTTTTAAGCATCGCTGTTCTTACTTATAACACCTGTAGTCTGGTTGTGCAGTGTGTGGAAAGTTTCTACGATGACGCGGTTGCCCAGGAGTGGCAGATCATCGTAGTAGATAATGGCTCCACTGATGGTACGGACCGTGCAATTCTTGAAAAGTTTCCCGTTGTGGAATTCGTTCGTAGTGATAGGAATTTGGGATTCGCCGGCGGCATTAACCTTGGTTTGCGAAAGGCTATGGGTCAGGTAATTGTTTTAATGAATAGCGATGTGTTGGCTTCAGCAGAAACTCTAAAGGGGGCTGCTGAAGCGCTTCTGGCACAATCCGAAGTGGGTGCTCTCTCTCCTTCACTCTGGACTCCTGAGGGTAAACCGCAAGCCTTTGCCTTTGGAGATGACCAGACACCCTGGTATTTATTCCGCCGGGGATTAAAAGCCCTCCTGGGGCTTGGCCCTATGCACCGGTGGGATGTACAACAGCCTGTTGAGGTAGATTGGGTATCTGGAGCGTGTATGCTGGTACGTCGGGAGGTCGTGGAGCAGGTAGGACTGCTGGATGAGCAGTTTTTCCTTTACTTTGAGGATAATGACTGGTGTCTGCGGATGAGGAAGGCCGGTTGGCGAATTCTTTATGACCCTCGCTTTAAAGTCGTACATTTGGGCGGTGCGTCGCTCCCTCAGCGATATCAAGCCAGTCAAATTTACTACCAAAGCCTGATCCGGTTCACGGCAAAGCACTATGGGCCTTTGATGGCTGGAGTGGTTTGGATTTTGCTGGCTGGTTATCGTACTTTGGCGAAGATGGTTAACTGGAACAGGGGCCCAAAAAGGCAATGAACCTCTGCCTGGACCTCTCTCCTATCGTCCATCAAAAAGCCGGGCTGGCTTCCTACGCGCGGGAACTGGCAACGCAACTGGTGGCAATGGAGACGGGTATCTCGTGGAGCGCGTTCCACTACGACTGCCGGCCACCGGCTCCCCTGCCGCCCCCGCTGGATGCTTTGCCCCGCTATATAGTGCCCTGGGGGGCCTACCGCTGGCGCTTGACCACGGCCCTCCGCCACTTCGTGGGTCTGGGCATGGACCGCTTCTTTCGGGGGGTGAACCTATTCCACGCCACCGAACATCTCTTGCCCCGATTCTTTGCCGTCCGGACGGTTTTCACCCTCCACGACCTCATCTTCCTCTTCCACCCCGAAACCCACAAGCCCATGAACCGCTGGTTCCTCACCCTGATGATGCCCCGCTTCCTGCGGGCCGCCGATGCCGTCATCGCTGTCTCCGAATGCACCAAACGGGACGCAGTACGAGTCTACGGCATCCCCGAGGAGAAGATCACCGTCATCTACGAAGGGGTA
>JASFBC010000231.1:0-4625 GCA_036172315.1 Anaerolineae bacterium | reverse complement strand
AACACCGATTGGTTTATAATTGAAACACAACCGATAGACAACCTTTCACCCCAGGGCTTGCCGGAGCGGGCCGGGGAGGCGATTCGGAGGCCGGACTGGAACTGCGGACATCAACGGACTCTCCCAGATTCCAGGCCCGGCAATTGTTATTCCTGAAACGAGAGCATTAGACTCTATAGCGATGAGAGGAATGGTGAGAGGAGCAGACCCGTAAAAGGTTAGAGAAAAATCCGCGTTCATCTGCGCTAATCTGCGTCCTATCTCCAATAAACCCTCTCGCTCGAACCATCCTTGGGAGGGGGCAAATGGAACGGGAAAGGGGTGTTCGCTGGAGGAAATACCGAATTCGCTGGCGGCTAACCCGGGGACAGTCAATGGTGGAATTCGCCCTGGTCCTTCCAGTTTTGCTTCTGGTCATTTTCCTGATCATTGAGGGTGCTCTGATCCTCCAAGGTTACCTGGCTGTCCAGCACGCCGCGCGGGAGGCAGCCCGTTGGGCCATTACATACCAACCTCCCCAGGGTTGTAAATTGGAAGGGAATCCTACGGTCCGAGACCACTGTGATCCATCGGACCCGTGCACCAATCTCAGCGCGGACCCACCATTCATTTACCCACCCTACAATTACCGGCAGCCGGGCAACAACTGTGACCCTCAGGAGAACCTTGACGAATACAATGCCCGGCGGGTAGCGATGATCAAGCTGGTCGCGCTGGACCGGGCAACGGGGCTGCGCATCAACGAGTCCGCTTTAGGGCTGACCACGAGTACGTTTAACGCCTATTCCAGTACCCCCGGCTTCCTTGGCGTCCAGGTATGGGGGTTCCCGGCCTTTGATGCTCCGGAGAGACTGGACCACCCCAGCCTCCCTGGTCTCCCGGTGCGGGTACAGGTTGTCCACAACGTGGAACTCGTAGACCCTCTGTTTCGTGCTTTCGCCCGGTACATTCGGGTGGAATCCCATGTCACAATGCTGAACGAGGGAGTTCAGGTGGGTTTTGGTAACCTGCCCCCGCCGACCTTCCAGCCGCCGCCGACCTTCATCGTTCCGACCCAACCTTCGATGACACCAAGCCCTTCTACACCTACCCCCACCCCCCGGCCCATCCGGTACCGGCTGGATATTCAATTTGATACAGCTACCAACCGGCTGCCCGATGAACGGGGGCACACCGTACCCGTCCTGGTGACCGATGAGAATACCGGTGAGGTCTTGCCCAACGTCCGGGTCAGTTACTCCACCAGTTTCGGCTCCTTTGACTTCTCTGGCACCGGCCCTGGCTACGGCGAGGCCCTGACAGACAACACGGGCACCGCCGTCCTCACTGTCTATGCCAACCGCCCCGGCACCGCCAACCTGCGGGTCTGGATTGATATGGATGGCGACCGGGAATGGGATACCAACGAACCTGCCGATACGGCGACCAAACAATGGACTGCCGTTGGACCATTCATTGTTGCCTCCACCCACTCCGTTCTCCCGCTGGACTGGATTTCCGTCAACCTCTATGACCATCCCCCGTCCGGAAATCCGCACCGGCTGCTCTGGTGCCGCACCTCCATCACAGGCGGTATCTCCTCTGCTGTCCTGATGACCGGCATCAACGTGGACACCAATACCTGGGACGCGCTGGACTTGGCGGTCCAGATTCCGCTGGAGAGCGTGGGCTTTTACCGCCTGGAGAGCCATACCGGCTCCGGGACCTGTGGCAATATGGCCACGCTGGTCGCCTATTCGGCCGACCTCTACGTCCGCCCGGTCCGGCCGGATATGATTGTTGCGGCGATCAACCTCCCTCAGCAAATTCCGGTGCAGAACCTCTTCACCGTGACGGCGGTGATTTCCAACATCACCCCGGGCCTCACCGAGGAAATTTTTGACGTGGACTTCTACATCACCCCGCTGACTCAGCCACCGCCGGCAGCGGGGCAACTGGGACTGGTCAAACAGTGGATTGCTGGCATCGGCCCCTATGGGACTACTGTCATCACCGCCTACCTGTGGCTTCCATCTGAAGGACAATACCGCATCTCCGCCCGGGTGGATACGACCAACTACGTGGAAGAAGACAACGAGGACAACAACCTGACCTCCATGGTCGTCTCGGCCAGTTGTTTCTACCCCCAAACCTTTACCACAGGCTGGTTTAACCCTTCGGGGAATACGGGTTCCTTCTCCAACGCGGTCAACGCCTATGCAGACGGTGGAAATGCCGCCAGCGTCTCCGTTTCCGCAGGGAGCACCCAACGCCACCAGTTCTATATCTATAACATCTCTATCCCCACTACGGCCACCATCCGGGGCATAGAAGTCCGGCTGGACTGGTGGGTCAACAGTACCTCGGGCAGCGGCTCTATGGGTGCCCAGCTGTCCTGGAACAACGGATCCAACTGGACGTCCATAAAGGAAGATGCTGTTCAATCCACCAGCGAGCGTACGGTGATCTTAGGCGGGCCTAATGATACCTGGGGGCGAACCTGGACAGTAAGCCAACTGGCTAATAGTGCTTTCCGGGTGCGGGTATCGGCCTATAATGGTGCCTCTTCCTCCAAAACCTTTTATCTGGATTGGGTTCCCGTCCGGGTGACTTATTCCGCTACAGTCAATATCTGCCGCCCGCCGGAGTTACCGCCGTGGGGAGAGGGGGAGATCAAGCCGCCCGGCCTCCGTGAGTGCAGCGAACTCCTGCAACTGGGGGGGTTTGAAGGGAATCCTCAGCGCATCTTCACCTACTGGACTGCAGGCGACGCCGGGGCTTATCAGCACACCGGCTACCTCCAGCACTCAGGCGCCTTCTCCATGCGGCTCCACGCCTCCCTGGGCTCCTATCCCGCCTGCGCTCCCTTCAACCCCTACCTCTACCAGACGGTCCAGATTCCCACCGAGGTCTACACCCTCACCCATCTGGTCGTGAGCGGGTGGCAGGCGGTAGCCGGTAGCCTCACCGACTGCAGTTACCGCAACATCCCGGATGCCGACGACACCCTCTACGTGCAGTTGCGTGATAGCGGTGGCAATCCCATTGGCAGCCCTATCCCCATCGTAAACGGCGGGGTCGTCACAGAAACCTGGGAGCTTTTCAGCGTGGACTTCACCGAACAGGGATTGGACGTGACCACCCTGGCGGGTCAGAACATCCGGGTCCACTTTTACGGCACCCACGACAACGATTACTACGGGACCTTCTTCTACCTGGACGACCTGAGTTGCAGCGTCTGCACCTTCTGGCCGATTCCGGAGCCGGTACCCGGCACCGCCTCCATCGGCGGGCTGGTGCGCGCCTTGGTGGGCGGTGTCCCCGAGTACCTGCCCGGTGCGGACGTCTGGGCCTACAGACAGGGGGGTGAGGTTCTCCACACCCGCACCATCCACGACGGCACCTATCACTTCTACAACATCCCGCCCGGCACCTACACCGTCTACTCCGCCGCCTGGGTGAGCGGCCAACTATACTGGGATACAACAACCGTCACCGTCGTCGCCGATGAGAGGAACTACGGCGTGGACCTGCTGCTGCAACCGTGAATAACAGAGGCGGCTGTTCTGCTTGGCCGTTTACCAGATTTCAATCTCAAGGATGAGGTGCGCCGTGGGAAGAACGATCAAATTGGTGGGGGGATTGGTCTTCCTTTTGACCTTAGGAATAGCGGCATCTCTGCTCAGAGGGAATGGCGGTTCAGGGGCCGTAGCGGAGTTGTCATCCACCCCCACCGGCTTTGTTGGGCACCCCCCTTCCATCTGGGAAAACGCTTCAGGCGAGGGTCTCGATGATCTCATCCTCGGGTGTGCGCCGACGGTAGAAGAGCGTGCCTTGGGTTTCTGTGAACGTGCACCCACAGGTGCGGTACAGGTAGCGTTGGCGACCCGCCTTGGTCTTGCCACATTTCACGATGTGCTTCTGGTGCTCGCCTTGTGGCTTGCTGAAAGCCGCACAGGCCTTATGGGGACAGAAATCGCCTAAACACTCAAGAGGGAAACTACCCATATTGGGAAGCGCGAATTACGAGATTGTGCTGGTGAATGCCGATGGGGTGCTGGCATCGGCGGGGGTGGGCGCTGTGCCCGAGTTACATGATCGCATTCTGGTAGGGACGGCGAAATGGTTGGGGGTGCCGATCTGACCGGGGATCGGGTCATCCGGGCACCCCGACATGGGCAGACGATCTGGTGAAGATCGGGAAGCAAACCAGGCGAGGGTGGGCTACATTAGTCTCACCCCGCCTGTTTTATTGGGGATAAGGATACCCCAAGCCCTGTGTCCCCGACTCGCGTCCGCATCTCCGGTCGCCGGAAATTGACAGGCCGGGCAATCCGGAGTATCCTATAAGCAGTTACCTTCCAATAAAAATGCCCTCCGTGGTGAGTATGCACCGACCGGAGGGCGGGTCTCCACGCCGATCAGGGCGGCGCGGAGGTCGCCGGTCGCATACCACAAAAGGCGGTTCCCGTCAAGCCCTGGCGGGGGCCGCTTTTGTTTTCTGTTCGCTCTGCGAATTTCCGGAAAGGAGCGACGATGGACTCCACCGGCCCGAGGAATTCCTAGCCTTTCCCCAATCTCCCCCTGTTTTCCGCGGATAGGCCTCGTCTGTCGCTCTTCACATATCCAGCGGAGAACGGACGGCC